>CP048485.1:2262500-2562500 GCA_025560025.1 Agrobacterium tumefaciens | reverse complement strand
TGCGGCACGGATCTGCATATATTCACCGGCAATCAGCCCTATCTTTCCTACCCGCGCATCATGGGGCACGAGCTTTCGGGCACCGTGGAAGAAGCGCCTGAAGGTAGCCGGCTTGCGGCAGGCGATGTTGTTACCGTCATTCCGTATATCTCCTGCGGCGAGTGCAGCGCCTGCCGGAAGGGCAAGAGCAATTGCTGCCGCAATATCGGCGTGCTCGGCGTTCACCGCGATGGCGGCATGGTCGAATATCTGAGCATTCCGCAACAGTTCGTGCTGAAGGCGGATGGTCTTAGCCTTGATCAGGCTGCGATGACCGAGTTTCTGGCGATTGGCGCGCATGCCGTGCGGCGTGGCGCGGTCGAAAAGGGACAAAAGGTTCTGGTCGTGGGTGCCGGCCCGATAGGCATGGCGGTGGCGGTTTTCGCCGTTCTTGACGGCGGCGAGGTGACCATGATCGATGGGCGCACCGACCGGCTGGATTTCTGCAAACGGCATCTGGGCGTTGCCCATACGGTGACGCTTGGCGAGGGCGACAGGGACAGCCTCTCGGATATTACCGATGGCGATTTCTTCGACGCGGTTTTTGACGCGACCGGCAATCCGAAAGCCATGGAACGCGGTTTTTCCTTCGTCGGCCACGGCGGTTCCTATGTTCTGGTTTCCATCGTCGCCAGCGATATCAGCTTCAACGATCCGGAATTTCACAAGCGTGAGACGACGCTGCTCGGCAGCCGCAACGCTACGCCGGAGGATTTTGAGCGGGTGTTGCAGGCGCTGCGGGAAGGCAAGGTATCGGAAGCCCTCATCACTCACCGCATGACACTTGCCGATGTGCCTTCCAAATTCGCCGGGCTGACCGATCCGAAAGCCGGAGTCATCAAAGGCATGGTGGAGGTCGCATGACAGCTGACACACCCATCCTGCAATTCGGCACCAGCCGCTTTCTACTGGCGCATGCGGATCTGTTTATTTCGCAGGCGTTGGATAAGGGCGAGGCTCTCGGGCCTGTTGCGATCGTCCAGACAACGGGTAATGCGGAAAGCCTGAAGCGCGTTGCCGCACTGAACAGCGGTGCGCCGTACCCCGTGCGCATTCGTGGAATTCGCGACGGGCAGGAGGTGGACGAGGAAATTCAAGGCAAGGCCGTTGCGCTGGCGCTGACGGCGGATGCGGACTGGACAGAGGTTCGGCGCATTGCCTGCGTGGCTGAGGTCATCCTTTCCAACACCGGTGATCGCGGTTATGAGCTGGATTCATCCGATGGACCGGGTCTCGCCGACGATTTCGGGCGTGTGCCGAAGAGCTTTCCGGCCAAGCTCTGCCTGCTGCTGCTGGAGCGTTTTCAGACCAATCCGGAAGCGACATTGTCAATCTTCCCCTGCGAGCTTGTTCCCCGCAATGGTGACCGGTTGAAGCAAGTCATTCGCCAGCTGGCCGATGAATGGCAGTTGCCGGCGGGGTTTGCCTTTTACCTGAATGAAAAATGCCGTTTCGCCAATAGCCTGGTGGATCGCATCGTCTCCGAGCCCATCGATCCGGTTGGTGCGGTTGCCGAACCCTATGCGCTTTGGGCGATCGAAAAGCAGGAAGGTCTCGTCCTTCCCTGTATCCATCCGGCGATAGTACTGACGGACGATCTGGACCACTACGAAAAGTTGAAACTGTTCCTGCTCAATCTCGGCCATTCCTATCTGGCGGAACGCTGGTTGCAGGATGCGCGGGCGAAGGACGAGACGGTGCGTCAGGCAATGGCCGACGGTGCTCTTGTTGCGGATCTGGAAACGCTCTGGCGAGACGAGGTTCTGCCGGTCTTTGCGGCGGAAGGCATGGGAGATGAGGCGCAGGCCTATATTGGTGTGTTGCGGGAGCGTTTGCGCAATCCCTTTCTCGCGCATCGGCTGGCCGATATCGCCGGCAATCATGATGAAAAGAAACGTCGCCGATTCATCCCGATCATCGCTGCTGCGGAACGGCTGGGATTGGGCCTGCCGCAGCACCGGCTGCGCGCCGCGCTTGCCACCATCAAGCAATAACGGAGTTTTTCATGCAACGCATGGGCATGGTCATAGGCGTCAAACCGGAGATGATCGCGGAATATAAAAGGCTGCACGCTGCCGTCTGGCCGGAGGTTCTGGCGCTCATCAGCGACTGCAATATCCGCAACTACACGATCTTCCTGCGTGAGCCGGAAAATCTGCTGTTCGGCTACTGGGAATATCACGGCAGCGATTTCAGCGCCGACATGGCGAAGATGGCCGCCAGTCCCAAGAACCAAGAATGGTGGTCTTTCACCATTCCCTGCCAGCAACCGCTCGAAAGCCGAAAGGAAGGCGAGTGGTGGGCCACGATGGAAGAAACCTTCCACCACGATTGAACGATTTCCTTTGACACTGACCGCGAGTGAACGGCCATGACCAAAATTACAGATCTGCGTGTTTTCGACCTGCGTTTCCCCACATCCCAGAGCCTTGATGGTTCGGATGCGATGAACCCCGATCCGGATTATTCGGCGGCTTACGTCATTCTCGACACTGACGAGCCGGGGCTCAAAGGCCACGGGCTGACCTTTACCATTGGTCGTGGCAACGACATTTGCTGCATGGCAATTGAGGCGATGCGCCATCTGGTGGTCGGCACCAATCTTGCGACCGTGACCGAGAACCCCGGCAAATATTGGCGGCATCTGACAAGCGACAGCCAGCTGCGCTGGATCGGCCCGGACAAGGGCGCGATGCATCTCGCCACCGGCGCGGTCGTCAATGCTGTCTGGGATCTTCTGGCCAAGAAGGCGGGCAAGCCCGTCTGGCAGCTCGTTGCCGATATGAGCCCGGAAGAAATCGCCGACATCGTTGACTATCGTTATCTGACAGACGTGCTCACCCGCGACGACGCGCTGGCGATCCTGAAAAAAGCCGAAAGCGGTAAGAAGGAGCGGATCGAGACGCTGAAGAATGAAGGCTACGCCTGCTATACGACATCCGCCGGCTGGCTCGGTTATGACGATGCCAAGCTGCGGCGCCTTTGCCAGGAAGCGATCGATGCCGGCTTCAACCATGTGAAGATGAAGGTTGGCCGCGATCTGGAAGACGATATTCGTCGTCTCACCATCGCCCGCGAGGTGATCGGTCCCGACCGCTATCTGATGATCGATGCCAACCAGGTGTGGGAAGTGGATCAGGCGATCGACTGGGTCAAGAAGCTCGCCTTCGCCAAGCCGTTCTTCATCGAAGAGCCGACCAGCCCGGACGATATTGCCGGTCATCGCAAGATCCGTGCGGCCATCGGGTCCGTTAAGGTGGCGACCGGTGAAATGTGCCAGAACCGCATCATGTTCAAGCAGTTCATCGCCGAGGGCGCCATCGATGTGGTGCAGATCGACAGCTGCCGCATGGGCGGCCTGAACGAGGTGCTGGCGGTTCTGCTGATCGCCGCGAAATACGGCCTGCCGGTGTGGCCGCATGCCGGCGGCGTCGGCCTCTGCGAATATGTGCAGCATCTGTCGATGATCGACTATCTGGTGGTCTCGGGCACCAAGGAAGGCCGCGTGATCGAATATGTCGACCACCTGCACGAGCACTTCATCGAACCCTGCGATATCAGAAACGCTGCTTACATGCCGCCGAAGCTGCCGGGCTTCTCCATCGAAATGAAGCCGGAGTCTATCGAGACCTATACGTTCGAAGAATGATCAAACGGATGACAGCGCTTCTTCGAGGCGCTGCCATTCCGCTTCGCTGCCGGGAAGGCCGAAACGCATGTCGTTCGGCCTTTCATCAAAAATGCGCACCAGAATGCCGCGCCGGCCAAGATGATCGAACAACCCGGCGGCGCGATGGTCACGCACGAGAGTAAAAAGGGACGTGCCGCCCGCAATCGTTAGTCCGGCTTTTTGCAGCAGGCCATTCATACGCTGCGCTTCTTCAGCGATCCGGAGACGCATGGAGAATTGCCATTCCCTGTCCGCCAAGGCTTGCGTCGCGATATGCAGCGCCGGGCCGGAAACCGCCCAGGGGCCAAGCCTGGCCTCCAGTTCAGCAGCGCTATCCGGATGTGCAATCGCAAAACCCAGCCGGACACCCGCCATGCCGTAAAACTTGCCGAAGGACCGCAGGACCACCAGCGCATCGTCCCCTGCGGCACTCGCGAGGCTTTCCGCTCCTCCCGTTTCGATAAAGGCTTCATCCACGACAAGCAGGCCGCCCTTGCGGCGCATCGCTTCCGCCAACGACAGCAACGCGTTGCGATCCGTGATGCGGCCATCGGGATTGTTGGGATTGACCACCACCGCATAGTCGTGAGCCGACAGATCGTGGATGTTCTCTACCTCGGTCACAGTCAATCCGGCCATGCGCGCGGTTCGGGCGTGTTCGGCATAAGCGGGGGAAAGCACGGCTCCGCTTTTAGCGCCGCGTTCGAGCGCGATGTGAGCCAGCAATGGCATCAGCATCTGGGTGCCGGGCGAAAGCATCACATGCCGGGCTGAAGGTGCACCGAAGGAGGCGGCTGCCATCTCTTTCAATTTTTCGGCGGCGGTAGGCTCCGGCAGGCGGGCGAATGCGCTGGCGGGAACGGGCGAATGCGGGTAGGAGTGCGGATTGATCCCGGTCGACAGATCGATCCACGGTTCCGGCGC
This sequence comes from Agrobacterium tumefaciens, assembly GCA_025560025.1. Classification (NCBI taxonomy): domain Bacteria; kingdom Pseudomonadati; phylum Pseudomonadota; class Alphaproteobacteria; order Hyphomicrobiales; family Rhizobiaceae; genus Agrobacterium; species Agrobacterium tumefaciens. The sequence continues at coordinate 2,557,867 of CP048485.1, read as the reverse complement.
TTCGGGAAACATCAGGCGCGCCTTGCCGAGATTGCCACCGTGACGGATCGCAGCCTGCGCCTTTTCTGGTACTGTTTCGCCCATGTTCTTTGCTCTCGCTTTCCTGTCGCTCGTGATCGAACGCCTGACCGGCTATCCGGACTGGCTATTCAAACGCATCGGCCACCCCGTCACCTGGATCGGTTCGCTTATCGCGCTGCTGGACAAAAAATGGAACCGGGAGAGCGCGTCATTTTCGCAGCGTAAGGTCGCAGGCGCCATGGCACTGTCGGTTTTTCTGGGGCTGACAGTGGTTGTCGCATGGCTTGTGCAATCCGTTCTGCTTTTGCTTCCTTTCGGTCTGTTGCTTGCTGCGGTGCTCGGCGCGTCACTTCCGGCGCAGAAAAGTCTGGAACAGCATGTGGAGGCCGTTGCCATCGCGCTGGAACGTGAGGGTGTGGAGGGAGGCCGCAAAGCCGTTTCGATGATCGTCGGCCGCGATCCCCAGGCGCTTGACGAGGCGGCGATATGCCGGGCGGCGATCGAAAGCCTGGCGGAGAATTTTTCCGACGGTATCGTCGCCCCCTCGCTCTGGCTTGGTCTTCTGGGGCTTCCGGGTGGTGCGGGTTACAAGGCGATCAATACAGCCGACAGCATGATCGGCCATCGCTCGCCGCGCCATGAAGCCTTCGGCTGGGCCTCTGCCCGGCTGGACGATCTAGTCAACCTGCCGGCTTCCCGGTTGAGCGGCGGTCTTTTCGCCTTGGCGGCATTTTTTGTGAAGGGCGCATCGCCGGGCGGAGCCATCGCTGCGATACGGCGAGATGCGCATCATCATCGCTCACCCAATGCCGGCTGGCCGGAGGCGGCGCTTGCGGGTGCCCTCGGTTTCGCCCTTGCGGGTCCGCGTTCCTATGGTGGGCAGATGATCGAGGCGCGGTTCATGGGCGAAGGCGGGAGGGCGTCGCTCGTCGCCGGTGATATTCGCAAAGCGTTGCGGCTGGCGCGGATCGCCGACCTCCTGCTGATCGGGTTGTTCGGGCTGCTGGCGGTCCTTATCGCGCTATAGAAAGCAGTCTGTCGAGATCGAGGTGCTGTTCCATATGCGCTGCCAGACGGTCGAGAACGTCGTCCACCTGCGCTTCGTAGTTCAGTTTCGTGCTGTGTCCGCCAAGCCGTTCAAGCCATGCGCCACGCTGGCGGTCATCCGCGAACAGGCCGTGTATGTAGGTGCCGAAGATGCCGCCATTGGGCGATATGATACCGTCCGCACGTCCGTCTATGGTCGAAAACGGCTGGGCGCCCGCCGCGCTTTCGGTTTTGCCCACATGCATTTCATAGCCGGATAAGTTAATTCCGTCGAAGCTTCTGCCCTGCACGGAAACAAGCCTCTTGTCGCCGGTCAGAACCGTCGTCACGTCCAGCAGGCCAAGCCCTTCCACCGTCGCTGGCGGTCCTTCGATGCCGTGAGGGTCGGAAATAGTTTTTCCAAGCATCTGGTATCCACCGCACAGCCCAAGAACATAGCCGCCGCGTCTGGCATGCGCCTTGATATCGATATTGAGACCCGCAGCTTTCAGCACAGCGAGATCGGCAATGGTGGATTTTGAGCCGCAGAGCAGGACCAGATGGCAATCAGCGGGAATGGTATCGCCCGGCCGTATGCGGATCAACTCCACCTCCGGCTCCATGTCCAGCGGATCGAGATCATCGAAATTGGAAATATGCGGCAGGATCGGTACGGCGATGCGGATCTTTGCACCGGGCTTTCGCTCAGCCGGGCCGGAAAGTCCAAGAGCATCCTCCGCCGGCAGTTTCGCGGCATCGGAAAAATGGGGCAGAAGCCCGATTGACGCCCAGCCGGTCTTTTCCGCAATCATCCGCATGCCGTCCGAAAACAGGGCCGGATCGCCGCGAAAGCGGTTGACGATAAAGCCTTTTATCATCGCGGCATCGTCTGGTTCGACCACGGTTTTTGTGCCGACGAGGCTGGCGATGACCCCGCCCCGGTCGATATCGCCAATCAGGATCACCGGCGCATCAGCGGCGCGAGCGAAACCCATATTGGCGATGTCGTTGGCGCGCAGGTTGATTTCGGATGCGCTGCCCGCCCCTTCCACCAGCACCAGATCCGCCTGATTTTTCAAGAGCTCGAAGCTTTCCAGCACACGCGGCATCAGCCCGGCCTTCATGTGCTGATATTCGGCCGCTTTGGCATTGCCGATGATTTTGCCCTGCACCACTACCTGCGCGCCGGTTTCACTCTGCGGCTTCAGCAGCACCGGGTTCATGTGAACGGAGAGCGGAACACCCGCTGCACGCGCCTGCAGCGCCTGTGCGCGGCCGATCTCGCCGCCATCGGCGGTGACGGCGGCATTATTCGACATGTTCTGCGGCTTGAACGGCATGACGGACAGGCCTCGCTTGACGAAGGCGCGGGCGAGGCCGGCGACCATCAGCGATTTGCCGACGTCGGAGCCGGTTCCCTGAAACATCAGCACGCGTGCAGCCATGTTAGAATTCTATCCCCGCCTGGGCTTTCACGCCCGCCTTGAAATGATGTTTGACGAGGGTCATTTCCGTCACCATGTCGGCGGCGTCGATCAGCGGTTGCTTGGCGTTGCGACCGGTAACGATGACATGCAGATCGGGCCTGCGGCTGGAAAGGGTTTCAACGACGTCTTCCAGCGGCAGGTAGTCGTAACGCAGCGCGATGTTCAGCTCATCGAGGATCAGCAGGCCGATCGTCTCGTCGGCCATCAGGGTTTTAGCTTCCTCCCAGGCCTTCGTGGCTGCCGCGACATCGCGCTTCAGATCCTGCGTGTCCCAGGTGAAGCCCTCACCCATGGTGCGCCAGACAACCTTGTCGCCGAAGAGCGTCAGGGCCTGCTGTTCACCCGTTGACCATGCACCCTTGATGAATTGCACCACACCGACCCTGCGTCCGGTGCCGAGCATGCGCAAGGCGAGACCGAAAGCGGCCGTGGATTTGCCTTTGCCCGGGCCTGTATTGATCATCAGCAGGCCTTTTTCAATGGTCTTCCCGACCACTTCAGCATCCTGAACCGTCTTGCGATTAACCATTTTCTGCCGGTGACGTTCGGCTTCGCCGTCGCTGATGTCGCGTGTCATCGCGTTTTCCTCTTTATCCAGCGGCGCGGGACCGGATGCCCCCGCCATTCGGAGCGGCGACTATACTCAATTTGCCGCACCCGGCAATGCGTGAGGGACAGGGCCGCGGCATTGACCCCCACGCCCGTTCAGCCTAAGGGTAAGGCACTGACGGTCTTTTCCCGGCAACGGGAAAAGCTAAGAGGGAACACGGTTCCACCCTGACAGGGTCATTCCGTGGCTGCCCCCGCAACTGTAAGCGGTAAGCCCGCACCGTAAAGCCACTGGACCCTCAATATGGTTCGGGAAGGCGGTGTCTGGGTGTAGAGCCGCGAGCCAGGAGACCTGCCGTTTCAGGAAAAACGTCTGCCGGGCGGGGTGCTCCGGTCAGTCGGTTAGATCGAACATCCGGTTTGCGCCGACGCGTAGGCCGTTTTCGACATCCGCACCCCGAGATTTTTGCTAGGCGCGGGAAACGATACGGTTTGGATATTTCAGCGACATCTTCATGTTCGAGCGGAAATCCGCAAGACGAAAAGGCGTCCGGCGTGATCGTCTTCGTTTGCAGAAGCTGTCGCGATGAAGCCGACCCCAATGCCGAACCACGCCCCGGTTCGCGTCTCGCCGACGCCGTCATCGCGAAGGCGGAAGAATCCGGCACTATCGTTCGTTCCGTCAATTGCCTTGCCAATTGCAAGCGCGGCCTTAGCGCCGTGCTGCGCAGCGCCAATGGCTGGTCCTATGTGTTCGGCGGGCTGACACCCGGTGACGCGGAAGACCTGCTGACCGGCGCACGGCTGCTGGCTGCTGCTCCCGATGGCCTGATGCCCTGGCGCGGCCGCCCCGAACCATTGAAGCGCGGCATGGTGGCGCGCATTCCCCCATTCGATTTTACCGAGGAGAGATCATGAGCACCCTTCTGGACCGCGTTCCCTGCACCATCGTCACCGGCTTTCTGGGGGCCGGCAAAACAACGCTGCTGCGCGGCCTTCTCGAAAAACTCGACGGCAAGCGGCTGGCGATCATCGTCAACGAATTTGGCGATATTGGCATTGATGGTGAAATCCTCAAAGGCTGCGGCATTGAAAGCTGCCCCGAAGAAAACATCGTCGAACTGGCCAATGGCTGCATCTGCTGCACCGTGGCGGATGATTTCCAGCCCGCCATCGAACAGATTCTGAGCCGCCAGCCGAAGGTGGAGCACATTCTCATCGAGACCTCGGGACTTGCCCTGCCCAAGCCGCTGGTGCAGGCTTTCCAATGGCCGGCGATCAAGAGCCGCGTGACGGTGGACGCCGTTGTGGCCGTCGTGGATGGTGCCGCCCTTGCCGAAGGGCAGGTGGCGCACGACATGGAAGCCCTTGCTGCCCAGCGGGCCAATGACGAGGCGCTCGATCACGACGACCCGGTTGAAGAGGTTTTCGAAGATCAGGTCGCCTGCGCCGACCTTATCGTGCTGACCAAGGCCGATCTCCTGGACGTTGCCGGACTCGACAAGGCCAAGGCGCATATCCTCGAGCATCTGCCGAAGGCCGCAAAGATCGTGGTCGCTTCGAATGGCGCCATCGACCCCGCCGTGCTGATCGGTCTTGGTCTTGCTGTGGAAGAGGATATCGAAAATCGCCGTACCCATCACGATGGTGAACTTGATCACGAGCACGATGATTTCGACAGCTTCGTCATCGATTTGCCGGCTGTGACCGATCCGGAAGCGCTGGCGATCCGTATCGCCGAGACGGCGGCTGCGGAAAATGTCCTGCGCATCAAGGGCTTCATCGAGGTTTCCGCAAAGCCGATGCGCCTGCAGGTGCAGGCTGTCGGCAGCCGCGTCAACCACTATTACGACCGCCCCTGGGCGGCGGGCGAGGAGCGCCGCAGCCGCCTCGTCGTCATCGGCGAAAAGGGCATCAACCGCGAAAAGATCGAACAGATGCTGGCCGCCTGACCCATGCATATTCTCGCCACCACATCCTCGTCTCTGGACGATCTGATCGAGCCGGTTGATCTCAACCAGCCCTGCTCGGATGTGGTGGTCATGTCTTTTTCAACGAGTGATCTTGCCGGGCTGGAACAGGTGTGGCGGCAAGCGGAGCCTGGCCTTCCGTCGCTATCCGCCGCCAACCTCTCCGAGCTTCGCCATCCGATGTCGGTCGATCTTTGGATCGAAAAGACGGCGGAACATGCCAGCGTTATTCTTATCCGGATTCTGGGCGGCGCAGAGCGCTGGCGTTACGGTGTTGAACAGCTTTCCATTCTCGCCCGGCGGCGGGGCATAAAACTGCTGCTCCTGCCGGGCGAATGCAGCGAGAGAGACGAAAAACTCGAGGCGGCCTCAACCGTTGATCGGCAAATTCTGGCCTCTGTCCTCTCCTTCTTCCGCGAGGGTGGGCGGGAGAATATGGGTCGGCTTGCCGCTGGTCTTGCGGCGCTTGCAAGGGGTGGCGCATGGCCAGATATCGAGGCCCAGCCACTGCCGAAAGCCGGCTTCTACCGGCCGGGTAAAGGTGTCGTGGACCAGGTGGAAGCCAGCGCGGGTTTCTCCGCCGATGCAGCCATCCTGCCGGTTCTCTTTTACCGCTCCATGCTTTTGGCAAGCGATGCTGCGCCCGTGGACGCGCTTTTTCACGCACTATCGCAGCGCGGTTTTGCGCCATTGCCGATTTTTGTCAGCGGCCTGAAGGATGGGGAAGCGATCCGTTTTCTCGAAACGGTGCTACCTGATCTGGAGCCCGCCGCGATCATTGCCGCCACGGCCTTTGCCAGTCAGACGGATGAAGGTGGCAAGACACTCTTCGATCGTCTCGGGGTGCCGGTGTTTCAGGTGGTCATGGCGACCACGCGACGGGATGGCTGGGCGGAGAATGCGCGCGGTCTTAACCCGTCAGATCTTGCCATGCATGTGGTCCTGCCGGAACTCGATGGCAGGATTCTTGCCGGTGCGATTTCGTTCAAGCAAGTGCGGACCGATGGCGGTGTCAGTCTCCTGAACGTGCCGGAAGCCGATCGTGTGGAGCAGGTGGCAAACCGTATCGCCGCCTTTTTGCGGTTGAAGCAATCTGCCCCGCAGGAGCGGCACATCGTCATTCTGATGCCGGATTATCCCGGTGCCGCGCCGGGGCGCACCGGTTATGCCGTCGGCCTCGATGTGCCGCAGAGCGTGCTGGAAATGCTGCGCGATCTTGACGGGGCGGGATATGCGGTTTCGGATATTCCCGAAACGGCAAGGGCCTTGCTGGATTGCGTCGAGCAGCAGGAAGCGACTGTCGAATTTTCAGCCTATCAGGATTTTCTCGCGGGTTTGCCGCAGGGGGCCGCCGCCTCTCTGGATGCGACCTGGGGTTCGGCCGAACACGACGATGCGCTTGTCAATGGCGCATTCCGTTTCCGCGTCGCCCGTTTCGGGAAGGTGTTCGTGGCGCTGGCACCGGACCGTGGACGAAACGAGGATAGGCGGGTGGATTATCATGACCCTGCTTTGCCGCCGCGCCATGCACTGGTTGCCTTCGGTGCGTGGATGCAGCGGGTCGCAGGCGCGCATGGCATCGTGCATGTCGGCGCGCACGGTACGCTGGAATGGTTGCCGGGCAAGACGGTGGCGCTTTCCCGGGATTGTTTTCCAGAGATCGTCACGGGCTCGTTGCCGGTGGTCTATCCTTTCATCGTCTCCAATCCGGGCGAAGCGGCTGTCGCCAAGCGGCGGATTTCCGCTGTCACTATCGGCCATGTTCCACCGGTGCTGATAGATGCCGGGCTTTCGCCGGAGCAATCCGCGCTGGAGCAGCTGGTCGATGAATATGCGCAGGCGGACGGGCTGGATCGTCGTCGCCGCGACCGGCTGGCGAAACTGATTGTCGAAAAAGCGCTGGAAACCGGGCTAGCGGCAGATGCTGGGGTGGGGGCGACGGATGAGGCCGATGCGGCACTGTCACGCATCGACGCGTTTCTTTGTGACCTCAAGGATTTCGCAATCAAGGACGGCCAGCATATTTTCGGTCGTTCGCCTGAGGGCGAGACCGATCTTCTGAGGCTTGAAAGCGCTGCGGCGGAAAAAGCAGCTCTGCTTGCAGCGCTCGCGGGCCGGCATGTTATCCCCGGCCCTTCCGGCGCACCCGCGCGCGGACGGCTTGACGTGCTGCCGACGGGTAGAAACCTTTATGCCGCTGATCCACGCACCATGCCGACGCCGACGGCTTTTGAACTGGGCCGCATGGCGGGCGAAGAGGTGATGCGTCACCATCTGCAATCTCATGGAGACTGGCCGAAACATCTGGTTTTCGATCTCTGGGGTAGCGCCAGCCTGCGCAACGGTGGCGAGGATGTAGGACAGGCGCTGCATCTGATGGGCGCCAGACCGATCCATGACCCTGCGACGGGGCGTGTTACCGGCATCGAGGTCCTACCGCCGGCCAGTATCGGGCGGCCGCGTGTCGACGTCACATTTCGGATTTCCGGCCTGTTCCGCGACATGTTTCCGGCGCTTATCGCTCTTCTCGATGCTGCCGCCAAGGCGGTCGCGCGGCGCGACGAAGCGCCGGGCGACAATCCGCTTTCGGAAGAAGCGGCCGCGCTCGGTCATATACCGGCGCGCATCTTCGGTTCGGCGCCCGGCACCTATGGTGCGGGCATAGAGGAAAAACTCGCCAGCGGAAAATGGGACGAACGCGAAGATTTGGGGCAGGCCTATCTGGACGCGGCAAGCCATGCCTTCGGCGGCGAAGATGGGCTGGAGATTTTCGAGGATACCGGTTTTGTGGAACTGGTACGGCGGGCCGATCTTCTGGTTCACACCGGCGACGATCCCGGCCGCGATCTTCTCGATGGTTCTTCCGATGTTGCCTTCATGGGCGGTTTTTCTGCCGCAAAGGCCGCCCTTGGCGGCGTTGCCGATATTGTCGCACTGGATACGACCGATCCGGCGCGTCCACGCGCGCGATCCATTTCACAGGCACTGACGCGGGTTGTTCGGGCCCGTGCCATCAATCCACGCTTCATTGCCGGCCAGATGCGGCACGGCCCGCGCGGGGCGGCGGAATTTGCCGAGACGGTTGACCGGCTGATCGGCTTTGCCGAAACCACCCATGCGGTTTCCTCCTCACTGATCGAGGCAGTCTATGACGCCTATTTCAGTAATGAGGAGGTTCGCGACTTCATCCTGCGGGAAAATCCGAAGGCGGCGGAGGTGATGGCGGCACGCTTTTTATCCGCCCGCCGTCGCGGCCTTTGGCATAGCCGGCGCAATGCGGTCGATGCCGAGCTTGAAATGCTGATCCTCCCGCACCCTGAAAGGGTCAGCGCATGAGGACGGCCGTTTCCGAACCGGTTCAGCCATTCGGCCGCCGCGGGACGTGTCCGGCCCTATCGACACCGATGCTGACCGGTGACGGTTTTCTGTCGCGGATCGCATTCGAGACGGATATCACGCCCCATGACATGATGGCGCTTTGCGATCTCGCGGAGCGGCATGGCAACGGGCTGATCGACATAACAGCGCGCGGCAACCTGCAATTTCGCGGCCTCACGCCGGAAAGCGCCTGCGCCCTGGAGAATGATGTTCTGGCGCTCGGTTTGCCGCTTCGGGAAGGATTAGCCGTCGAGGCTTCTGTTCTTGCCGGTCGGGACGCGCAGGAAATCGCCGATGGCAGTTCTCTTGCTGACGAGATTCGCAGAGAGGTTGGCGCGCTGGCGCTGCATGAAAAGCTCGCAGCGAAAATATCCGTTGTCATCGACGGTGGCGGCCGTCCCTCAATGGCGGATTTGCTGGCCGATATTCGCCTGAAAGCGGTGCGGCAGGAGGGGCAGGTTTTCTGGCAATTGTTTGTTGGCGGCCCCGAGAGCATGGCGCTGCGCGCGGGATTGGTTGAGGCGGACAAAGCGGCTGATGTTGTCCTGCTGCTGCTTGTCTATCTTGCCGGCCAAGGGGTGTCTGCCCGGGGCCGTGATCTGGATCAGCAAACGATAAAAGCGATCTGCGGCGATCGTCTGCTGGATTGCGCAATTGAGAGAGAGGCGCTCGCGCCTTCTTCGCCTTTGGGGCTGATCGTGGCGGATAAGGGTATTTTTGCCGCCGGTATCGCGCCTGCCTTCGGACAAGTCCGGGCCTCCGATCTATCGCGGCTCTGCGAGTTGGTGCGCGCAATCGGTATAGAAACATTGCGGCCGTCACTTAATCATAGCCTGCTATTCTTCGGTTCACGGGATGCTTGCGGTGCAGTGCTGGAAGTGGCCAGGGCTTCCGGTTTCATCATTGCGGCAGATGATGCGCGGTCTTTCATTGCCGTCTGTCCCGGGGCGCCGGGGTGCGCTTCGGCTTTCCTTCCCACACGTGATCTGGCCGCCTTTGCGTCGGACGAACTGGTCTCTCTGCTCGATGGGTCATTTACGCTGCATATTTCCGGCTGCGGAAAGGGTTGCGCGTATCCTGCCCCGTCACTTCTCACTTTTTCCGGCAGCGCCGATGGCCTGGGCTTTTCGATTTCGGGCCGCGCCTGCGACCCGCAGGACGGTATTTTACCTTTTGAGCAGCAGAGGACGGCGCTTTCGCGGCTTGCTCGTCTTTACGAAAAAGAACATAAGCCCGGGGAAAACGCTGCCAACTTCTTTGCCCGGCTGGGCAAACAGGCGATCGGTGCGGCGCTTCGACAGGATGACCGATGACTGACTATGACTATATTCGCGACGGCAATGCGATCTATGAGCGCTCCTTCGCCATCATTCGCGAAGAGGCGGATTTGTCCGCCTTTACCGAAGAGCAGGCGGATATCGCCATTCGCATGATCCACGCCTGCGGGCAGGTGGAGGCGGCCAGCCATTTCCGCTTTTCGCCGGATTTTGTTGCCGCTGCACGTGGTGCGCTGCTCGCCGGCAGGCCGGTTCTCTGCGATGCGGAAATGGTTGCCCATGGCGTAACGCGCGCGCGCCTTCCGGCTGATAATGAGGTGGTCTGCACCCTTCGCGATCCCCGCACGCCGGAGCTGGCGAAAAAGATTGGCAATACACGCTCCGCCGCCGCACTCGATCTGTGGGCAGAGAAGCTGGACGGTGCTCTGGTTGCCATTGGCAATGCACCGACTGCACTGTTCTATCTGCTCGAGATGCTGGAAAAAGGTGCCGCGCGCCCGGCCGCCATCATCGGCATGCCCGTCGGCTTTGTTGGTGCGGCGGAATCGAAAGACGCGCTGGAGGCAAGTTCGCTCGGCATTCCCTATGCCATCGTCAAGGGACGCATGGGTGGTTCGGCGATGACGGCTGCTGCTGTCAATGCGGTTGCGAGGGCTGGCCTGTGAGCGCGGCTCTTTTTGAACATCCGAAGGGTAAACTCGTGGGCGTCGGCACCGGCCCCGGCGATCCCGAGCTTTTGACGCTGAAGGCTGTCCGCGCCATTGAAAATGCCGATGTGCTTGCCTTCTTCTGCAAGAAAGGCAGTAGCGGCAACGGTCGCGGTATCGTTGAGGCCTTTATCCGTCCCGGTACGCTGGAAATGCCACTGGTCTATCCGGTAACCGTCGAAAGCGATAAAAACGGCAACGATTACCGCGATGCCATCGCCGCCTTTTTCGATCAATCGGCGAAGGACATCGCTGTGCATCTCGAAGCCGGGCGCAATGTCGCCGTGCTGTCGGAAGGCGATCCGCTGTTTTACGGCTCCTATATGCACCTTCATCTGCGGCTTGCGCCATCTTACCCGGCGGAGGTCGTTGCTGGCATCACGGCCATGTCCGGCTGCTGGTCCATGGCCGGTTTGCCGCTGGTACAGGGCGATGATATTTTGAGCGTGCTTCCCGGCACGCTTGGTGAAGATGTGCTGACGGAACGTCTGTCCGGCACGGATGGTGCCGTTATCATGAAGGTGGGGCGCAACCTTCCAAAAATTCGCCGGGCGCTGGAAAAAGCGGGTAAGCTCAACGAGGCGCTTTATGTCGAGCGCGGCACCATGGCCAACAGCCATGCGGTGCGGCTCATCGAACGTGATGCATCGCCTGCCCCCTATTTTTCGTTGGTTCTAGTGCCGGGCTGGAAAACCAGACCCTCTGCAGGTGAAAAGCCATGACCGGCAGACTGGTCGTTGTCGGTCTCGGCCCCGGCAGTGCGGCGCAGGTGACGCCGGAGGCGCTTGCCGCCGTGGAGGCGTCGGAGGATTTCTTCGGCTATATTCCCTATCTCGACCGTCTATCGCTGAGACCCGATCAACGCCGCCATGCTTCGGACAATCGTGAGGAAATCTCCCGCGCCGAACAGGCGCTGCGGCTTGCGGCCGAGGGCGGCAAGGTTTGCGTGGTATCTGGCGGCGATCCCGGCGTTTTCGCCATGGCGGCGGCGGTTTGCGAGGCGATCGAAAGCGGCCCCGCCGAATGGCGCGATATCGATTTCTCCGTCGTGCCGGGTGTGACTGCCATGCTGGCCGTAGCCGCAAAGGCCGGTGCGCCGCTTGGCCATGATTTCTGCGCCATTTCGCTATCGGATAATCTGAAACCGTGGGGCATTATCGAAAAGCGGTTGATCGCGGCGGCCGAGGCCGGATTCGTAATGGCTTTCTACAATCCCGTCAGCAAAGCACGTCCGCACCAGCTCGGTACCGCTTTTGATCTGTTGCGGGCACATTTGCCCGGTTCGGTGCCGGTGATTTTCGGTCGTGCGGCAGGACGGGCAGATGAGCGTGTTCGGGTCGTGTCTCTTTCGGAAGCCTCGAGTGACATGGCGGATATGGCTACCTGCATCATCGTCGGTTCGGTTGAAACCCGTCTGATCGAGCGTTCCGGCAAAGAACCGCTGGTTTATTCGCCGCGTTTTTCGAGAAGAGAGAGCTGATGGCGAATGGCGGTGAGCGCAGCTGCAATATCCGGCACGGTCGTGCCATCCGGGGACGCCTCGTTTTGCTGTCGCGGCCGCTCGATCATGACGACCGGCAGGCCGAGCCGTCTTGCGGCTTCGATCTTGCCATAGCTCGCGCTGCCGCCGGAGTTTTTCGAGACCACCGTCTCGATGCGGCTTTCTTCCAGCATGCGGATTTCGTCGTCCAACGCAAAGGGGCCGCGCGCGGTAATATAGCGCGCATGCGGCAGTTCCAGTGGCGGCTCTACCGGATCGACGCTGCGGATGAGATAGTTGTGCTGGGGCGCGGCTTCGAAAGGAAGAAGCTCCTGTCGGCCGAGCGCCAGAAATACACGTTTGCTTTCGTCGCCGAGCGCGATGACAGCCTGTTCGACAGTGTCGACACCATGCCACCTGTCACCCGGCTGGCGCTGCCATGCGGGACGCGAAAGGACGACCAGCGGAACTTTGGCAAGCCCAGCCGCCTCAACGGCATTGGCGGAAATCTTCGCTGCATAGGGATGGGTGGCGTCCACCAGAATATCGAAATTCTCTGCGCGAATGAAATCCGCCAGCCCGCCCGCGCCGCCAAAGCCGCCGGTGCGCATCGGCACCGGCTGTTCGACCGGCGAGAGCGTGCGGCCGGCCATGGAGAGCAGAATTCGGTAGTCGGTTTCTTCGGCCAGCCTGCCGGCCAGAATACGGGCATCCGCCGTGCCGCCAAGGATGAGTATGGAGCGTGTCATGACGTCTGAATATTCCGGAACGGGCGATGCTTCCACCGAAAAGAAAGAAAAGCCCTGGCTTTCCATCGTCGGTATTGGTGAGGACGGGCTCGAGGGGCTGGGCCGGAACGCGATTGAGGCGATAGAGGCGGCCGAGGTGGTTTTCGGCGGCAAGCGCCATCTGGAACTGGCGGCTGCGGCCATTCATGGTGAAGCACGGCGCTGGCCGGTGCCGTTCGACACGGATATGGGCGATGTCGTGGCGCTGCGCGGCAAGCGGGTTTGCGTGCTGGCTTCCGGTGATCCGTTCTTTTATGGCGTCGGTGTTACGCTTCTGCGGCGGATAAAAGCGGGTGAGACAGTTTGTTATCCCTCGCCTTCCGCTTTCTCGCTGGCCGCCGCACGGCTTGGCTGGGCGTTGCAAGCGGTCGACTGCATTTCGCTGCACGGACGTTCCATCGATCTCCTGCGGCCGTATCTCCATGCCGGCGCACGCATCATCGCGCTTACCTCGGATGCCCACACCCCGGCCTTGATCGCGCAATTGTTGTCCGATTTGGGTTTCGGCCAGTCGGAATTCATCTTGCTTGAAGCCTTGGGTGGAGAGCGGGAGAGGCGGCGGCAAGTCAGGGCCGCCGATTTCGTGTTTGCTGATATTGATCCGCTGAACGTGGTAGCGATTGATGTTGTGGCTGATAAGGGTGCGCGTATTCTGCCTTTCACATGTGGGCTTGATGACAGCCTGTTCGAACATGACGGGCAGATCACTAAACGCGAAATCCGCGCCGTGACACTTTCCTCTCTTGCCCCACGGCGGGGCGAGTTGCTGTGGGATATCGGTGCCGGTTCGGGTTCGATCGGCATAGAATGGATGCTGTCGCATCCCTCGCTCCGCGCCATCGCCATAGAGCAACATCCGGAAAGGGCGGAGCGTATCGCCCGCAACGCCGAAGCTTTCGGTGTGCCGGCGCTTGAGGTGATGATCGGTGCGGCCCCTGCGGCTTTTGAAGGCTTGCCTGAGCCGGATGCGATTTTCATTGGCGGCGGCGGCAGTGAAGCGGGCGTGCTAGAGGGGGCTATGGAGGCCCTGAAACCCGGCGGGCGGCTGGTCGCCAATGCGGTGACGCTGGAAATGGAGGCCGTGCTGCTTGCCGCCCATGCGCGGCACGGCGGATCGATGATCCGTCTGGATGTGTCGCGGGTGACGGCTGTCGGTTCCATGTCGGGCTGGCGTCCGGCAATGCCGGTGACGCAGTGGAGCTGGAACAAGCCATGGTGACCGTGGCTGGCATAGGCTGCCGCAGAGGCACGGGTTCAGATGCTGTTATTGCCGCCGTGCGCGCTGCGGAGCATGCTTTGGGCATGACGGCGGAATGCCTGGCGACTGCGCCGCTCAAAGCCGATGAAGCCGGTCTTGTGGAAGCGGCGAAAAGCCTGTCGCTGCCGCTTGAAATCGTATCGCAGGAACGGCTCGAGGCGGTTGCTTCGAAAACAATGACATTTTCACAGGCAAGCCTTGATTATGCCGGCTCGCCGAGCGTGAGCGAAGCGGCGGCGCTTGCCGCCGCCGGAGAGAATGCAAGGCTGGTCGCGCAGCGTCTTGTGGTTGGCGATGTGACTGTGGCCATCGCAACCACTGACGATGCCCAACGCGATAGCGGTTGCGCCATCGAACATGGAGAACAACAATGACGGTTCATTTCATCGGCGCCGGTCCCGGTGCTGCCGATCTCATTACGGTGCGCGGGCGCGATCTTATCGCCGCCTGCCCGGTGTGTCTTTATGCCGGGTCGCTGGTTCCGAAAGCGCTTATCGACTATTGCCCGCCGGGCGCCCGCATCGTCGATACGGCAGCACTTTCGCTTGACGAGATCGAGGCGGAATTCGTGGCCGCAGCAGAGGCCGGCAAGGATGTGGCGCGGCTGCATTCCGGCGACCTTTCCGTCTGGAGCGCCATGGGCGAGCAGATTCGCCGACTGGAGCGACTGGGTCTCGATTATACCGTCACGCCCGGCGTGCCCTCCTTTGCCGCTGCGGCCGCCACCTTGCAGCGGGAACTGACGGTGCCGGAAGTGGCGCAGAGCCTTGTGCTGACCCGCATTTCCGGGCGCGCATCGAAGATGCCTGACGCTGAGACGCTGAAGGCTTTCGGTGCGACGGGTGCAACGCTCGCCGTCCATCTCGCCATTCACGCCATCGGCAAGGTGGTGGAAGAGCTGACGCCGCTTTACGGCTCCGACTGCCCGGTCGCCATCGTCGTTCGTGCGTCCTGGCCGGATGAGCGGGTCATTCGTGGCACGCTGTTCGACATTGAGGACAAGCTCGCCGCCGAACCGGTGGAGCGGACGGCCCTTATCTTCGTCGGGCGTGGACTTGCCTCGACGGATTTTCGCGAAAGCGCGCTTTATAGCACCGACTATGTCCGGCGGTTCCGGTCTCCGAAGGAAGATGCGAAAGGCTGATGCGACGGCGTGGAGGCGGTGCGCCCCTTGAGCGCGCCCTGACGATCGAACACCAGAATATCGAGCGCAATGGCCGGCGTCTTCAGTGCCGCCGCTGCGGTTACCCAGGCTTTTTCCGCCACGATCGCGCCGAGGTCTATCCCCGCGTGTTCGGCCAGCTCAAAGGCGTGCGCGACCATGTTGGCCTGACGGATGGCAATGGCGAGATTTTCATCTCCTCCGGCTTCCGTCGCCAATGCCGCCAGCGCATCGAGATCGGCGAGACCCTTCTTGGAGTGCACGTCGAGCATGCCCTGGGCAAGCTTGGTCATCTTCGCGACGCCGCCGGCAATCGTCACGCGCTCGACGGGGTGGCTGCGCAGATATTTCAGCATGCCGCCAATGAAATCGCCCATGTCGATCAGGGCGGTTTCCGGCAAATCATAAAGGACCTGCCCAGCTTTTTCGGAGGTGTTGCCGGTGGCGCCAAGCACATGGGTGCAGCCGGTGGCACGCGCCACATCGATGCCGCGCCAGATGGAGTGAATCCACGCCGAGCAGGAAAAGGGAATGACGATGCCGGTGGTGCCGAGGATGGAAATGCCGCCGACGATGCCGAGCCTGCCGTTCAGGGTTTTCTCCGCCAGTTTCTCGCCATCGCGGACGGAAATCTCGACCTCGAAATCGGCGCTTTCTCCGGCCACCTCGCGAATGGCGGTTTCGATCATCTTGCGCGGCACGGGGTTGATGGCGGGTTCTCCCGGCGGCAGGGGCAGGCCCGGCCGGGTGATGGTGCCGACGCCCTTTCCGGCCTTGAAGATGATGCCGCTTCCCGGTTGACCTCGTCTGACCGTGCTTTCGATCAGCGCACCGTGGGTAACGTCCGGATCGTCTCCGGCATCCTTGACGACGCCGGCGCGCGCGAAGTTTTCGCCTTTTTCCTCGGTGGCGAGGGAAAATGCCGGCCTCGCGCCGCTTGGAAGTTCGACCTCGACAGGGTAAGGAAACTCGCCGGTCAGAAGGGCGGCGCAGGCCGCCTTCGTGGCGGCTGCCGCGCAGGTGCCCGTGGTCCAGCCGCGGCGAAGGGTCTTTCCATCCGTATCCATATGAATTTCTATAGCCGGGACGGCTTTTTCCGTCATCGTTAAAAAGCAGCCAGGAAGAATGTCGATAGCGCAGATTTTGAACAGCATTGCCGCAAAAGGTCCGGTCTTCGAAGCCGGTCACGTCTGGCTCGCGGGTGCAGGGCCGGGCGATGTGCGTTATCTGACGCTGGAAGTGGCGCTCGCGCTGTCTCAGGCCGATATCATCGTGCGTGATGCGCTGGTGAGCGACGAAGTCATAGCGCTTGGTCCGCAGGCGGAGATTGTTTTTGCGGGCAAAAGGGGTGGTAAGCCCTCCGCGACACAGGACGATATTACCGCTTCGCTGATCGATTTCGCCAGCCAAGGCAAAAAGGTGCTGCGGCTGAAGGGCGGTGATCCCTTTATTTTCGGGCGTGGCGGCGAAGAGGCGGAGGCGCTTGTCCATGCCGGCATTCCGTTTCGCATATTGCCGGGCATGACCTCGTCGTTCACGGCGCTTGCTTCCGCTCACATCCCCGCCACCATGCGCGGCATCAGCCGCGCCGTAACGCTGGCCACAGGCCACGCAGCGGGCACGGAAGAGGATCTGGACTGGCTGGCGCTGGCGAAAACACGCGAACCCATCGTCGTTTATATGGGGCTGAAGAATATCGGCACGATCGCCAGCCTCTTGATGCAGGGTGGCCGTTCCGGCGAAACGCCGGTCGCCGTCATCATGTCGGCAACGACAGCGCAGGAGCGGATTTTCATCGGCACGCTGGAAAGCATAGCTGACGATGCAAAGCGGGAAAATTTCGAAGCGCCGGCTTTGATCGTCATCGGCGAGATTGTTTCGATGCGGGCGCGCCTTGGAGTTTCCGGTTCATGACGGCGCGGGCGATCATCATCGGTGCGCCGCGCTCGGGCTCCGGCAAGACCAGCGTGACCATCGGCCTGCTCCGGGCCTTTGCCCGACGCGGTATCAAGGTGCGCGGCATCAAGACGGGGCCTGACTACATCGATCCCGGTTTCCATGCCTTCGCCACCGGCACGGCCGGCCTCAATCTGGATAGCTGGGCCATGCGGCCGGAATTGCTGCGGCACCTGTTTTCGCAGCAGACCGAGGATGCGGAGCTTGTTCTGATCGAAAGCGCCATGGGCCTGTTCGACGGTATTCCGGTTGCGGAAAATCGCACGGGTTCGGCGGCGGATCTGGCGCGGCTGTTCGGCATTCCCGTCCTGCTGGTGCTCGACGTATCCGGCCAGTCGCAGACGGCCGCTGCTATCGCCCATGGTTTTGCCCACTACGATCCGGCCGTTACCATGGCGGCTGCGGTGCTGAACCGGGCCGGCAGCGAAAGACACCGGACGCTGTGCACGGAAGCCATCGAAAAAATCGGCCTTCCCGTTGCCGGCTGCGTGCTGCGTGATCCGTCGCTCATCCTGCCCGAACGGCATCTGGGGCTGGTGCAGGCCAGCGAACATCCGGAAATCGACGCGCATATCGAACGGCTGGCGGATGCGATGGAAAAATCCATCGATCTCGATGCCCTGCTTTCACTCGCCGCGCCGGTAAATGTGCCTTCCGGCTCGGTGGACGCGGCGATTGCACCACCCGGCCAGCGCATCGCGCTGGCAGAGGATGCGGCGTTCACTTTCCTTTATCCGCATCTCAGGAAGCATTGGCAGGCGGCCGGGGCCGAGATCGTGCCGTTTTCCCCGCTCGCGGATGAGGCACCCGACGGGAGCTGCGATATCTGCTGGCTGCCGGGAGGGTACCCCGAGCTTTTTGCCGGAAAGCTTGCGGATGCGGCTGGTTTCAAGGCTGGTGTTGCCCGCTTTGCTGCGACAAAGCCTGTTCATGGCGAGTGCGGCGGCTACATGGTGCTCGGCGAGGCGCTGGAAGATGCGGATGGCGTGACCCATGCCATGACCGGGCTTCTGTCGCATGCCACCAGCTTTGCGACGCGCAAGATGAATCTCGGCTACCGGCAGGCAACAATCGCGGCAAGCGGACCGCTCGGCGCGGTGGGGGATGTTCTGCGCGGCCATGAATTCCACTATGCGCGGGTTACCGATGCCGGCCGCGATGAGCCTTTCGCCCAGATTGCTGACGGGCAGGGTCGTCCGCTCGGGCCATCCGGTGGCAGAAGAGGTTTTGTCTCGGGTACCTTTTTCCACGCCATCGCCAGAGGCGGTTGATCGTTTCCCGGCGTGGTCCGTTGACCTGCGGCAAAGTGGACCAAGCTGCGAAAGTTTGTAGGCCTCGATCACGGGAAAGTGCTATAGATTTCTTTATAGGGCATGGAAGAGCGGAGTTATCTCCCGTGATCCATGTTCGGTGAAGTGCAGCAGGACCGAAAGCCGCTTCATATGTCCCGGTCCGAACCTGCTCTCGCGCATTTATATCGAGCGTGCCTACCGATGATGAAACCCGGATTTTTTGTCTCCGCTGCTCTTGCCGCATCCATTCTGCTGGCCCCCTTGGGCACCGGTGTCGATGGTATGGCTGCCCACGGCGGTGAAGACTATGCGACGCTGGAAAAGCTCGGTGCGGCGCTTTTCGACGATCCCAGTCTTTCGATGAACCGCACCATGGCCTGTTCCACCTGCCACATGCAGGCCGCCGGTTTTTCCGATGCACGGGAGAGCGATAAGGTCGGGCGGGACGTATCGCTCGGCGATGACGGCATTTCACTGGGCGACCGCAACGCGCCCACTGCAGCTTATGCCCGCTTCACGCCGCCTTTCGGCAGGAATGCGGCGGGAGAATATGTCGGCGGGCAGTTCTGGGATGGCCGCGCCTCTCTTCTGGAAGATCAGGCGGGTGGTCCGCCGCTCAATCCCCTCGAAATGGGCATGCCGGACAAGGCCTCGGTCGTCAAACGGCTCAGGGAAAACCCGGATTATGTCGCGGCTTTCGGCACGCAGTTCGGCAAGGATGTTTTTGCGAGCGACGACACCGCCTATGCCGCGATGACGAAGGCGCTGGCGAGCTTTGAGCGCTCGGATGAGTTCTCCACCTTCGATTCCAAATATGACCGCTTCCTGCGCGGCGAGGAGAAGCTGACCGATCAGGAAGAGCTGGGTCGGGTTCTGATCTCCTCGACGCAATTCACCAATTGCAATACCTGCCACGAAATCCGCGGCGCCAAGGGCCTGGAAGACGGCCTCTTCACCAACCACAAATATTTCAATATCGGCGTTCCCGCCAATATATCGGTTCGGGCCGTGAACGGCTCCAAGCCGGGCGCGGTCGATCTGGGGCTGGCGCAAAATCCTGAAGTTGCCGGCGATACCGCCCAGCGTGGCAAGTTCAAGGTGCCAACGCTGCGCAATGTCGCCGTCACCGGTCCTTACATGCACAATGGCGTGTTCAAGGATTTGCGCACGGTGGTGCTGTTTTATGTGAAATATAAAAGCAAGAAGCCGAGCCGCCAGATCAACCCGGAAACGGGCAAGACGTGGGATGCGCCGGAAGTGCCTGAAAATATCGCCATGGCGGAACTGACATCCGCGCCGGCGCTGGACGACAAGCGTGTGGATGCCATCGTCGCCTTTCTGAAGACGCTGACTGACAAAAGATACGAGCATCTTCTGCCGAAGGAAGATGGGCAGGCAAAGGTACCGCCTGCCCAACCGGTTTCGTCGAGCGTTACGCCGAAAGCGCCTTGAATTCGGCGAGAACCGCATCACCCATTTCGGAGGTGCCGACCTGGCGGCTGCCCTCGGCCATGATGTCGGCGGTGCGGATGCCCTTGTCGAGCACGTTTGCGATCGCTGCTTCGAGTTTCGTTGCCTCATCCACCATATTGAACGAGTAACGCAGGCACATGGCGAAGGACGCGATCATGGCGATGGGGTTGGCGATGCCCTTGCCGGCGATGTCAGGGGCCGAACCGTGTACCGGCTCATACATGGCCTTGCGCTTGCCGGTCTTGGCGTCAGGAGCGCCGAGCGAAGCGGATGGCAGCATGCCGAGCGAGCCGGTCAGCATGGCGGCGACGTCGGAGAGCATGTCGCCGAAGAGGTTGTCGGTGACGATCACGTCGAACTGCTTGGGCTTGCGCACCAGCTGCATGCCGCCGGCATCGGCCAGCATATGTTCCAGCTGAACATCCCTAAACTTGGCGGCGTGAGTTTCGGTGACCACCTGGTTCCACAGAACGCCTGACTTCATCACGTTGCGCTTTTCCATCGAGCAGACGCGGTTGTCGCGGGTTCGGGCCAGTTCGAAAGCCACGCTGGCGATGCGCTCGATCTCGAAAGTGTCGTAAATCTGCGTGTCGATGCCGCGCTTCTGGCCGTTGCCGAGATCGATGATCTGCTTCGGTTCACCGAAATAAACGCCGCCCGTCAGCTCGCGGACGATGAGGATATCGAGACCTTCGACCAGTTCCGGCTTCAGCGAAGAGGCGGCGGCGAGCGCCGGGTAGCAGATGGCGGGGCGCAGGTTGGCGAAAAGCTCGAGATCCTTGCGCAGACGCAGCAGACCGGCTTCCGGGCGGTGCTCGTAGGGGACGCCATCCCATTTCGGGCCCCCGACGGCGCCGAACAGGATCGCATCGGCGGCAAGCGCCTTTTCCATATCCGCATCGGAAATCGCCACGCCATGGGCGTCATAGGCAGAGCCGCCGACCAGGCCTTCCGAGACGGTGAAGCCGGCATTGTGCGCGCTGTTCATATAATCGATCAGCTTGCGAACTTCGGCCATGGCTTCGGGGCCGATACCGTCACCGGGCAGCAGGAAAAGCGAACGGACTGTCATGAGAAACCCTCCTTGGGCGGCGCGCCGAAAAACATCCTGAAGGGTTTTCGATTGCGGCGAGCGCGGCGTCAAACTCATTCCGTCCTGCACATGGCAAATCGTGTCGCAGCCGGACGGGATCGGAGGCTTCTTATCTCCGCCTCAAGGGCTTTTCAAGCAAAGCAAAAGCCGATCCGGTACTGTTTGGTACGGGATCGGCTTTTTTGAAGAGCGGAAATGTGATCAGGCCCAGGGGCGGACCGAAGCATTTGCCTTTTCGAACGTGTCGATGGCGCCGGAATGCTCGAGCGTCAGGCCGATATCATCAAGACCGTTCAGCATGCAGTGACGCTTGAATTCATCGATCTCGAAGGTGATCGTGCCGCCATCGGGGCCGCTGATTTCCTGACTTTCCAGATCGACGGAGAGAACGGCGTTCGATCCGCGCGACGCGTCGTCCAGCAGCTTTTCGAGGTTCTCGGGGCTGACGACGATCGGCAGGATGCCGTTCTTGAAACAGTTATTATAGAAGATATCGGCGAAGCTGGTGGAGATCACGCAGCGGATGCCGAAATCGAGAAGCGCCCATGGCGCATGTTCGCGCGAGGAGCCGCAACCGAAATTGTCGCCGGCGACAAGGATCTGGGCGTTCTGGTAGGCGGGTTTGTTCAGCACGAAATCCGGGTTTGGCGATCCATCCTCAAGATAGCGCGACTCGGCGAAAAGGCCTTTTCCGAGGCCAGTGCGCTTGATGGTCTTCAGATAGTCTTTCGGAATGATCATATCGGTGTCGATATTGACAACCGGCATGGGCGCCGCAACGCCCGTCAGCTTCGTGAACTTTTCCATCTGTCGCTTCCCGTGTTTCCCTTGAACAAAATCCGGCACTGGCCAAAATCTGCCGCATGTTCTCTGCCGGGAAATACTGCAAAACTCGGCGCTTTAGAAGCGCAAACCTGCGTTCTTCGGTACGCCTCGTGCGGCGCCCGCGCATTTCGACCGGATCAAACGATCTCAGAGATCGATAATCGTGCCTTTGCCGTCGTTCCAGACACGCATATCGCGCTGGTTGCGGGGCTTGACCGGAATGGGGGCCGGCTTCAGACGCGCCGAAAGCAGACGGGCAGCGCTAAGAACGGCGAGTACGCCGATAAAAGCGACAGTGAGCGACGCCGTGAAAAGAGCGACAATCGCCAGAATTGCGATGCCGGAGGCGGCTATGAAAAATGAACGGATGCCTTGCATGATTCAACCTTTCTTTCCAGACGAATGTGGGCCTTCTTCTTCCGGCTTGCAAGAGGATTCGGTGGATTGTCAGGTTGCAGATGTCACAAAAGCTTGACACAAGTGCGGCATGACTAATTTTTTCGGAAATATTCTTGTGAGACCGCGCCGTTCGCTGCTGTCGGTTCCGGCCATCAATGCCAGAGCGCTCGAAAAAATCCGCGATCTCGATTGTGATGGGGTAATCCTTGATCTCGAGGATTCCGTCGCGCCGGAGATGAAGGGCGCAGCGCGGGAAAATCTCAGCAGGCTTTTTTCGGACGCGCCATTTGCCGGACGCGAGACCATTATCCGTATCAATCCGCTTTCCACGCCTGATGGGGCGGCGGATTTGAAGCTTGTGCTTTCCTGCCGGCCGGATGCGGTTTTACTGCCGAAGGTGGAGCAGCCCGCAGATATTCATGATGTAGCCGACCTTCTGGCGGAGGCCGATGCGCCCCAGGACCTGAAAATCTGGGCAATGATTGAGACGCCGCTCGGTGTTTTGAACGCCGCCTCCGTCGCCGACGCTGCCCACACGCCGGATGCGCGGCTTGCCGCCTTTGTCATCGGCCTGAATGATCTGCGCAAGGAAACGCGTGTTCCAGCCCTCCCCGGGCGAACTTATCTCGTACCCTGGATGATGCAGGTGGTGCTCGCCGCCCGCGCCTATGGCCTTGATGTCATCGACAGCGTGTCCAACGATTTTCGAGACATTGCAGCTTTTGACAGTGAATGCGAACAGGGTCGCGCCATGGGGTTCGATGGCAAGATGCTGATCCACCCGGCACAGATCGAACCGGCCAATCGGCGCTTTGCGCCAGATTATGCCGCTGTTGCGGATGCGAGAGAGATTATTGCCGCTTTCGCAAAACCTGAATCTATGGAATTGAACGTCATCAACATGAACGGGCGGATGATCGAACGGCTGCATGTGGGGCAGGCCGAGAGGCTGGTCGCCATGGCCGATATCATCGCACAGAGAAAGGCAAAAAAGACGTGAAGGTCTATCGTTTCATAACCGGTCCCGATGACTCGAAGTTCTGCCATCGGGTCACCGAGGCGCTGAACAAGGGATGGGAGCTTGCCGGTTCGCCGAGCTACGCCTTCAACGCCGCAAGCGGCGTGATGCATTGCGGCCAGGCCGTGACCAAGGTGGTCGAGGGCAAAGAATACCATCCGGATATGAAGCTCGGCGAGCAGTGATTTTAGGTAGAAAATCGAGTGATTCGGGTCCGTCGATCTGATTCTCTCGATCTTCTTGTTTGTTACTGAGCCAAAACGAATATTACGGCGTATTATTTACAGCCCTTGTTCGAAATGTTCGAAAATACATTAAGTGTATGTTTCTAAATAATAAAAATTGCAAATCTCATTGTGTCTTGAGATGAAATTGCCGTTGTACATAAAGTGAACAGATACGGCGCAGCGCCCTAAGCTTGACTCAAAATATTGAGTCCCAACATATATTTACCAGCTCGGGGGCGGTCTCTGAGCTGGCACGACAAAGCCGAGGGTGCAACCTCGGCTCCGTGTCGAAACCACAATACCTTAGAAAGCTTGCGGATCAGCATATACACGGAGCAAAATACGCTCACAGACTCTTCTGTCAAGTTTGTCCAAGGTTGAAACCTAACAGGACAATCATATGCATCAACAGTCTTATAAATTGACCGAAAAGGACGCGGTAGAAATCTGGTTGCGGTACTGGGGTGGCGAGTTTCAGCACCACATTGCAGCTTCTTACGGTGTAAACCCAGGGCGGGTTAACGAAGTGATCAAGCGCAAACGTCTTGTGGGCAGCGAGACGATTGCGCTTTCAATGAGACGCGACCACTAGTGGCTTGAGGGCCGGCACCGTAGTTTTTCGGTGCCGGTCTTTTTAACGTTCGGCAGCGGCCTCGTCAGCGCTTTCCTCGATCCGCTCCATGTCATCATCTGAAAGGCCGAAATGATGGCCGATCTCGTGGATGAGGACATGGGTGATGATATCGCCCAGCGTTTCCTCGTTCTCGGCCCAGTAGTCGAGAATGGGGCGACGATAAAGCGTGATGCGGTTCACCATCTCGCCCGTTTCCATGGTGAAACGTTCGGAGATGCCGCGTCCTTCGAACAGTCCGAGAAGATCGAAGGGTGTTTCGAGCGCCATGTCTTCGAACACGTCATCGGTCGGAAAATCGGCGATCTCGATGATGAGATCCTTCGTTAAGGCGCGGAATTCTTCTGGCAGGTGGCCATATGCCTCGATCGCAAGCGACTCGAAGGCGGAAAGTGTCGGCGCATGGCGGTCCCGCCAATCGTCGGTCTGGTCTATGCGGGCCATTTCTGCTCCTTGTTGGAAGGCCCATATAAACACTTGCTGCGCAAATTTCGAGACCCGACTGCTTCACCTGCCGAAAAAGCATGAAATTCTTGGCGTTACAGTTACTTTTCAAGCCGTCGTCATCTTGACATAAACGGACGTCTCGCGTAATCGGCACCCAAATTGATGGCGTAGTGCGCCTTCTGTTTATTCCGCCCCTCAAAAGGCGGCTTCACCGGCAGACATTCAAAGGGGCATTCAGTCCTGACGGATTTCCGCTACTCCGACTGATAAAAAGACGGCCAGCTTGCATATGCGGGCAGAGCCGGAACGAACATGAAAGGATAAAAAATGTTCGCAGTCATCAAGACCGGCGGTAAGCAGTACCGCGTAGCGGCCGACGCCGTGCTGACCATCGAAAAGCTGGAAGCAGAGGCAGGCGCAACTGTAGAATTCACCGAAGTTCTCGTTGTTGGCGAAGGCGCCGACGCCAAGTTCGGTGCACCCTTTGTCAAGGGCGCCATCGTCAAGGCTGAAGTTGTCGAGCACAATCGCGGCAAGAAGGTCATCGCCTTCAAGAAGCGTCGTCGTCAGAACTCCAAGCGTTCGCGCGGCCATCGTCAGCATCACACTGTCGTCCGCATCACGGACATCGTTGCTGCCTGATCGGCGCGACACGGGAAACAAGGTTTAAAGGAGAACTCCAATGGCACACAAAAAAGCTGGCGGTTCCTCGCGTAACGGTCGCGATTCCGAATCCAAGCGCCTTGGCGTGAAGAAGTTCGGCGGCGAAGCCGTCATTCCAGGCAACATTATTCTGCGTCAGCGCGGCACGCAGTGGCATCCGGGCGCCAATGTCGGCATCGGCAAGGACCACACGATTTTCGCACTAACCGCAGGTAACGTGAACTTCCGCACGAAGGCCAATGGCCGCGTGTTCGTATCCGTGGCTCCGAAAGCGGAAGCCGCAGAATAAGCCGGTAAGCGTCATATGCAGCCGGTGTCCCATCGACCCGGCTGAGACGTATCAGGTTCAGTCAAGAAAACAGGGGAGATGGGGCACCACCCAACTCCCCTTTTTCTTTAACCCCAAGGAGGGACTGAACCATGCAAGCTGAATTGTTGAGGGTTGACCAATCACGGTCACCCGAGGAACGGCCGAGGCCCGATCGGTCGAGGAGCGATTGCCCCGTTTTACTGTCGCAGAGGCTGGTTTTACGCAAGCCTCACGAAGAAGACATCGACGCCCTTGCCCATCTTGCCAACAACGCCAATATCGCGACCATGGTGTCGCGTATGCCGCACCCGTACACGGCCAAAGACGCCGCGGACTTCGTGCGACGCACCAAAGCTGGCGAGATTGGCAAGTGCGTCTATGCGATTACCCGCATGGACAATGGCGAGTTTCTGGGCTGCTGCGCGCTGGAACCCCAGGAAGACGAAAAGACGCTGGAGATCGGTTACTGGCTGGGGGAACCCTACTGGAACCGGGGCTATATGACGGAAGCTGCGCATGCGCTGATCGACATGGCCTTCCGCACGCGTGAAATCGACCAGATCGATGCGCGTTGCCGGGTCACCAACATTCCCTCGCGTCGCGTCATCCAGAAGTGCGGTTTCCAGTTCCAGGGCTCCGGCATGGTCGGTTCGCTGGCGCTGGGCGGCATGGTGCCGGTTGAATGGTACCGGCTGGACCGCAAGACCTGGGTTTCGCTGAAGAGCTGGGGGGATATGGGATGAGCACGCTCGAGCTTACCCGTCGCCGTGCAGCTGCAACCGCAGCGCCGCCCGGCCCCTGCCCCGTCATTGAGACGTCGCGTCTGGTGCTGCGCCCGCAGCGGCTTTCCGATGCTGGCAGCATTGCGGAATCGCTTGGCGATTTCGCCGTGACCAGGATGCTGGCCCGTGTTCCCGCACCCTACCACAGGCAGGATGCGCTGGAATGGCTGGTTCTGCGAACCTCCGGCACCCTGCCCGACTGGGATTTCGCCATCACCAGTGGTGACGATACCCTGATCGGGGTTGTCTCGATCGAGCTGCGGCATGGCGAGTGGCATCTGGGCTACTGGCTCAACCGTTTCTACTGGGGCAAGGGTTACATGACCGAGGCGGTGGCTGCTGTGGTCGAGCGGTTCTTCCGCCGCATGCCAGGGGTGGTTCTCCATTCCGGCGTGTTCGCGGATAACCCTGTATCCCTGCGCGTGCAGGAGAAACTGGGCTTCCGGGTGACCGGCTGCCACCAGATCTACGCCACGGCGCGTGCCGCCATGGTGGCGCATATCGATACGGTGATCACGGCTGAGGATTTCCTCCCGCCGCATCGCTGACACCTGAAGAGCATCGGGCCGAAAACCATTACAGTTTTCGGCCCGATGCTTTGAACAGGGCCGGTTTATCCCAAACCGACCTTGTCTCACGCAGGGGCTTCCCGCACGATAGTCTTTGACCTCGTGAAGAAGCGCTTGTATTCGAAACGACGATATTTTTGTTTGGCGCAACGCGATTGACGAATGCGCCCGCA
The DNA here is from genome assembly GCA_025560025.1 of Agrobacterium tumefaciens. NCBI lineage: Bacteria > Pseudomonadati > Pseudomonadota > Alphaproteobacteria > Hyphomicrobiales > Rhizobiaceae > Agrobacterium > Agrobacterium tumefaciens. The sequence goes on along the minus strand of CP048485.1, from coordinate 2,530,906 downwards.
AACCGACAGAACGGCAGTCCGATGAAATTTCTCGATGAAGCAAAAGTCTATATCAAGTCCGGTGATGGTGGCGCAGGCGCCGTTTCCTTCCGGCGCGAAAAATTCATCGAATTCGGCGGTCCTGACGGTGGCGATGGCGGACGCGGCGGCGATGTCTGGGTTGAGGTGGTCAACGGCCTTAACACGCTGATCGATTTCCGCTTCCAGCAGCATTTCAAGGCCTCCATCGGGCAGCACGGCATGGGCAAGACCCGCACCGGCGCCAAGGGTTCGGATGTGGTGCTGAAGGTACCCGTCGGTACGCAGATATTCGAGGAAGACAATGAAACGCTGATCGTCGACCTCACCAAGGAAGGTCAGCGCTTTCGTCTTGCCGCCGGCGGTAATGGCGGTTTCGGCAATGCCTATTTCAAGTCGTCCACCAACCAGGCGCCCACCCATGCCAATCCGGGTCTTGCCGGCGAGGAAAAGACGGTCTGGCTTCGCCTGAAGCTGATCGCCGATGCCGGTCTTGTTGGTCTGCCCAATGCGGGTAAATCCACGTTCCTTGCGACGGTCACCCGTGCGCGGCCGAAGATCGCCAATTATCCCTTCACCACCCTTCATCCGAACCTGGGCGTCGCGACCATCGATGGCCGTGAATTCGTGCTGGCTGATATTCCGGGCCTCATCGAAGGCGCACATGAGGGCGTCGGCATCGGTGACCGGTTCCTCGGTCATGTGGAGCGTACCCGCGTTCTTCTGCATCTCGTCTCGGCGCAGGAAGAAAAGGTCGGCAAGGCCTACAAGACGGTCAAGGCCGAGCTGGACGCTTATGGCGGCGGGCTGACCGACAAGCCGGAAATCGTGGCTTTGTCGCAGATCGACGTGCTCGATGAAAAAGAGCTGAAAAAGAAGGCCAAGGAACTGGAGAAGGCCTGTGGTCGTCCGCCGCTCCTGTTGTCCGCTGCCGCCCATATCGGCATGACGGAAGCGTTGCGCGCCCTTCGCGATATCATTGTCTCGGCGAGCCATGGCGGCGAAACCGCCCTTCCCGATCGTTCGATGCCTGCCGAGAGCGAGGTTGAGGAAGAGGACGATCGCCTATGAGCCTGACCCGCAAACCGCTGGCCAGCCATCACCGGATCGTCATCAAGATCGGTTCGGCACTTCTGGTGGACCGGAAAAGCGGGCTCAAGAAGGATTGGCTTGATGCCATCTGCGAGGATATTGCCGCGCTGAAGAAAAACGGCGCGGATGTGCAGGTCGTGTCTTCGGGCGCCATCGCGCTCGGCCGTACCGTGCTTGGCCTGCCCTCCGGCGCATTGAAGCTGGAGGAAAGCCAGGCGGCCGCCGCAGTCGGCCAGATTGCCCTGGCGCGGGCGTGGTCGGAAAGCCTGTCGCGGCATGAGATTGTCGCGGGCCAGATTCTGCTGACCCTCTCCGATACCGAGGAGCGCCGCCGCTATCTCAATGCGCGGGCGACCATCAACCAGCTCCTGAAGATCGGCGCCATACCGATCATCAATGAAAACGACACGGTTGCGACCACCGAAATCCGTTATGGCGACAATGACCGTCTGGCGGCGCGTGTCGCGACCATGACGGGTGCCGATCTTCTGGTGCTGCTGTCGGATATTGACGGGCTCTATACTGCACCACCGCATCTCGATCCGGATGCGAAATTCCTCGAGACGATTGCGGACATTACCCCCGAGATTGAGGCTATGGCCGGCGGCGCGGCCTCCGAGCTTTCGCGTGGCGGCATGCGCACCAAGATCGATGCGGGCAAGATCGCGACGGCCGCGGGCTGCGGCATGATCATCGCCTCCGGCAAGACGCTCAATCCGCTGAAGGCGATCGAAAACGGTGCCCGTTCCTCGTGGTTTGCGCCATCAGGCACACCGGTGACGGCGCGCAAGACCTGGATTGCCGGGCAGTTGCAGCCGGCCGGTGAAATCCATGTGGATGCGGGCGCGGAAAAAGCCCTCTATGCTGGTAAAAGCCTGCTTCCCGCGGGCGTGCGGGTGGTTAAGGGCAACTTCGGCCGTGGTGATGCCATCGCCATCATCGGCGTGGAGGGTCGCGAGGTCGCGCGTGGTCTTGCTGGCTACGATGCGGAAGAGGCGCGTCTCATCATCGGCCACAAGTCGAACGAGATCGAGGCGATCCTCGGTTATGTCGGACGTGCGGCGATGATCCATCGCGACGATCTGGTGATGACCGGTGCTGCCGTCAAAGTCAAAAATGCGAAGAAGGATGAGGTCCATGCCTGAACAGGCCGTAAAGCAGAGCCATGATATCGATGCGCTGATGATGACCATCGGCGCTCAGGCAAAAGCTGCTTCGCGACCGTTGTCCATTGCAGGGACTGAGCAGAAGAACCGCGCGCTTCTTGCCATGGCCTCCGCGATAGAGGCCTCCAGAGAAACGATCCTTGCGGCCAACCGGATAGATCTGGCCGCGGCGGATAATGCCGGCCTTGCCGCCTCCTTCATCGACAGGCTCACGCTAAACGATGCGCGGATAGCCGGCATTGCCGAAGGCATTCGCTCGGTTGCCGGGCTGCCCGACCCCGTCGGCGAAGTCATTGCCGCCTGGGATCGTCCGAACGGGCTGAAGATCGAGCGTGTGCGCACGCCGCTTGGCGTGATCGGTGTGATTTACGAAAGCCGCCCGAATGTGACGGCGGATGCCGGGGCGCTCTGCCTCAAGGCCGGCAATGCCGTGATCCTGCGGGGCGGCTCGGATTCGCAACATTCATCGCGTGCTATCCATGCCTGCCTCGTTGAGGGCCTGAAGATTGCCGGACTTCCCGAACATGCCATTCAGCTGGTGCCGGTCACAGATCGTGCTGCCGTGGGGGCGCTTCTTGGCGGATTGAATGGCACTGTTGACGTGATCGTGCCGCGCGGCGGTAAAAGCCTCGTTGCGCGGGTGCAGTCTGAAGCCCGTGTTCCGGTCTTTGCGCATCTGGAAGGTATTTGCCATATCTATGTCGACAGCTCGGCCGATCTCGACATGGCGAAACGCATCGTCGTGAATGCCAAGATGCGCCGTACCGGCATTTGCGGGGCGGCTGAAACGCTGCTGGTGGATGCCGCTGCCGTTTCCACGCATCTGGAACCGCTCATCAAGGGTCTGATCGAGGCCGGATGTGAAGTGCGTGGTTCACAGGCCGTTCGCAATGTGGTTGAGGGCCTGAAAGCCGCGACGGAAGAAGACTGGCGAACCGAATATCTCGATGCGATCATTTCGGTTGCTGTCGTTGACGGTATATCCGGCGCCATCGATCATATCAGCACCTATTCGTCCAATCATACCGAGGCGGTGGTCGCCGAGGATCCTGATGTGGTGGAGCGGTTCTTCAACGAACTCGATTCGGCCATTCTGCTACACAATGCCTCGACGCAATTTGCCGATGGCGGTGAATTCGGCATGGGTGCGGAAATCGGTATTGCAACCGGCAAGATGCATGCGCGGGGCCCTGTTGGCGTCGAGCAGCTCACCTCGTTCAAATACCGGGTGCATGGCACCGGCCAGACACGGACCTGATTTTGCCGACTGAGAAACGCCTCGACAGACGTTATCTCACCATGCCGCATGCGGAGCGCGGCATGGTTGTCGGGCTTTTCGGCGGCTCCTTTAATCCGCCGCATGCCGGTCATGCCCTTGTTGCTGAAATCGCGCTGCGCCGGTTGGGTCTCGACCAGCTCTGGTGGATGGTAACACCGGGCAATCCGCTGAAAAGCCGCTCCGAACTGGCATCTCTGGAGGATCGCATCGCTGCGTGCGAAAGGCTGGTCAGCGATCCACGTATCAAGGTGACAGCCTTCGAAAAATCGCTGGGAATCAGCTACACGGCCAATACGCTTGCCAAGGTGAAGGCGAAAAATCCGCATGTCCGGTTCATCTGGATCATGGGCGCCGATAATCTGAAAAGCTTCCATCGCTGGCAGAAATGGCGGGAGATTGCCGAGACCTTTCCGATTGCGGTTATCGATCGGCCGGGCTCCACGCTTTCCTACCTCTCCTCCACCATGGCGCAGGCCTTCAGTCAGGCGCGGATAGATGAGGACGATGCCGGGGTCCTGTGGAAGAAACGCGCCCCTGCCTGGGTTTTCATCCATGGCCCGCGCTCCACGCTCAGCTCCACGGCATTGCGCAATGGTCACAAATGACACGCATGATCACAAATGATGTATGCGCCAGAAGCCGAAGCCTCCATATCTTGAAAAGTTAATGCTTTGGTGCCACCTTTATTGAGCGACGCAGAGAATCGCGTCGCCAGTACCTGTTTTGTCATTCTTGGAAAGGGAAAACCTCTGACAACAGTACACGCCAAGGGAAGAGCATTTGTTGCTATCCCGAAGGGCCAGGACAGTGGCGCCGATGCCGCCGACCACGCCCTTGAAACCGTCCTCGCGAGCCTCGAGGACTCCAAGGCCGAAGATATCGTATCTCTCAACATTGCCGGAAAATCGGCGCTTGCGGACTACATGGTTGTGGTCTCCGGGCGATCGAACAGGCATGTCTCGGCGATTTGCGAGCATCTTCTTAAAGATATGAAGGGTGAAGGGTTCGGAAACGCCCGCGTCGAGGGTCTCGAGACCGGAGACTGGGTGCTGATCGATACCGGCGATATCATCGTTCATGTGTTCCGTCCGGAAATCCGCGCCTTCTACAACATTGAGAAAATGTGGGCGACGCCGGATATGCCGGAAGAAACGCTGCATTGACGCGGTGAGCCTTGTTTCGCATCGAGCTTCCCGACTATCTCGTTTGATGTCGGGCCGGTGCGTCTGGCCGGAAAGCGAACCGGCCGCATAGGAATCCGCAGGCTATGCTGTTAAGAGCGTGACCCTGTTGGGTCACGACAAATGCAGGTTTGCGATGCGGATTTCGATTTTTGCGGTGGGGCGGCTTAAATCCGGCCCGGAGAAGGATCTTGCGACCCGTTATATCGAGCGTCTAGCCAAGACCGGCCCGGCGATCGGGCTGGAGTTTTCGCGGGTGATCGAGGTCGCGGAAAGCCGGGCGTCGAATGCCGAGACACGCAAGCGCGAAGAAGCGGCGATGCTCGAAAAACATCTGGTCGACGGGGCGGTTCTCGTGCTTCTGGATGAGCGCGGCAAGGCGCTGGACAGCCCGGGTTTTGCGACATTTTTTGGTGATTTGCGCGATAGCGGCAAGCGCGATCTCGTGATCGCGATCGGTGGCGCCGACGGTCTCGACCCGGCCCTTTACGACAGGGCGGCCGCCGTTCTCAATCTCGGCAAGCTCACATGGCCGCATCAGATCGTTCGTATTTTGATCGCCGAACAGCTTTACAGGGCCGTCACGATCCTTTCCGGCCACCCCTATCATCGCGTTTGAACGGGTTTCGATTCGGCGAATTGTCTCAATTTCAACATGAAGCTCCGCGACACCGCTGACAGCGCACGGCTTTGGCGGCGGCCTTTTCAGGGCCTCTTGGAAGATCGCGGCAAAATCCCTAATATCGGCGCTCCTGCTTCGGCATCAAAGAAAGTTCACATGGACAACAGGTCTCAACGAAAACGGCACGCTGCCCTTGCGGGCGCAGTTATTGCTGTTTTCGTCATGGGGATCGGTCCGACCTATTCGCGGGATGATGCGGGCGCCGTTCCCGCCGCAGGCGATGATTCGTCGCCGGATGCGCTGCAAACGCTGGAAAAGCGCCGGGACCAGAACCGGCAGGATCTGGAGGAACTGGTCGACAGCATCGGTCTTTCCGAAGACAAGACCCGCAATCTCGAGGAGAGCATCGCTTCCCTCAATCAGGACAGTGCCCGTATCCGGGAGGAGCTGATCGCATCGGCTGCCCGGCGCAAGGCCCTCGAAACCAAGATCAGCGACGGCGAAGATCGTCTGGCGAAGCTCTCGGTTCGCGAAGATGGCGTCAAGGCATCATTGCGGGAGAGACGCGGTGTGCTTGCCGAGGTTCTGGCCGCGCTGCAGCGCATGGGACGAAATCCGCCGCCTGCCCTTCTGGTCTCGCCGGAGGATGCGCTTGCTTCGGTGCGCAGCGCCATTCTTCTCGGCGCCGTTGTTCCAGGTATTCGCGGTGAAACTGACAAGCTGATTTCCGCTCTCAAAGAATTGACCGATCTCAGGCAGGCAATCGCTCGCGAAAAGGACGATCTTACGGGTATGATGACGGCAAGTCTGGAAGAGGAAAAACGCCTCGACCTGCTGCTGGCTGAAAATGGTCGCAAGAACACCCAGACGGCGGCGGAGCTGGAGGCGGAACGCAAGCGATCTGAAGAGCTTGCGAGCAAGGCGACGAGCCTCGAGGGGCTGGTCAGTTCGCTTGAAGGCGAGATTACCTCGGTGCGGGAGGCGATGGAAAAGGCGCGGGCGGAAGAGCAGCGGCTGGCCCGTCTTTCCGAGGCGGAGCGCGAAAAAGAGCGTGCTGCGGCCGAGGCGGGAATGCCTGATAAAAACCGTATTGCGCCCGCATATCCCTTCGCAAGTTTGAAGGGAAAGCTGGAGGTTCCGGTTGCGGGCGAGGTGCTTCGGCGCTTCGGCGATGCGGATGGTACTGGCCACTTTTCCAAGGGAATTGTCGTTGCGAGCGGACCGGAAGCCATCGTGACGGCGCCTGCAGACGGCTTTGTGGTGTTTGCCGGAGATTTTCGCAGTTACGGCCGGATGATCATCCTCAATACGGGTGATGGATATCATGTGGTGATGACGGGCATGGACAATGTGAGGACACGGCAGGGAATGTTTGTGTTCTCCGGAGAGCCCATCGCCTCCATGGGTGCAAAAAGAGTAGCGAGTGCAGCAGCATTGGCGCTGGAAACCGACAGGCCAACGCTTTACATTGAGTTCAGGAAAGATGGTGTGCCGGTTGATTCCCAACCGTGGTGGACCGCAAAAAATACCGGAAGGGCGCACAATGATTCGTAAGGTTTCGCTTCTCCTTATCGGTGGGCTTATGGGCGCCACGGCGATGAGCGTGATTTATTCGGCGAGCATGCCGGCACAGGCGGCCGGGCCTTCGACCTATAAGGAATTGTCGATCTTTGGCGACGTGTTCGAGCGTGTGCGTGCACAATATGTGACGCCGCCGGATGACGAGAAGCTGGTGGAAAATGCCATCAACGGCATGCTGAGCTCGCTCGATCCGCATTCGAGCTTCATGAATGCCAAGGATGCCAACGATATGCGCACCCAGACAAAGGGTGAGTTCGGCGGCCTCGGCATCGAAGTGACCATGGAAAACGAGTTGGTCAAGGTCATCACACCGATCGATGACACGCCGGCTTCCCGCGCGGGTATTCTTTCGGGCGACTTTATTTCGGAGATCGACGGTACGCCGGTTCGCGGCCTGAAGCTGGAGCAGGCGGTCGAAAAGATGCGCGGCGCGGTCAAGACGCCGATCAAGCTGACGATCATCCGTCAGGGCGCGGACAAGCCGCTCGAATTCACCGTCATGCGTGATGTCATTGCCGTTCGTGCGGTGAAGTCCCGTGTTGAAGGCGACAATGTCGGTTATCTGCGCGTCATCTCCTTTACCGAGAAGACCTATGACGACCTCGAAAAGGCGATCAAGAAGATCAAGGCGGACGTGCCTGCCGACAAGCTGAAGGGCTATGTGCTTGACCTGCGCCTTAACCCGGGCGGTCTGCTCGATCAGGCGATCAATGTATCGGATGCCTTCCTTGAGCGCGGCGAAGTCGTTTCGACCCGTGGCCGCAACCCGGACGAGACCCGCCGTTTCAATGCGACGGCAGGCGATTTGACCGATGGCAAGCCGGTGATCGTGCTCGTCAATGGCGGTTCTGCTTCGGCCTCTGAAATCGTCGCCGGTGCGCTGCAGGATCTGCGTCGCGCGACCGTGGTCGGCACCCGCTCCTTCGGCAAGGGTTCTGTCCAGACGATCATTCCGCTCGGCGAGGCAGGTGCGCTGCGCCTGACCACGGCGCTTTATTACACGCCGTCGGGCAAGTCGATCCAGGGCACGGGCATCGAGCCGGATATCAAGGTCGAACAGCCATTGCCGCCCGAATTGCAGGGCAAGGTGACCACCGAAGGTGAATCCGGTCTTTCCGGCCACATCAAGGGCCAGAGTGAAACGGACGAAGGTTCGGGTTCCTCCGCCTATGTTCCGCCGGAAGCCAAGGACGACCTCCAGCTCAACTATGCGCTGGACCTGTTGCGCGGCACCAAGACGGATCCGTCTTTCCCGCCGAACCCGGAAAAGGCTGTGGTCAACAAGCAGTAAGATGGATGCGCCGGTCAGCCGGCGCATTGTCTCCATTGCCCAACCGTTTGGACGGATTGTTCATTGCCTTCGGACCTGCGAAAACCGCTTCTGGGTCGTCAGAAAAAAAGCGCCGGTATCAACCGGCGCTTTTCAGTCATTATGGTTCTGTCTGCACTTGCCGTTCTGACGATCGGCGGGCTTTCCGTCTATACGGCCTTGTCTCCGGGTAATTTGCAGAGGACGGCGGCTGAGCCGGATGCTCAGCCCAAGCTTCCTGAAAATAAACCGGAAACAGCGGCGACCGACAGTGCGGGTTCCGGCGTAACGACCGGTCTGCAGCCGGAAAGCGGACGTTCCGGCGCGAATATCAACCGGTCGACCATGCCGGACGGCAACGTCGTATCGGTCTATTCTCCTCGTCCGCGTGATGGCGACGGACCGGTCCTGATGAGCGGACAGACCTATGGTCAGGACCCGCGCATGGCGATGCGGCCCAATGACGAATTGCTGGAAGAGACGGCTTTTGGCCGGCTGCCAATCATCGGTGCCGACGGTTTGCGGCCGATGGAGCAATATGCAAGGCCCTGGTCCGGCGCACGCGGCACCCGGGTAGCAATCGTAGTGGGCGGTCTCGGTCTCAGCCAGACAGGTTCGCAAAAAGCGATCCGGGAACTGCCGCCGGAAGTGACGCTCGGTTTCGCCGCGAGCGGCAACAGCCTGCAGCGGTGGATGCAGGAAGCGCGCCGGGAGGGACATGAAATCCTCCTTCAGATACCCCTGGAGCCTTTCGGTTATCCCGGAACCAATCCCGGCCCGGACACGCTGCTGGCAGGCGATCCGGCAAAGGTCAACATGGACCGGCTGCACCGTTCCATGGCGAAAATCACCAATTATACCGGTGTCATGAATTATCTTGGCGGGCGCTTCCTTTCCGAGCAGGCGGCGCTGGAGCCGGTTATGCGTGACATAGGCAAGCGCGGGCTGCTTTTTCTGGATGATGCCTCGTCGGCGCAGTCTTTGAGCGGCGGGATTGCCAAGGCCATCTCCGCGCCACAGGGGTTTGCCGATGTTCTGCTCGACGGTGACGTGACCGAAGCTGCGATTTTACGCAAGCTGGACGAGCTGGAGCGGATCGCGCGCCGTAACGGTCAGGCAATCGGTGTGGCCTCGGCTTTCGACGAAAGCATCGTCGCGATTTCTAAGTGGTCTCGGGAAGCCGGTGGGCGCGGTATAGAGATTGTCGGTGTTTCTGCGCTTGTTTCGCAGCAGGCGGGGCAGTAAACCTTCCGGGCGGCCATTTCCGCGCCTTTCAGGCGCCCAGACAATGCGGGTTTCCAATGACAATCAAAGCAGAAGATTTGCCTTACCGTCCCTGTGCGGGAATGATGGTTCTGAACGCCGAAGGCCTGGTCTGGGCCGGCCGGCGTATCAGGGAAGGTAACTCCGAATATGATGGCTCACCGCAATTGTGGCAGATGCCGCAGGGTGGCATCGACGAAGGAGAGCGGCCTTTGACGGCCGCCATTCGCGAACTCTACGAAGAGACAGGCATGAAATCGGTGACGTTGCTTGCGGAAGCGAGCGACTGGATTCACTATGACCTGCCGGCCGAATTAATCGGCATCGGCCTCAGGGGCAAATATCGCGGGCAGGCGCAGCGCTGGTTCGCGTTCCGCTTCGATGGCGATGAAAGCGAGATACAGATCGACCCGCCGCCGACCGGGCATACGGCCGAATTCGACGCCTGGGGTTGGAAACCGATGGAAAGCCTTCCCGAGCTGATCGTACCTTTCAAGCGTGCGGTTTACGAGAAGGTGGTGGCGGAGTTCCAGCATCTTTCCGGCAAATAAAAAAGGCGGCCTGTGGCCGCCTTTTCTCTGATCTATTGCGAAAGCTTATTCCGCTTCGTTGGCGGAATCGGCGTTGAGCTGACCGTATTTTTCTGCGCCAATCTTGCCGAGCAGTTCAAGCTGGGTTTCGAGGAAGTCGATATGGCCTTCCTCGTCAATCAGCAGGGCTTCAAAAAGCTTCATGGAGACGTAGTCTCCGGCCTCGGAACAGATATCACGGGATTTCTTGTAGGATGTCCGTGCGTCGTATTCGCCGGCGAGATCCGCTTCCAGCACTTCCTTGACGTTCTGGCCGATGCGCAGCGGCGCCAAGGTCTGAAGGTTGGGATGGCCTTCGAGGAAGATAATACGATCGATGATCTTGTCGGCGTGCTGCATCTCTTCGATGGATTCCGCACGCTCCTTCTTTGCAAGCTTGGTGTAGCCCCAGTCGTTCAGAAGCCGGTAGTGAAGCCAATATTGGTTTACTGCACCGAGTTCGAGAAAAAGGGCCTCGTTAAGCCGCTCGATGACTTTTTTGTCGCCTTTCAATGTCCGCTCTCCTGTTCTCTTCATGGAATCGCTTCAGGCGGGACATAAAATCAAAAACATCGGCCTCAGTCGAGTGGCGACGGGCGTGATATTCTTCCGTGGTTTTGATGATCAGGTCGACAACGGTCGGGAAACAGCCGCAACAGCGACCGCGTTTTTCCATGGCGTGATACACTTTTGCAGGAACGATCAGCTGCCAACAGTCCTCATCCAGGAGCTCGTTGATGACGTCCCGGATATCGTGATCGGTGATGTAATTGCAGCTGCAAACCAGCATGATGGACTGCCTGTATGACGCAACACGTTGTTTTCGTTCTTAAACCAAAACAGGACACCAAATGTCAAGAAAAACCTCCTTCCAAAAGCCCGGCGGATTTCTAGACTCATTCTAAACTATACGAAAACTATCGTGTTTTCATCGGTTTAGCGGTTTCATTATTGCGGTGTTTTATGTTCAAGTTTTTGTGCTTCGCAAAATCGCAGAAGCAATTATCACGAAAAGTTTACCGCTTTCGATTGCCACGACAGCTACGCGCACCGTTATCAGGCGAAATATTGCCCACCATTGGCCGTCATGGTGGAGCCGGTGATGAAGCCGGCCTCGTCTGACACCAGAAACAGGACGCAACGCGCAATTTCTTCCGGTTCGCCCAGCCGGCCGACGGGAATTTGCGGCACGATCCGTTCGGCCAGCACTTTTTCCGGAATAGCTCTCACCATTTCCGTGCCGATATAGCCGGGGCAGATCGCGTTGACAGTGATGTTGCGGCTGGCGCCTTCCTGCGCAAGCGCCTTGGTGAAGCCGATATCGCCTGCCTTCGAGGCGGAGTAGTTGGCCTGCCCCGCCTGCCCCTTCTGGCCATTGATCGAGGAAATATTGACGATGCGTCCGAAGCCGCGATCGCGCATGCCCGGCCAGACGGGATGTGTCATGTTGAAGACGCCGGTGAGATTGGTGTCGATCACCTCACGCCACTGCTGCGGTGTCATCTTGTGAAACATCGCGTCGCGGGTGATGCCGGCATTGTTGACCAGCACCTCGACCGGACCGAAGGTTTCTTCCACTTTTGCAATGCCATTCACGCAGGCATCATAGTCGCGGACGTCCCATTGAAAGGCGGGAATGCCGGTTTCTTTCTGGAATGCTTCCGCCCTGTCCGTCGTGAAGGCGTAGTTGACGGCCACCCGGTAACCGGCAGCTTTCAAGGCGCGGGCGATAGCGGCGCCGATGCCGCTCGTCCCGCCGGAAATCAACGCAACCCGGCTCATATAGGCCTCCATGACCTGTCATTGAAGCGCCTGCATATGTGCGAGGATGCTTCATCCTGCTGAAATTCGTGTCGTGCTCAACGGCCATAGAAATGCGGCCAATGGGAGGCTGCTTCTACCCTATTGTTCGCTGAACCGGAATTGCTTTCTGGAAAGCGGCGTTGCGGCTTTCAGAGCGCTTCGATGCACATGGCGACACCCATGCCGCCGCCGATGCAGAGCGTTGCAAGACCCTTGGACACGTTGCGACGGCGCATTTCGTAGATCAACGTGTTGAGGACGCGCGCGCCGGAAGCGCCGATCGGATGGCCGATGGCAATTGCGCCGCCGTTGACGTTGACGATAGCGGGATCGAGGCCGAGTTCGCGCACCACCGCACAGGATTGGGCGGCGAAGGCCTCGTTGGCTTCGACCAGGCCAATATCGCCAATCGACCAGCCGGCCTTGGCCAGAGCCTTGCGAGAGGCGGGGATGGGACCGGTTCCCATGATTTGCGGATCGACGCCGGCCGTCGCCCAGGACGCGATACGCGCCAGCGGCTTGATGCCGCGCCTTGCCGCTTCCTGCTCCGACATCAGGAGTGTGGCGGCTGCGCCATCGTTGAGGCCGGAGGCGTTGCCTGCCGTTACCGTGCCTTCCTTGTCGAAGGCCGGGCGCAGTTTTGCCATTGTTTCGAGAGAGGCGCCGGCGCGGATATGTTCATCCGCATCGATGACGATATCGGCCTTGCGGCCTTTAACCGTAAAGGCCACGATCTCGTCGGCGAAACGGCCGGAGTTCTGTGCGGCTTCGGCCTTGTTTTGCGATGCAACGGCGAACTGGTCCTGTTCATCACGGGAAAGCTGCCACTGGCGGGCAATGTTCTCGGCAGTTATCCCCATGTGGTAACCGTAAAAGGCGTCGGTCAGGCCGTCTTTCAGCATGGTGTCGATCATCTTGAAATCGCCCATCTTCACACCGCCGCGCAGATGGGCGCAGTGGGGCGCCATGGACATGGATTCCTGTCCGCCGGCAATGACGATGGCCGCGTCGCCCGTCACGATCTGCTGCATGCCGAGTGCGACGGCGCGCAGGCCGGAACCGCAGAGCTGATTGACGCCAAAAGCGGTTGCTTCCTGCGGAATGCCGGCCTTCATGGCCGCCTGTCGCGCTGGATTCTGCCCTTCGCCTGCGGTGAGTACCTGACCGAGGATGACTTCATCGATTTCACTCGCCGCAACGCCAGCCCGTTCCAGCACGGCCTCAATGACCGTTGCCCCAAGCTCGTGGGCGGGCGTATTGGCGAAGTGGCCATTGAAAGAGCCGACAGCGGTGCGGGCAGCGCTGGCAATCACGATTGAAGGCAATGTCATCTGTTTCTCCTCACATGCGGGCGGAGACTGGCAAAGCTTTCAATACAAGTCAAATGCCGAAAGTTGCTTTAAAAGATGTTGCTAAATCAAGCTGGAATCTTGCGAAAAATTGCTGCGCAAAAAACAAACTGTTGCGATGCACAAAACATTTGTCAGAGGGCTCGTTTTGCGCATACACTTTGCAGCGGGAAGAGCAATAACACCAAAAAACAAAAAAATACCATCATCGCGAGGAGGCGGGCATGGCGAAACACGACGGCGAAACAATCATTAAAAAATATGCCAACCGGCGGCTCTACAATACCGGCACCAGCACTTATGTGACGCTCGACGACCTGGCGCAGATGGTCAAGCGTGGTGAGGACTTCAAGGTTCAGGACGCCAAGTCCTCCGAAGACATTACCCACGCGGTGCTGACGCAGATCATTGTCGAACAGGAAGCCAAAACCGGCAATACGCTGTTGCCGACGGCATTTCTGCGGCAGCTTATCTCCTATTACGGCGACCAGATGCAGATGGTCGTGCCGACCTTTCTCGAACATTCGATGAAGACCTTTTCCGATCAGCAGAGCCAGATGCAGGAGCATATGGCCAAGGCTTTCGGCGACGGTTCGCTCGCCCGCAATTTTCAGGCGCCATTGCAGATGATGGAAGAGCAGATCCGCCGCAACACGGAACTCTTCCGGCAGGCGATGCAGGGCTTCACACCTTTCGCAATGCCGCAGGCACCCAAGGAAACCCGCAAGCCGAATGCCTCCGAGATTGATGAGCTGAAGGCGCAGCTGCGCGCATTGCAGCAAAAACTCGACCAGCTCTGATGAAGGCTGTGGAATTCAGAAGCGGTGCGCTTCGCTTGCCTATATCCGCGATGCAGCTTCCAGCTTGTTGACCAAGGTGTTCAGGCCTCTCCGCCGTCATCCTCGGGCTAGACCCGAGGATCCACAACATGCTGAAATCAATGGATCCTCGGGTCAAGCCCGAGGATGACGTCGAATATGCGGAGCGATTTATCATCACTCGCGCGTCTTATAAGTTTCAGGTTCTTCAGTTTGCGGCCCGTTCGGGCACACGCAGCAACAGCAGAAATCCAGCCCCCAGGAACAGGATGAGCGTGGCCATGCCGATATGGGCAGAGCCGCTTATATAGGTTGCTATGGAAAACGATAGTGTCGCCATGAAACTCGTGGCGCGGCCGGAAAGCGCATAGATGCCGAAATAGCGGCCCGCCTCCGCCACGGTGATATTGCGGGCGAGATAAGAGCGCGACGAGGCCTGGACGGGGCCGAAGGCGAGGCCGATCAATACGCCATAAAGCAGATAGGCTTTTTCCGCGCCGGTGGCGAAGATGCCGCCATTATCCGCCGTCGACAATTGCACCCAGCCGAACAGGGTCGAGCCCTTTTCCGTGGAGACGATGCCGAGCGTGGCGAGCAGCAGGAGCACCAGACTGATGAGAATGGTGATGCGAGAACCGAGTTTCTGATCAACGCGTCCGGCCGCAAAGCAGCCTGCGATGGCGACGACATTGAGGAGAATGCCGAAGAGGCCGATTTCCATTGTCGCCCAGCCGAACATGCCGGCCGCAAAGGCTCCACCCAGAATGAGCACACCATTGACGCCGTCCTGATAAAGCATGCGCGCGATGAGAAACCGCAACAGCACGGGGCGGTAGCGCAATTCGCGCAGGGTTGTCTTGAGTTCCCCCAGTCCCGAGCGGATCGCGGCTCCGAAAGGCAGGCCCTTTTCGGCGTCCGGGGTCAGCAGAAACATCGGCAGAATGAAGATGAGATACCAGAGTGCCGCGAATGGACCGGTTATTCTGGCGTCCTCGCCGGTTGCCGGATCGAGACCGAAAAGCGGTTTGATGCCGGCAATCGTCAGTCCGGTTTGCGGGTTGGCGGCCAGAAGTGTCACCACGGCGATCAACACCACCATGCCGCCGAGATAACCGAGCCCCCAGGCGAGATTGGAAATGCGTCCGACATTCTGCGGATTGGTCAGTCGCGGCATCATGGAATCGTTGAAGACGATAGAAAACTCCGCCGCGATGGAGGCGAGGATCATGCAGATGATCGGCAGGATGAGCGGTGAGCCCGGTGCTGCGAACCAAAGTAAAAAGAGACTTACGATCTTGATGACCGCAAAAAAGGCGATCCACGGCTTTCTCGCGCCGGATTGGTCAGCGATGGAGCCGAGGATGGGGGAGAAGAGGGCGATGATGATCGACGACACCGTCGCCATGTTGCTCCATGTCGCCTGCGCCGAAATCGGATCATCGGTGAGGCGGGCGACGAAATAGGGACCGAAAACGAAGGTCGTAACGACCGTAAAGAAGGGCTGCGCCGCCCAGTCGAACATGACCCAGCCCCAGATGCCGCGTTTGGCAACCACTGTTTCCGCATTCGGGGTGGGGACAGTCATTCATCGTCCTATCGGATATCAGGGGGAGGATAGAAGGTCGGATGCTGGCGCATCGTGCCATCTATCGCCATCCGGGCCAATAACCCGGATGGCGTTTTTCGGATGGTCGATCAGCGCGCCTGAACGATATCGCCAAGCAGCCCTGCCGCCACCGTCAGGCGGGCGAGGTTGGTATCGCCGCTTTCGCTGAGCGCGCCGAGTTCGGAAACGATGCGGTTGACGCGCACGCGGTCTGCCGCATACCAGGCCTGAACCGGATCCTTCTCCTTGGCATGCTCGGTGAGCGCCGAAATGACGATACGTCGTCTCGACAAGGCGATCTGGTCCTGGCTGCGCAGGAGAGCCAGGCTCTCATAGTGATCAACGGGCGTGATGCGCTGGCTGGCATCCAGCAGACGCGCGACACGGAAGGTTGACGAGACGGTGGCATAGCTTTCGGCGGCTCGGGCAAGCGTTGTGCCTGCACTTTCGGCAATGCGCATGATTTCCGGCACATAGACCAGCAGGGAAAGCGTATCCAGTTCTTCCAGAAGGCCGGAGGGAACACCGTCGATCTCCGTGACACCAAGTTCGCGACGATATTTCGCCGCTGCCGGCGACAGCGTCTTGATGGCGGTTTTCAGGCGCTCGATTTCGGTCGCCATGTCACTCGTTCCCGCACCCGCGCTTCCGGTTTGCAGGTAAAGGCGGCTCGCATCCGAGAAGATGCGGGTGATCGTGGCATAAAGACCGTTCTGGACTTCACCGCCCACCTTGCCGTCAAGCGCGTCGACCTCGCCCCACAGGCGTTTGAGGCCGAAACCATCCTCAACGATCACCGCCGCCTTGACGACATCGGCCGCCAGAAGGCCGCTTGCGTCAGCGAGTTTCTGCACGAAACCCGGACCGCCGCGGTTCACCACGGCATTGGCGAGCGCGGTCGCGACGATTTCACGGTGCAGGCGATGCGCCTTGATATCGTCGGCATAGTTCTTCTGCATCTTGGCCGGGAAATAGTCGACCAGGAGATGCTGGAGATAGGGCTCGTCGGGAAGCGGGCTTGCCACCAGTGCATCGAACAGGGTCAGCTTGGCATAGGAAAGAAGCACGCCGATTTCCGGCCGGGTCAGCGGCTTTCCGGTGGCGTATCTTTCGCTGAGTTCGGCATTGTTCGGCAGGGTTTCAACCTTGCGGTTCAGTTGCCCGGTTGCCTCGAGCGCGCTCATGAGGCGGCCGAGCTCTTCGCGGTTTGCGAGCCCAAGCCGTTCCGTGAGCGAGATCGCCAGCGATTGCAGATAGTTGTTGCGCAGCACCAGCTGCGCCACTTCCGGTGTCATGGAAGCGAGAAGCTGGTTGCGCTTCGGCATCGTCAGGCGACCGCTATTGACGGCGGAGGCAAGCGCGATCTTGATGTTGACCTCGACGTCGGAGGAGTTCACGCCAGCCGAGTTGTCGATGGCGTCGGAATTGCAACGTCCACCCGCCAGCGCATAAGCGATGCGGCCCTTCTGGGTGATGCCCAGATTGGCGCCTTCGCCGATGACCTTGGCGCGCAACTCCGTGGCGTTGACGCGGATGGGGTCGTTGGCCCTGTCACCCACCTCGGCATTGGTTTCCACCGCCGCCTTGATGTACGTGCCGATGCCGCCAAACCACAGAAGATCGGTGGGCGCCTTCAGAATGGCGGTCATGATCTCGAAGGGTGTGGCGACGGACTTGTCGATACCGATGGCAGCGACGGCTTCCGGCGTCAGGTTCACCGATTTTTCGGAGCGCGAGATGATCATCGCGCCGGCGGAGAGAGTAGAGCGATCATAATCCTGCCAGCTGGAACGCGGCAGTTCGAAAAGCCGCTTGCGTTCGGCAAAGGATTTATCGGTATCGGGATTCGGGTCGATGAAGATATCACGGTGATCGAAGGCGGCGATCAGCCTGATCTTTTCCGACAGCAACATGCCGTTGCCGAAAACGTCTCCGGACATGTCGCCCACACCCGCAACCGTGAAAGGCGTTGTCTGGATGTCGGTATCCATTTCACGGAAATGGCGCTTTACCGTTTCCCAGGCGCCGCGGGCGGTGATGCCCATCTTCTTGTGGTCGTAACCGGCCGAGCCGCCCGATGCGAAGGCATCGTCCAGCCAGAAGCCGGCGTCGTGGGCAAGGCCGTTCGCCGTATCGGAGAAGGTTGCCGTTCCCTTGTCGGCGGCGACGACGAAATAGGGGTCGTCACCATCCAGCCGCAACGTATCGGCCGGCGGCACGATGGCGTCGTCGACGATATTGTCGGTGATGGAGAGCAGGGTGCGGATGTAGGTCTTGTAGGCTTCGCGGCCGGCGTTGAAGACCTCGTCGCGGGAACCGCCGACGGGCAGGTTCTTAGGGAAGAAGCCGCCCTTGGCGCCGACAGGCACGATGACCGCATTCTTGACCTGCTGGGCCTTGACGAGACCGAGCACTTCCGTGCGGTAATCCTGGCCGCGATCCGACCAGCGAAGACCGCCGCGCGCGACCTTGCCGAAGCGCAGGTGCACGCCTTCAACCTCGGTTCCATAAACGAAGATTTCGCGGAAGGGACGCGGATCGGGCAGGCCATCCAGATGTTTCGGATCGAACTTGAACGCCAATAGGTCACGCGGCGTGCCGTCGGCATTTTTCTGGAAGTAGTTGGTGCGAAGCGTTGCGTCGATGGCGTTGACGTAGCGCCTGAGCGTACGGTCCTCGTCGAGGTTGGGAACGCCGCTCAATGCCGTCTCGATCGCCTTGTGTATCTCCGCGAGTTTCTTCAGCCGCTTCTTTTCTTCGATGGATGGATCGAAGCCAGCCTTGAAAAGCGCGAAAATATTCCGGGAAATGGCGGGGTATTTGAAGAGCGTTTCGGAAATATGCTCCTGCGAATAGACAATGCCGGTCTGGCGCAGATAACGGGCATAGGCGCGCAGCACGGACACTTCACGCACGGTCAGGCCGCAGGCGAGGATCAGGCGGTTGAAGTTGTCGTTATCCACCTTGCCGGAGAAGGCGGCAAGAAAAGCCTCTTCCAGTTTCTGCCCGTAATGCGGCAGATCGAGCGTCGTGCCCTTGGCGACGGATAGTTCCATATCATGCAGCACGATATCGCGCTTTTCGCCATCCGAAACGACACCAACGTCGAAGGTGCGCTCGCTGATGACGTTGAAGCCCAGATTTTCGAGCAGCGGCACGCGCCGCGAGAGCGGCAGATGGCCGTCGCGATGGAATATCTTCAGCGAAAGGGTATCGGCCGATTGGCCTTCCTGCTGGTAGAACTCAATGCGGACTGGCTCGCCTTTTGCGGCGGCCAGGATATCCGTCATGTCGCCGATCGCCTCTTCGGGCGTGAAGGCTTCCTGATAGGCCTGATCCACCTCCAGCACCGGCGCACCCGGCTCGGAGAGGGCAACAAAATGGTCTATCCAGCGTGCGGCGATATCGCTGACGGCATCTTCGAGCTTATCCTGGGCGATACGCGGCGTCTTGCCTTCCGTGCGGCCGACGATGAAGTGGACGCGGGCGACAGCCCCTTCAGGGAAGGCGGGATAATAGGCGGAAATATGCCCGTCATAGACCTTGCTCAGATAGTCGCCGATCTTCTCGCGCACATAGGAATTGTATTCCTCGCGCGGCACGAAAATGATGGCCGAGACGAAGCGGTCGAAACGGTCGATGCGGGCGAGGACACGCACGCGCGGACGGTCGCTCAATTCCATGATCTGCTCGATGAAGCGGATCAGCAGATCCGTTTCGATCTGGAAGAGATCGTCGCGGGGATAGGCTTCGAGTGTGTTCTGCAGGATGCGGCCGGAATGGCTGTTCGGATCGAAACCGAAGTGCCGCTCGACATCGGCCACCTTGGCGCGCAGCAGCGGTATCTGCTTCACCGAACGCGTATAGGCCGTGGCGGTGAACAGGCCGACGATACGCAATTCGCCAATGACATTACCGTCCTCGTCAAAGCGCTTGATGCCGATATAATCCATATAGGCACGGCGATGCACGATGGACTTCACATTCGCCTTGGTGACGATGAGGAAATCCGGGCCATCGAGGAAGGCAAGAATTTCCGGCGTTGTCGTCACGGCGTTCTTGCCGAGGCGCAGGACGCGCACATCCGGATCGCTGAGGCTGCCGAGACCGACGCCGTCACCGCGTTCGATCTTCGCGTTCTTTCCCTTGCCGGAATAGGTGTAGTCGCGCATGCCGAGGAAAGTGAAATTGTCGTTGCGAAGCCAGTTGAGGAATTCGACGGCTTCCGTCCGTTCGGTCTTGCGTCGCGACGAGCCGCGCTTTGACAGTTCGTCCAGCGCTTCATCGAGCTTTGCCAGCATGGGCCGCCAGTCGCGATAGGCGAACTGGACCTGCGCCAGGACGAAACGCAGCCGTTCTTCCAGCGTTGCGGCGGCCTGCGCGGTCAGCGGCGCGATATGCAGCTGGATGAGGCTGATATTCTCGGTGGGATCATCTTCGGGCTCCGCAAGGCGGTAACCTGCCTGGGCGGTGTCGTCGCGAACGAGGATCGGATGTACCGCAAGATAAAGTCCACGATAGCTGCTTGTGACTTCGCCCATGACGGAATCATAGAGGAACGGCATGTTGCGGCCGATAATCGTGAGAACCGTTACAGGAATATCCCGCGGGGAAACGCCCTCCACCTGGGTAATGCTGATATGGGGCGCCTCTCCGGTCCAGTGCGACAGCGCGCCGAAACTGTGAGCGGCGCTCGCTGCCAGCATCTCTGCGGAATAATATTCTATATCGTCGGCGCTTGCCCTTCCATAAAGAATACCTGGATCAAGAAATTGGACATTTTCGGCAATTGCCTGCTGACGCGCTTTTTCGATCTGTTTTTCGCGTTTTGGATTATTTCTGTAGCCCATTTGACGTGGATTCCTCCAAAAATCACACTTTAATTTAAAAAAAGCACCGCCAATTTACGGATTTTGCCTTTTCAGTCGAATCGGATATTGGCGTGGAATTACGAAGAGTTTAAGAGGCTTTCGTGTTTCTTCAGTCGGTAAGTGAAATTTTTTTGCTTCTTTTGCCATGAGGGTCTGTCTCAAAGCATTCGACAGTATTTTTGCGGCTAATTTTTAGGCGGTTCTTGGACTGCCATGTGATGTTGCGGCCACGGTCGAAGCAAATTATTGATTTGCGCCTATTTTTGTGGTACACCAACGACACTGATCCACAGCGTGGCATTTGTGTGCCCAAAAACACCACGAAAGCAACACCTCTTTTGCACGCGGTTTCCGTGACATATCGAGCGTTTACGTTATCGAACCCCGCAAGACGGGAAGGTGTGTTTTTGCGTGCACGGCTGGACCAGTGCGGAGTCACCTGACGGTTCCCCCGTCTCATCAGGGCCTGACCGACCCAACCCCGGCATTGCCGGGTATGTAACAGGGAGTTTTTAGAACGAATGACGACCCAGCAGAAGAAATCTCCAGCACATCACGGTTTCAAGACCGGTGAAGCGATTGTGTATCCCGCTCATGGTGTCGGTACCATTTCTGCCATCGAGGAACAAGAAGTCGCCGGCATGAAGCTTGAGCTTTTTGTCATCGATTTCGAAAAAGACAAGATGCGTCTTAAAGTTCCCGTCGCAAAAGCCGTGAGCATCGGCATGCGCAAGCTTTCCGAAGGCGATTTTGTCGAGCGGGCACTGAAAGTGGTGCAGGGCAAGGCGCGTGTGAAGCGTACCATGTGGTCGCGCCGCGCTCAGGAATATGATGCAAAGATCAATTCCGGCGATCTTATCGCGATTGCGGAAGTGGTGCGCGATCTCTACCGTGCCGAAAACCAGCCGGAGCAGTCCTATTCCGAGCGTCAGCTTTACGAAGCTGCTCTCGACCGCATGGCGCGCGAAATCGCCGCCGTCAACAAAATGTCTGAAACCGAGGCTGTCCGCCTGGTGGAAGTCAACCTTGCCAAAGGCCCCAAGCGCGGCAAGACCGTTGAAGAAGACGATTCTCAGGACGAAGCCGCTTAATAACCGGCCTTTTCCGTCTAAAAAACCCGCCTTGATGGCGGGTTTTTTTTGCCCGGCTGCAGGGCGCGCTTCACAGGATGCGGATTTTTGTGCCCTTGCGCAGGTGCGGCAGGATACGCCGCATATCGCGGGGACGGAGAGCGACGCAGCCTGCGGTCGGTTCATACCCCGGGCGTATCAGGTGCATGAAGATCGCCGAGCCGCGGTTGCGGCTTCTGGTGGTGATGTTCCAGTCGAGCACCAGGCAGACGTCGTAAAGACCGTCCTTTCGCATCATCTCTTCATGGCTTGATGCAAAGGGTGCTTTGACCAGCCTGTTGTAATTGGCGTTGCTCGGCTCGTCGCACCATAGCATGGATGGTCGCGTTCGTCGCATCGGCAATGCCGTGGCCATGGCGGTGTTGCGATCGCCGCGATAAAAGCCGTGCAGCAGGCGGGTAGTGGAAATGGGGGATTTTCCGTCCCCCTCGCGTTTCAGCGCGGTGCGGCCATTGCGTCCGATTGCGGCGGGAAAGGTGAGATGTCCGAGTTGAACGATCGCCCGGCTTATTTTCGAAGGTGCCGGCCGAACCATGAGCGTCAATGCGCGTTTATGTTGCTTTACGGGCTGTTTGCTCATGTTTTTCACGAGATTTTGCTTTGCAGGTTATCTAACGTGAAGTCATAGCACTTCGTAATATCATGGCAATGGGTTGACCTTTTATCGGCAAACCGCTGAATTGGCTGACAATTAGAGCACCATGCGTCCCTTAGCAGGCACAAAGGATGCTCTAACTCTTTTAAACTACGCATCGTGCTTTCCGAGAATCGAACGCGATTTCCGGGCTGGTGCGCTAAAGTAAGAAAGGCTGAGAATCCGAATGACGGCTCGCACTATCCTTCTGGTGGACGATGACGACGATCTTCGGGAGACGCTGACCGAGCAACTGTCTCCTTATGAGGAATTCTCGCTGCTCAGCGGCGCAAACGCCGCACAGGCAATGCAGACCGCCAAGAGCGCCCAGGTCGATCTTCTTATCATGGATGTCGGTCTTCCGGATATGGATGGGCGTGAAGCGGTGAAGCTGCTGCGCAAGGGCGGTTTCAAGGCGCCGATCATCATGCTGACCGGGCACGACACCGATTCCGATACCATCCTCGGGCTTGAAGCCGGCGCGAATGACTATGTGACAAAGCCTTTTCGTTTTGCCGTTCTTCTGGCGCGTATCCGCGCGCAGCTGCGCCAATATGAACAGAGTGAGGACGCGGTTTTCACCGTTGGTCCCTATCAGTTCAAGCCCAGCCAGAAGCTGCTGACGACGGAAGACGGCAAGAAAATCCGGCTGACGGAAAAGGAAGCG
Organism: Agrobacterium tumefaciens; assembly: GCA_025560025.1. Lineage (NCBI taxonomy): Bacteria > Pseudomonadati > Pseudomonadota > Alphaproteobacteria > Hyphomicrobiales > Rhizobiaceae > Agrobacterium > Agrobacterium tumefaciens. The sequence goes on along the minus strand of CP048485.1, from coordinate 2,507,948 downwards.
GCGATCATCCGTTACCTTTACCGCGCCGGAAGCACCGTCGTTACACGCGATGTCCTCTTGGAAGAGGTCTGGGGTTATAATTCCGGCGTGACCACGCACACGCTCGAAACGCATGTCTACCGCCTGCGCCAGAAGATCGAGCGTGACCCTTCCAACGCTGAAATTCTGGTGACCGAGAACGGCGGCTACAAGATCGTTCCCTGAACCGGGATAGTCTGATCGCTAGGTATTACATCCGTATTCTAAAGCTGGCGCCGTGCGTTTGAAAAAAACGCACGGCGTTCTAACTGCTTGTATTTTGAAGACCGATATTGGAAAACCGCTATAGTAGGGCAGGCGGCTTTCTGGAGTAGCGATCAAACATGGCGTTGACGGACGATATCATGCTTCTGGGGCAAGTGCCGTTGTTTGCGGGCTTCAGCGATGACCAGCTGCGGCTGATTGCCTTCGGCGCAGAGCGTCGCCGCGTCTCGGCAGGCCAGACACTGTTTCGGGAACATTCGCCGGCTGAATGCGCCTTTGCGGTGACATCGGGCCATTTCGAGCTTTTTACGGCAGGAAGGGACGGCAAGCCCGTGCTGCAGGCGACGCCCGGCAAGGGTGCCCTGCTTTCCGAACTGGCGCTTTTTACGCTCTGCGAACGGAAATTCACCGCTGTGGCCGCGGAGGATTCCGAGGTCATCCGCATCACGCGTATCCTCTTTCACCGGCTGGTAGAGGAGTTTCCGGAGGTTGCCGATATCGTATCGGCGCGCATTCGCGATAATATAGCGGCTCTGGCGACAGGTGCGGCCCGTTTGCAGAACCGCTTCGCCTGACGTCGCTCAAACCACATGGTCAGAAACGGAAATGGGCCGTCACCGGGACGTGGTCCGATGGCCGGTTCCAGCCGCGGGCCTCGCGCAATATGTCGATTTTTTCAAGCGAAGGGCCTAGATCCTGAGACGACCAGATGTGGTCGAGACGGCGGCCACGGTCTGCGGCTTCCCAATCCTTGGCGCGGTAGCTCCACCAGGTATAAATCTTTTCACTATCAGGCACGTTCAGCCGCATCAGATCGAGCCAGTTGCCCTTCTTCATGATATCGAGCATGCCGTCGGTTTCCACCGGCGTATGGCTGACGATCTTCAGCAATTGCTTGTGCGACCAGACGTCATTTTCAAGCGGTGCGATATTGAGATCGCCGACGAGAATGGAAGAAGTGCCGGGCACGCCATCGGCGCGGAGCGCCTTCATTTCTTCGATGAAATCGAGCTTGTGGCCGAATTTGGGGTTTATCGAACGATCTGGTTCGTCACCGCCGGCGGGAACGTAGAAATTGTGCAGCCGAACGCGGCGCGATCCCACCTGAAAAATCGCGGAAATATGCCGTGCGTCTCCAATCCCGCAATAGTCCTGCCGATGATCTTCGGTGAGTGGGATTTTCGAGGCGATGGCCACACCGTGATAGCCCTTCTGGCCGTGGATGATGACGTGCTCATAACCGAGCGCCTTCAGCGGTTTCATCGGAAATTCGCCATTCGGGCATTTCGTTTCCTGCAGGCAGAGAATGTCGGGTTTGTAACGCACCAGAAACTGCTCAACGATCGGCATTCTGAGCCTGACCGAGTTGATGTTCCAGGTGGTTATCGAAAACGACATGCATGTGCTCCGCTTCTAGAGTGTTTTTGTCGCATGTCCGGACGGAAAACCGATGGCCACTTTTCCTGGAAATGCGCAGTCGCCCCGAAGCCCGTTGTTTCGGAGCATGTTTCCGGAGCGCAGGCTTATAACATCGCGACGAAAACGGAAATGGACTTTAGCGGCAAAATAAAAAGGCGGCCGCAAGGCCGCCTTTGGAAGACTTCTCGCAGGTTCGAAACCTCAGCCGCGTTTGCGGACTTCCTCGTAATTGATGTTGAAGACGCGTTCGTCGAGGTTCACGCCCGTCTGGACGTTGAAGATCATGACGGTCGTGTCCTTGTTCTGGGCGTCGGTCGTCGTCCATTGCCTCAGATCGAAGGTTTTCGGGTCGAACATCAGGGTAATGGTGGAATCACCAAAAATGCTCTTGTCGCCGAGCACGATGGTGGTCAGGTCCGACTCTTCCTTCACGTCCCGGACCTTCTGGTTGCCGAGGTCGATCTTGTCGGACAAAAGCAGGCTGAGAGGGGTCTTCGACAGCGGATAGAGATCCCATGTCTTCAGCTTCATGTTGCCTATGACGACATTCTTGCCATCGGCGATGACGCGCATGGGCGAGGGGTCCTCATAATTGAAGCGAAGCTTGCCCGGCCGTTCGATGTAAAATTTGCCGCCGGTCTGCTCACCACGGGGACCGAATTGTACAAATTCACCCATCATGGTTTTGACAGACGAGAAGTGGTTGGCGATTTTCTGCGCGGTCGCGCCATTGCCGGCGGCCTGCGCAAATGCGTTGAGCGGCGACAGGCCGGCCATGGCGGCTGCCATGGAAAATGCCGTCAGCACGCCGCGTCGCGTCACGCCGTTTTGCGGTGCGTTTGCGGCTGCAGTTTCGCCGGTGGTGAGGTCGTTCATTCTGTTCTCCTTCATCGCAGCGATTGTCCGCATAAAAGGCGGCGGCTTCATGACGTTGAAAGCGTGTAATAACGCTTCTCAACCCCGCTTGGTTGCGGACGTTATCGCTCGATGATGTCTGATTCCGTCGGTACGAGGATTTCGCGTTTTCCGGCATGGTTGGCAGGGCCGATAATGCCTTCCTGTTCCATGCGCTCGATCAGCGAGGCGGCGCGGTTGTAGCCGATGCCCAGACGCCGCTGCACATAGGAGGTGGAGGCCTTGCCGTCCCTCAGCACAACCGCCACGGCCTGATCGTAAGGGTCTTCCGAATCGGAGAAATTGCCTGCCCCGGCCGGGCCGCCGCCATTGCCTTCCTCGTCGTCTTCCTCGGTGATCGCTTCCAGATATTCCGGCGATCCCTGGGTCTTCAGATAAGCGACGATCTCTTCCACCTCGTTGTCGGAGACGAACGGGCCGTGCACACGCTGGATGCGGCCGCCACCGGCCATATAGAGCATGTCACCCATGCCGAGCAGCTGTTCGGCGCCCTGTTCGCCCAGAATGGTGCGGCTGTCGATCTTCGACGTCACCTGGAAGGAGATGCGGGTCGGGAAGTTTGCCTTGATGGTGCCGGTGATGACGTCGACGGACGGACGCTGGGTCGCCATGATGACGTGGATGCCGGCGGCGCGGGCCATCTGCGCCAGACGCTGCACGGCGCCTTCAATGTCCTTGCCTGCTACCATCATCAGATCGGCCATTTCGTCGATGATGACGACGATATAGGGCAGGGGCTTCAGGTCGAATTCTTCCGTCTCGTACATTGCCTCGCCGGTCTGGCGGTCGAAGCCGGTCTGCACCGTGCGGGTGAGGATTTCGCCCTTGTCGAGGGCCTGCTGCACGCGACTGTTGAAGCCGTCGATATTGCGAACGCCGATCTTCGACATTTTCTTGTAGCGCTCTTCCATCTCGCGCACCGTCCACTTCAGGGCAACAACGGCCTTTTTCGGATCGGTGACAACAGGGGAGAGCAGATGTGGAATACCGTCATAGATCGACAGTTCCAGCATTTTCGGATCGATCATGATCAGGCGGCACTGTTCCGGCGACATGCGGTAAATGAGCGAGAGGATCATGGTGTTGATGGCGACGGATTTGCCCGAACCGGTTGTACCGGCAACGAGCAGATGCGGCATCTTGGCGAGATCGGCGATGACGGGTTCGCCGCCAATGGTCTTGCCGAGCGCCATGGCAAGCTTGGCCTTGCTGTTTTCGAAATCGCGGCTGCCAACCAGTTCACGCAGGAAGACGGTTTCGCGGGTCTGGTTCGGAAGCTCGATGCCGATGGCGTTGCGGCCGGGAACGACGGCCACGCGCGCGGCAATGGCGCTCATGGAGCGGGCGATATCATCCGCAAGACCGATGACGCGCGAGGATTTGATGCCGGGTGCCGGTTCCAGTTCGTAGAGTGTCACGACCGGGCCGGGGCGAACATGAATGATCTCGCCCTTGACGCCGAAATCCTCGAGAACGCCTTCGAGCAGGCGGGCATTCTGCTCCAGCACTTCCTCGCTCAGCGTGTTGTCGCGCACGATATTCTTCGGCTCCGCCAGAAGATGGACGGAGGGCAGCTGGAAACCGTCGGCGGCGATGAAGGAAGCCTGGGCCTCGCGTGCCACACGCTCGCTCGGCTTGGGGCGTGCGGAAGGGGCGGTTATTCTGGGCTGCCCGCGTCCCGGTGCCTGTCTTGCCATAAATTTCGGGTCGGATTCGTCGGCACTGTCGTCGTCCGAGAGAATACCGTTGGGCAGGCGTCTCCCGTCCGCATCGAAATGCGGCTCGTCATCCATGTCACCATCATGATCGAGTGCGATGGAGGGGGGCGACATCTGCCGGCGGGATGCGGCGCGCTCCTCGAAAGACGGTTCCGCGCGCTGGTCGAGGCGGTTGATCGCCGTCTTGAGGCGGGAAGGTTCGTTCAACGTGCCGAATTCATATTCGTTGAAATCATAGGGATGTTCGAATTCGTCATGCAGGGATTTGGACTTGATGCCAAACAGGCGGCGAAGGCGGGCCTGGGTGATGTACCAGTAATGCGCCATGGCGCCAAAAGCGAGGATATTGGCGAAGAAGCCTTCACCGTCGTCATCGTCCTCTTCAGCCTCACGGACGGCGCGTGCCTTGTTCGACACGGGCGCGCGTTCCTCCAGTTCCAGACTATCTTCCGGGCTTCCCATGAGGCCGGCGGCAAAGAGCATCAGCCAGGCAGCGGGAGCCGCAAATATCACGCCCAGCACTGTCGCAATGGTGCCGGTTGGGTAAGCGCCGATGAAAAGGGCAGGGAAACGCAGGATCATATCACCGATAACGCCGCCAATACCGTTTGGCAGCGGCCAGGTTACGGGTGCGGGAAAACAGCCGAGCGAAGCGGCGCAGACGATCGCGCCGGCAACCCAGGCGACGAGGCGGGCAGGTATCCGGTTGAACCTGCGTCCGGCGATGAGCGCGATCGCCCAGGCAATGACCGGCAAAAGCGAGATGATTGCGGAGAGCCCGAGAAACTGCATCACGATATCGGCGAAGATGGCGCCGCTGTAACCCAGAAGATTGGTAGGCTGGTTTCCCGTGGCATAGGAGAGGCTCGGATCCGCCACGTTCCATGTGGCGAGGGCCGCAATACCCAGTGAAATCGTGGCCAGCAAAGCGAAACCGGCGAGAGCCATGATCTGCCGCACGAAAAACGCCGTCAGCACGAAGCGCGTGTGACGACCATCGAATGTCGGAGATTGCATTCTGCCCATGTCCCTGAACCCGTCGTTTTTCCTGGTTTCGGCAAGATCCGGCAGGTGACCTGATCCCGGATTGACAGGGAAAACTAACCGCTTGCTGGTTAATGTCGTGTTAACCATGCGGTTTTTTGCAGTCGCATGTGCATTTACGGCAAAGAAAAAGGCCCGCCGGAGCGGGCCTTCTTTTGGGTAAGGGGATGGAGAACCCCTTTTCCCGGGTCTTAAGAGTGGTAGGCGGCTTCGCCGTGGGTTGCGAGGTCGAGACCTTCGCGTTCCGCTTCCACCGGAACCCGCAGGCCAACGATGACGTCGACGATCTTGTAGAGGATTGCCGAGACAATGGCGCACCAGACGATGGTGATGGCGACGGCGACGAACTGCGTCCAGACCTGCGAGGCGATGGAGAAGTCCGCCTTGCCCGTGCCGCCAAGCAGCGGCGAGGTGAAGATGCCGGTGCCGAGGGCGCCGATGATGCCGCCGATGCCGTGGACGCCGAAGACGTCAGCCGTATCGTCGTAACCGAACTTGTTCTTCACGACCGAGACGAAGAAGTAGCAGATCGGCGAAACGATGAGGCCGAGAACGATCGCACCCATCGGTCCAACGGAGCCTGCCGCAGGCGTGACGGCGACGAGGCCGGCGATCATGCCAGAAGCAGCGCCCAGCATGGAAGCCTTGCCGCGGGTGAAGCTTTCAACCAGCGACCAGGAGACGACGGCTGCTGCGGTTGCGAGGAAGGTGTTCATGGTTGCGAGAACCGCTCCGCCCGATGCTTCGAGGTTGGAGCCGGCATTGAAGCCGAACCAGCCGAACCACAGCATGGCTGCGCCGACCATCGTCAGCGTCATGGAGTGCGGTGCCATCATGTCCTTGCCGAAGCCTGTACGCTTGCCGACCATGATCGCGCCGATCAGGCCTGCCACACCGGCATTGATGTGAACGACCGTGCCGCCGGCGAAGTCGAGAGCACCCATGCCGAAGATCAGGCCATTCGCGTCCCATACCATGTGTGCAATCGGGAAATAGACGAAGGTTGCCCACAGGATGGTGAAGAGGATGACGGCGGAGAACTTCACGCGTTCCGCAAAGGCACCGACGATCAGCGCAGGCGTGATGGCCGCAAAGGTCATCTGGAAGGCGATGAAGGTGTATTCGTAGATCACCACACCTTCGGAGAAGGTTGCCGACGTGCTGTCAAGCGAAACGCCCGAGAGGAACAGCTTGCCGAAGCCGCCGAAGTAGGGGCCGGTGCCACCGCCGAAGGCGAAGGAATAACCGTAGATTACCCAGACGAGCATCATGACTGCAGCGACGACCGTGCACTGCATGAGGACGGAGAGCATGTTCTTGGTACGGACGAGACCGCCGTAAAACAGGGCGAGACCCGGAATGATCATGAAAAGCACGAGGATCGTCGCGACATACATGAATGCGGTGTCGGCTTTTTCCGGAACGGGCGCCGCCGCCGCTACTGCCGGCGCGGCTTCCTGGGCAAAGGCGATGGCCGGTGCCATCAGGGCCGCCACACCGGCGCCCAGCTTGCCGAGCGTTGAAAACTTGTTGAGTTGCATAGCTAGAAAACTCCCCTGTCAGCCGTGCTTCAAAGCGCTTCTGTGTTGGTTTCGCCGGTACGGATGCGCACGGCCTGTTCGATAGAGTAGACAAAGATCTTGCCGTCACCGATCTGCCCGGTCTTTGCCGCAGATGCGATCGCCTCAACGGCCTTGTCGACGACATCGGATGGAACCGCGATCTCGATCTTTAGTTTTGGAAGGAAGCTCACCGCATATTCCGTGCCGCGATAAATCTCGGTATGTCCCTTCTGGCGTCCGTAACCCTTAACCTCGGTCACGGTCAGGCCCTGGATGCCGACGCCGGTGAGCGCTTCGCGCACCTCATCCAGCTTGAACGGCTTGATAATGGCCATCACAATTTTCATCTGGTTTCCCATCCTTTGTTTGTCCTCGGCACGGAGCCGACTCTCCTTGCCGCTGGCAGATCAGTAACAGCGACTGCGGACATACATTCAAAGGGCGTGCCAGTTTTGATGGGTGGATATAAGTTATTGAAATATAAAACTTATATGAAATTCGTCTGAAAAAGGGGCATTTGTCGACGAAATTTGCGTCTATTAAATGTGCGATTTTCCAGAAAAGCACATTATTTAATCATTTGCCCTTTTGCGGATCAAACCTTCCTGTGCGACGGAGGCGACCAGCTCACCCTGTCTGGTGAAAATATTGCCACGCGTCAAACCGCGCGCACCGGAGGCGCTGGGGCTATCCTGCGTATAGAGCAGCCAGTCATCCAGCCGGCAGGGGCGGTGGAACCACATGGCGTGATCGAGGCTCGCCACCTGAATGGAAGGATCGAAGATCGTCGTTCCGTGGGCGTAGAGCGATGTGTCGAGAAGGGTCATGTCCGACAGATAGGCGAGAATGGCCGACTGGAAACGCGGATTGTCGGGCACTTCGCCGACGGCGCGAACCCATATATCCTGCTGCGGTTCGAGTTTTTCCTTCGAGATGTAATGGGTCAGCGACACCGGTCTTATCTCGATCGGGCGCTTGTTGCTCCAGTATTTGCGGATCGAAGCGGGTGCATTGGCAAGGAAGGCTGCCTGCATTTGCTCCTCGCTCATCAGTTTTTCGGGCGGCAGCACGTCAGGCATTTTTATCTGATGATTAAAGCCGTCCTCGAATATCTGAAACGACGCGGACATGGAAAAAATCGCCTTGCCGTGCTGGATGGCGACCACACGGCGGGTGCAGAAGCTGGCGCCGTCGCGGATACGCTCCACCTGGTAGAGGATGGGGACGAGCGGATCACCGGGGCGCATGAAATAGGCATGCAGCGAGTGCACGAGGCGGTCGTCATCCACGGTTCTCTGCGCCGCGATCAGGGCTTGCGCTATGACCTGGCCGCCGAAGACGCGCTGCCAGCCGATTTGCGGGCTTTCGCCACGGAACAGGTTCTCTTCCAGCTTTTCGAGATCGAGCGTGGCGATGAGATTGGCCATCGGGTCTGACGTTTGCAAAGGATGCGACATTTTTTCGGCCTGCTCCGGCTGTAGGAAGACGTCACATGGTCTATAGTGCGCCGATGATGCGTGCACAAGATTTGAGGAGAAGCGCGATGCTCGACGTGGTGGTTGCAGGCGGCGGATATGTCGGTCTTTCCGTTGCTGTCGCAATTAAGCAGGCGGCCCGGCATCTTAACGTGCAGGTGGTTGAGGCGGCTCCAGAGGATGTCTGGAAGAAGGACGTCCGCGCCTCTGCGATCATCGCGGCTGCCACGCGCATGCTCGATGTTTTCGGGATATGGAGCGAAATCGAGCCGGAAGCCCAGCCGATCAACAAGATGATCGTTACTGATTCGAAGACTGCCGACCCGGTCCGTCCGGTATTTCTCACCTTCGACGGTGTGGTGGAAGAGGGCAGGCCCTTCGCCCATATGGTTCCGAATGTGGCGATGGTGGGCGCGCTGCGCGGCCTGTGCGAGCGCCTTGGCATAGACATCCGCCATGGCCTCAGTGTTTCCGGGTTTACCGCGGGCTCGCAATCGACATCCATCTCGCTTTCCGACGGTTCGGCGCTGGAAGCGCGGCTGCTCGTCGCCTGCGATGGCGTTCGCTCGGCGCTCAGGGATATGGCGGGCATCAAGACAGTGCACTGGGCTTATGACCAGTCCGGTATCGTTACCACCGTCGAACATGACCGGCCGCATGAGGGCTGTGCGGAGGAGCATTTCCTGCCCTCAGGGCCTTTTGCCATCCTGCCGCTGAAAGGAAACCGTTCGTCGCTCGTCTGGACGGAACGGACGGCCGATGCCGACAGGTTGGTCGCCTCCGACGATCTGGTGTTCGAGGAAGAGCTCGAGCGCCGGTTCGGTCACAAGCTCGGCCCTGTCCGACCCGTCGGTCCGCGCCGTGCCTTTCCGCTGGGGTTGACGCTGGCCCGCTCCTTCGTCGCGCCGCGTTTTGCGCTTGCCGGCGATGCGGCGCACGGAATTCACCCGATCTCGGGCCAAGGCCTCAATCTTGGCTTCAAGGATGTCGCGGCCCTGGCCGAAACCGTGGTCGAGGCTGACCGTCTCGGTCTCGATATCGGCTCGCTCAATGTTCTGGAGCGTTATCAGTCGTGGCGGCGTTTCGACACCTTGCGGATGGGGGTGACGACGGATGTGCTGAACCGGCTTTTCTCCAACGATGTCGGTCCAATCCGCATCATGCGGGATTTCGGTCTGGGTGTTGTGGATCGTTTGCCGGCGCTGAAATCCTATTTCATCGGGCAGGCCGCCGGAACGACAGATGCGAACGCGCCACGTTTGCTCGCGGGCGAGGCGCTCTGATACCGCGATTGCGTCTTGACAGCCGATTCCGGCATTTTGGGTCTAAAGTCGGTGCTGCAAACTTGAATCCGGGCAAGGACTTACCCGGATTCACAATCTGGTATGGAACGCCGGTTTGCCAACCAGATGCTGTGGGGAACAAAAGCTGAATCCCGCCGAGTCAGCGATTCGTATTCGATTCGTTCGCAGACTGTTCCGCAACCGAATCGATTTCGTTTTCGCCGGATTCTTTTTGTCCTCTCAACCGGCTGAATCTGAACAGAAAAGTTGGTACAGCAACAGCCGCGACCCACTTTACGGGCAAGGCCTATTGCCTTTGTCGGCGGGCATTGCCATGTGTGGTGCGTGCGGACCGTACCAGCAATGGCGGCCTGCACGACAAGCAGATGAAGTCGATTCGCGGATAGTACGTTGAATTTTCGCCCCATGATCCTGAGCGGCCGCGGTGTCACGGCCGTTCTCGGCCCCACCAATACCGGCAAGACCCACTACGCGATCGAGCGGATGGTGGCGCATGGCAGCGGGGTCATCGGCCTGCCGCTGCGCCTTCTTGCGCGGGAGGTCTATACCCGTCTCGTTGAAAAAGTGGGTGCGCCGAATGTGGCGCTGATTACCGGCGAAGAAAAGATTTCCCCTCCCAAAGCCAAATATTCGGTCTGCACGGTGGAAGCCATGCCGCGCGAGACGACGGCCGCATTCGTCGCGATCGACGAGGTGCAGCTGGCCGGTGATCTGGAGCGTGGCCACATCTTCACCGACCGCGTGCTGCACTTGCGTGGGCGGGAGGAAACGTTGCTTCTCGGTGCAGGCACGATGCGCCCGATCCTTGAGAAGCTGCTGCCGGGAATTACCGTGGTCGAGCGGCCGCGCCTGTCGCAGCTTTTTTATGCGGGCCAGAAAAAGATCACCCGCCTGCCGCAACGCACGGCCATCGTCGCCTTTTCGGCGGAAGAGGTTTATGCCATCGCAGAGCTGGTGCGGCGCCAGCGCGGCGGTGCGGCTGTGGTGATGGGCGCGCTTTCGCCGCGAACGCGCAATGCCCAGGTCGGGCTCTACCAGTCCGGCGATGTCGAATATCTTGTCGCGACGGACGCCATTGGCATGGGGCTTAACCTCGATGTCGATCATGTCGCCTTCGCGCAGGACCGTAAATTTGACGGTTACCAGTTCCGCAATCTCAATCCCGGCGAGATCGGCCAGATCGCCGGCCGCGCCGGCCGCCATCTTCGCGATGGCACCTTCGGCGTGACGGGGCGCGTCGATCCCTTTGACGATGAATTGGTGGAGCGTATCGAAACCCATCAGTTCGATGCGGTGAAGGTGCTGCAATGGCGGACGAAGAATTTCGATTTTTCCTCCATCGCCAATCTGCGTCTGAGCCTCGATGCCGCGCCCACGATCCAGGGGCTTTCCCGGGCCTTGCCCGCAATCGACCAGCAGGCGCTGGAATATCTATCGCGTTATCCTGAAATCATCGACGTGACGACGAGCGATGCGCGGGTGGAAAAACTATGGGAGGCCTGCGCGCTTCCCGACTATCGCCGTATCGCGCCTGCCCAGCATGCCGACCTGATATCGACGCTCTATTTCGACCTCGTAAAACGCGGTGCGGTGAACGAAGATTTCATGTCAGAGCAGGTACGCCGCGCCGATCGCACGGATGGAGAGATCGATACCCTTTCTGCAAGGATTGCGCAGATCAGAACATGGACTTATGTATCGAACCGCCCAGGATGGCTTGCCGATCCGACACACTGGCAAGAAAAGACGCGGGAAATCGAGGATCGATTGTCCGATGCGCTACATGAAAGGTTGACGAAACGCTTTGTTGATCGCAGGACATCTGTGCTCATGAGGCGCCTGAGAGAGAATGCGATGCTTGAAGCTGAAATCAGTGTAAATGGTGATGTCTTCGTAGAAGGACATCACGTCGGCCAGTTGGCCGGGTTCCGGTTCACGCCGGTGCCGGGAATGGAAGGGCCGGATCAGAAGGCCGTGCAGGCTGCGGCGCAAAAGGCGCTCGCGCTCGAATACGAGGCGCGTGCCGCGCGTCTGCACGCCAGTGGAAATGGCGATCTTGCTTTGAGCTCCGATGGTCTGGTTCGCTGGTTGGGCGAGCCGGTGGCCCGCCTTTCGGCAGGTGACAACATCATGAAGCCGCGTGTGATCCTGCTTGCCGACGAACAGTTGAGCGGCAACGCCCGTGATCACGCGCTGGCGCGCGTCGAACGTTTCGTCAATCACCAGATTGCGACCGTGCTGAAGCCGCTGGACGATATTTCACGCGCCGAAGACCTTCAGGGTCTGGCAAAGGGCCTGGCGTTCCAGCTGGTCGAAAATCTTGGCGTTCTGTTCCGCCGCGACGTCACCGAAGACGTGAAGTCGCTGGATCAGGATGCGCGCGCCTCCATGCGCCGCTACGGCGTGCGTTTTGGCGCCTATCACGTCTTCCTGCCCGCATTGCTGAAGCCGGCTCCGGCCGAGCTTGTGACGCTGCTCTGGGCGCTGAAGAATGATGGCCTCGGCAAGCCGGGTTATGGCGATCTCATTCCGGTGCTCGCTGCCGGCCGCACCTCCGTGGTAACGGACCCCGCCTTCGAGCGTATGTTCTACAAGCTTGCCGGTTTCCGTTTCCTTGGAAAGCGTGCGGTTCGTATCGACATTCTCGAGCGTCTGGCTGATCTCATTCGTCCGCTGTTGCAGTGGAAGCCCGGCCAGCAGCCGCGCCCGGAAGGCGCCTATGATGGCCGTCGCTTCACGACGACGACCGCGATGCTCTCCATTCTCGGCGCGACGCTCGACGACATGGAAGAGATCCTCAAGGGTCTCGGCTACCGTGCCGACCAGGTGACGGCGGAAGAGGCGCAGGCCTTCCTCGCCAGCCAGACCGGCGCTGCTGCTCCGGCCGCCGCTGAGGCGGTGGCGGAAGAGGAAAGCGCTGAGGCCGAGCAGGATGAGCCCGCTTCGGAAGAACAGGCATCCGAAACGGCGGCTGTTGAAACCGTCGAGGAAACGCCGGTCGCGCAAGCCGTCAGCGACGAAGTTACGGTTGGTGAGACCGTGCCTGCGGAAAGCACTGAGGCTGCCGAGCCCAAGCCCGTTCTTCTGTGGCGCCCAGGTGGCCGCAACGAAAACCAGCGTAGCGAGAACCGTCGTCCGGGCAATCGCGGTCAAGGCCGTGATGGCGCGCGCGAGCAGGGCGAGCGTCGTGGTGAAGGCCGTCGCGATAATCGTGACGGCGCAAATCGCGAAGCCGCTAATCGCGGCGGCGAGGGTGAGCGCAAGCGTGATGGTGGACGCCCTGACCGCGGCAATCGCAACGATCGTCAGGATCGCGGCGAGCGCAAGGACAGGCCGGACCGTAATGACCGCGGCGGAAAACCGCAGGGTCAGCAGCGTTTCGAAGCCAAGCCTCCCCGCAAGGAGAAGCCGCTCGATCCGGATTCACCTTTCGCAAAGCTCGCTGCCCTCAAGGAGCAGCTGAAGAAGTAAGCCTATGGGGAGCAAAGAACAGCCATTGGAGAGTACGCGTCAGCGTCTGGACAAGTGGTTGTTCTTTGCCCGCATGGCTAAATCCCGCTCCCTTGCCCAAGGTTATATCCAGTCTGGCCAGGTTAAGGTCAATGATGTCACTATCCGTCAGCCAAGCCATGCGGTGAAGGCGGGTGACAGGCTCGATATCGGTTTCGAGCGAATGGACAAGGTACTCGTCGTCAAGTCCGGCGGCGAGCGGCGTGGGCCCTATGAAGAGGCCAGGCTTCTCTATGACGATCTGACGCCGCCAAGGGCGCCTTCCGACAGGCTGAGCCCCCTGGAGCAGGCGATGCGAGAGCCGGGCAGCGGTCGTCCGACCAAAAAAGAGCGCAGAGCGCTCGACAAGTTTCTGTCAGACAGTGACGGAAATACAGATTAGAATAAACCTCCAAGTCGAGCCGGTTTTTCAGAATTGTTTATCCTTGCTATCTGAAGGCAAAGGCATTACGTCACTTGCGAAATTGCCCTGTCTGAATTCCGGGCGACGGCTTGTGTTCCGAAGCCCAAAGACCCGGCCTGCATATTCTGGAGTTCATCATGACATATGTCGTGACCGACAATTGCATTCGCTGCAAATATACCGATTGCGTTGAAGTCTGCCCCGTCGACTGCTTTTATGAGGGTGAAAATTTCCTCGCGATCAATCCTGATGAATGCATCGATTGCGGTGTGTGCGAACCGGAATGTCCCGCCGAGGCGATCAAGCCCGATACGGAGCCGGGTCTCGACAAGTGGCTGAAGCTGAATGCGGAATATGCAGCGATCTGGCCGAACATCACGATAAAGCGTGATCCGATGCCCGAAGCCAAGGAAATGGACGGCGTCGAGGGTAAGCTGGACCTTTATTTTTCCGCTGAACCCGGTCAGGGCGACTGAGTTTTCGACGACCTGTTGTCTACGTATTATGATTTTAAGAGCCCTTGCAGCGTAAGCGCGAGGGCTTTTTGCTGGAATTCAGCCGCCTCGGCCGGATTGCAGCGTAGTCGAAAGCAGGGTCAGAAGGGCCACGCTTTCTTCCAGGCTTTGCCGCTGGCGGCTTTGCAATATGGCCGCCTGCAGGCGGTTCATCTCGCGCGCGATTGCCGCAGGCTGCCAGGTGCGCAGCGCTCTTTCGATGATCGGCTTTCTGCGAAAATGGATGTGGGGTCCAAGCGTTTGCATGACCTGCCCGGCCTGCTGCTTTTTCTCGTCCATCTCGGCCCGCATCTGATCAAGCAGCTGGAATTGCTTGAGGCATCCCTGAAGCACCAGGAAAATTGGCGTCTTCGAGGCGACGATCTTCTGGGTCGCATGGAAAAAGGCGTTTCTATCGCCCTTCAGGATGGCATCGACGGCATCGTCAGCGGAAACCGTGCTTGCATCGCCGATGATCGCCAGCACGTCGTCTTCCTCGATCACCTCCGCGCCACGACAATAAAGCGCGAGCTTGCGGATTTCGTTGCGCGAGGCAATGCGGTCGCCGCCGAGCGATTCGATCAGTCTCTGCCGCGCGGCCGGCGCGATGCGCAGATTGTCGGCCGACAGCTCCTGATCGATCAGTGCGTTCAACGAGCGCGCATCGTCGGCATAGCAGGGGATCGCGGCGATGGAACGCGCAGGTTCCGCGATCTTGCGCAGCCCCGTGCCCTTTTTGACATCGCCGGCTTCGATGATCAGGAAGCTCGCTTCCGGTGGCGTCTCGGCCAATAGCTGGAGGGCATCCACCAGCGCCCGTTCGGCCGAAGCACCTTTGACCCAGACGAGTTTCTCACCGCCGAAAAGGCCTATGGCATTCACCTCGTCTAGCAGACGGCCCGGGTCACCCTGCAGATCGGATGCGGTCAGCTTCAGCGACGCAAAAGCGTCGTCGGGATCGATGCCGGTTTTCTTCGCGATGATGCTCGCCCGCTCCGACACGAGGCCCCGATCCGGACCGTAAAGTACAAAAATGCGAAAGCGCTCCGCCGGGTTTTCGGCGAAGCGCTCAAATTCATGCGATTTTATCTCTGCCACGGCCCCGGCTCTCAGCGGCCGAGAGTGGCGGCGATATCGGTACGGATGATTTCAGCCAGTTCGCGAGCCGCCCGGTTTTCAGCATCGCGGGTTGCCCTGATCTTGGCGAATTCCTGCTGCGGCAGATCGACCTGCGCCGTTACGCTGCGGCGTGCGGAGCGCAGGATCTGACCGTCGGAAATACGGGTCAGAACATAGTTGCCGGTCATCACCACACGGCCGGGGTAGGGGCCGTCGTAATTGTTGTTCGCGCGGGTCGTCAGGTCGTAATTCTGCACTTCCGTCGTTGAGGAGCTCGAGCTGACGGAAATCTTGACGTTATATTGCGCCGTTGCCGGTTGGCCTGCACCGCCGCCCATCAGAAAGATCAACTGATTACGGACTTCCTGCCCAACTCTGCCACCGACGTCGGAAATGCTGACGGCTGCCAGTCTCTCCTTGGTCCCGGAAGCTTCGCCATATAGCGGGCGCACCTGGCAACCCGCTAGAAGACCAGCCATCATCACGACGGAAATTGCTGCCGCGACGCGGCTCCATCTCGAAAAAACGTCAGACAACAATGTTCACAATCCTCTGCGGAACCACGATGACTTTCTTGGGCTCGCCACCGGCAAGAATGGATTTGACGGCATCCAGCGCAAGGGCGGCCGTGCGGACCGCATCTTGATCCGCATCGCGCGCGATTGTCAATTCGCCGCGCTTCTTGCCGTTGACCTGGACGGGCATGACCACATCGTTTTCCTCGACCAGTGAGGCGACGAAAGCTGGCCACGGCGTCTGGGCGACGAGACCTGTGTTGCCTAGGGCCGACCAGCATTCTTCGGCCAGATGCGGTGTCATGGGGGCGATGATGCGGATGAGAATTTCGACGGCGTCGCGTGCCGCCGCCCTCACGTCATCCGACTTGCCGCCCGCCGCGACATCGGCAAGTGGTCCTGCCAAGGCGTTGACCAGCTCGTAAATGCGGGCAATCGCCTTGTTGAAGGCGAGCTTGTCCAGATCTTCCTGAACAGCCTTCAGCGTCTTGTGGGCGGCCTTGGAGGCTGCCAGACCTTCGCCTTCGGCCGCAGGCTTCGGCTTGACGCTCTTCAGTTCCCCGGCGACTTCGCCGATGATGCGCCAGACGCGCTGGACGAAACGGTTTGCACCCTCCACGCCAGCTTCCGACCAGATGACGTCGCGATCCGGCGGAGAGTCCGACAGGACGAAGAAGCGTGCGGTATCCGCCCCGTAGGATGCGATGATATCGTCCGGGTCGACCACGTTCTTCTTAGATTTCGACATCTTCTCGATCGAGCCGATCTTCACTTCCGCGCCAGAAGACAGGAGGAATGCCCGGCGGGCGCCGTCCGTCTCTTCGATACGCAGGTCGGCGGGTGCTATCCATTCGCGGCCTGTGCCCTCGCCATGGCTGTAGGTCTCGTGCACCACCATGCCCTGCGTGAACAGGCCCTTGAAGGGTTCCTTGACGCCGACATGACCGGTCTCGCGCATGGCGCGGGTGAAGAAACGCGAATAGAGCAGGTGCAGGATGGCGTGCTCGATGCCGCCAATATATTGATCGACCGGCAGCCAGTGATTGGCAACCTTCGGGTCGGTCGGCTGGTCTTCCCACGGTGCTGTGAAGCGGGTGTAATACCAGCTGGAATCGACAAAGGTATCCATCGTGTCGGTTTCGCGCCGCGCGTCATGACCGCATTGCGGGCAGGCGACATGACGCCATGTGGGGTGCCGGTCCAGCGGGTTGCCGGGCACGTCGAAGGTCACGTCATCGGGCAGCTTGACCGGCAGGTCCTTCTTCGGAACCGGCACCACGCCGCAGACTTCGCAATGGATGACGGGGATGGGGCAACCCCAGTAGCGCTGGCGGGAAATGCCCCAGTCGCGCAGGCGGAAATTGACCTTGCGCTCAGCCTGCGGCGCATTGCCCAGCATCTCGGCGGAGAGCTTCTGCACGACTGCCTCAAAGGCGTCAGCCGTCTTCATGCCGTTCAGGAAGCCGGAATTGATCATCACGCCGTCATCGGTATAGGCCGTGTCGTCGACGGTGAAGCTTTCTGCATCCGGGCCTTCGGGTGCGACGACGGCCACGACCGGCAGGCCGTATTTGCGAGCGAAATCCAGATCGCGCTGGTCACCCGAGGGGCAGCCGAAGATTGCGCCGGTGCCGTAATCCATCAAGACGAAATTGGCGACATAGACGGGCAGTTCCCAGGTCGGATCCAGCGGGTGAACGACCTTCACGCCAGTATCGATACCCTTCTTTTCAGCGGTTTCCAGTGCTGCCAGAGAGGTACCATGGCGGCGGCATTCATCGCAGAACGCGGCAATATCGGGGTTGTTCGCCGACAGTTCCTTTGCCAGCGGATGGTCGGCGGCGATCGCCAGGAAGGATGCGCCGAACAGGGTGTCGGGACGCGTTGTATAAACGGTGATATCGGAAAAACCTTCTGGCGCCGTCTCAGTGACGGTTTGCCAGCGCAGCGACAGGCCTTCGGAACGGCCGATCCAGTTCTTCTGCATCAGGCGCACTTTTTCCGGCCACTGGTCCAGTTCATCCAGTTCGTCCAGCAGGTCCTGGCTGAAATCGGTGATGCGGAAGAACCATTGTGTCAGTTCGCGCTGTTCGACCAGTGCGCCGGAGCGCCAGCCGCGGCCGTCGATCACCTGCTCATTGGCCAGAACCGTGTGGTCGACCGGATCCCAGTTGACCTTGGACTGCTTGCGGTAAACCAGGCCCTTTTCCATGAAATCGACGAACAGCGCCTGCTGGCGATGGTAATATTCCACGTCGCAGGTCGCGAATTCGCGGGTCCAGTCCAGCGACAGGCCCATGGACTTCAGCTGGCCGCGCATGGTGGCGATGTTCTGGTAGGTCCAGTCCTTCGGGTGAACCTTGTTCTGCATGGCCGCGTTTTCCGCAGGCATGCCGAAGGCGTCCCAGCCCATCGGGTGCAGAACGTTGAAGCCGCGCGCGCGCTTGTAGCGCGCAACCACATCACCCATCGCGTAGTTGCGGACATGGCCCATATGGATGCGTCCCGATGGGTAGGGAAACATCTCTAGAACGTAATACTTCTCGCGCGGATCGCTGTTGTCGGTCACGAAAACCTTGTCTTCGTTCCATTTCTGCTGCCAGCGCGGCTCGGCGTCGCGAGGATTGTAACGTTCGATGGCCATTGTTCTGAATTCCGGGTATCGAGGGGAAAAATTTGCGCTGACCTTCACCATGAAACGACCGGGGCGTCAAGTTTGGCGGGGCGTCCGGGCGTTCAATCTTGGCCAGCGTGCCTCAAATGGTGCTAAACCCGCTTGGCATCAAGGCAATCGGCGTCTAGTTAGCTTGCGAATGGTTCAAATAAAGGTTCTGTGATGGAAATCGAAGCACGTCTTGAGGATGTCAGGCAGCGGATCGCGGAAGCTGCGGAGAAATCCGGCCGCAAGGCAGAGGCGGTGGCACTGGTCGCCGTCTCGAAGACATTCGACGCGGAGGCGATCCAGCCGGTCATCAATGGTGGCCAGCGCGTGTTCGGCGAGAACCGCGTACAGGAAGCGCAGGGCAAATGGCCTGCCCTGAAAGAAAAGACACCTGACATCGAGCTGCATCTGATCGGCCCGCTGCAATCCAACAAGGCGGCGGATGCCGTTGCATTATTTGATGTCGTGCAGAGCATCGACCGGGAAAAGATCGCCCGCGCGCTTTCCGAAGAATGCGTCAAGCAGGGCCGCAGCCTTCGTTTCTATGTGCAGGTCAATACCGGGCTTGAGCCGCAGAAGGCCGGCATCGATCCGCGCGAGACGGCTACCTTTGTTGCTTTTTGCCGGGATGAGCTGAAATTGCCGGTCGAGGGGCTGATGTGCATTCCGCCGGCGGAGGAAAATCCCGGTCCGCATTTTGCGCTTCTGGCGAAGCTTGCAAAACAATGCGGCCTCGAGAAGCTTTCCATGGGCATGTCCGGCGATTTCGAAACCGCAGTCGAATTCGGCGCAACGAGCGTGCGCGTCGGCTCGGCGATCTTCGGCGCTCGATAAATCATCAAACAAAAAACCCGGCGTTTCGGCCGGGTTTTCAGACAATGCAAGACTTTCGATCAGTAGTGATCGTCCTCGTCTTCGTCCTTCGGTGTCGACTTCAGCGAAGAGAGCTTCTTGAAGACCGCGTCTGCATCGATCTGTTCTTCTTCTTCGCGCTGGAAGCTGTAGTCCAGACCTTCCGTTGCCGTTGCCGGCTGCAGCGTGTTGCCGAGTTCTTCGGCGGTCGGCAGCGGACGGCCGCGAGAGGCGCGTTCAACTTCGAGGTCGAGATCAATCTGGCTGCAGAGGCCGAGCGTTACCGGATCCATCGGCGTCAGGTTGGCGGAATTCCAGTGGGTGCGGTCGCGGATCTGCTCGATGGTGGATTTGGTCGTGCCGACGAGGCGCGAAATCTGTGCATCCTTCAGTTCCGGATGGTTGCGAACCAGCCAGAGAATGGCGTTCGGACGATCCTGACGCTTGGAAACCGGCGTGTAGCGCGGGCCGCGGCGCTTGGATTCCGGCACGCGGACCTTCGGCTCGGAGAGCTTGAGCTTGTGGTTCGGATTGCCTTCAGCGCGGGCAATCTCGTCGCGGGAAAGCTGTCCGGTCGCGATGGGGTCGAGGCCCTTGATGCCCTGCGCGGCTTCACCGTCGGCAATCGCCTTGACTTCAAGCGGATGCAGTTTGCAGAACGTGGCGATCTGATCGAACGACAGCGCGGTGTTGTCAACCAGCCATACAGCCGTAGCCTTTGGCATGAGCAATTGTTGAGCCATAGATACAGTCCTTCTGTCCGTCCGCGCCGGTGTCGCGGGCGTGGTATCAACCACTGATTTCCGGGATATTGGCGCTCTATAACCGGATTGCATCATAATTGCAATTCTTTGCAAAACAAATGCCTTTGTCTAATTGCCGTGCGTGATCGACCTGCTATGAATTCACCACATGCCTGAGGTGGGAGTCTCAAGGCGCCCGTTTAGAACAAGACATTTATGGTTTCAGGAGGAGTTTATGTCTGCCAAGATTTATCCGGTGCTCAAATCGGCAAAAGCCCGCACGCTCATCGACAATGAGCGTTACCAGAAATGGTATCAGGAGAGCGTCGAGGATCCCGAAAAGTTCTGGGACAAGCACGGCCGGCGGATCGACTGGTTCAAACCCTATACCAAGGTCAAGAACACCTCCTTCAAGGGAAGGGTGCCGATCAAGTGGTTCGAGGACGGCCTGACCAACGTCTCCTATAACTGTATCGACCGGCATCTGAAGACCCATGGTGAGCGCACGGCGATCATCTGGGAAGGCGACAATCCCTATATCGACAAGAAGATCACCTATAACCAACTCTATGACTATGTCTGCCGCCTGGCGAACGTGCTGAAGAAGCATGGCGTGAAGAAGGGCGACCGCGTCACCATCTACATGCCGATGATACCCGAGGCGGCCTATGCCATGCTCGCCTGCGCCCGTATCGGCGCCATTCACTCCGTCGTGTTCGGCGGGTTCTCACCGGAAGCGTTGGCGGGCCGTATCGTCGACTGCCAGTCCACTTTCGTCATCACCTGCGATGAGGGCGTACGCGGCGGTAAACCGATCCCGCTCAAGGAAAACACCGACAAGGCGATCGATATTGCCGCCAAGCAATATGTCATCGTCAACAAGGTTCTGGTCGTGCGCCGCACCGGCGGCAAGACCGGCTGGGCGCCGGGCCGCGACATCTGGTACCATCAGGAAATCGCTACCGTGAAGCCGGATTGCCCGCCGGTGAAGATGCGGGCGGAAGATCCGCTTTTCATTCTTTACACGTCAGGCTCCACCGGCAAGCCGAAGGGCGTGCTGCACACCACGGGCGGCTATCTCGTTTATACGTCGATGACGCATGAATATGTCTTCGACTACAAGGACGGTGAGGTCTATTGGTGTACCGCTGATGTCGGCTGGGTCACGGGCCATTCCTACATCGTCTACGGGCCGCTTGCGAACTGCGCGACGACGCTGATGTTCGAAGGCGTTCCCAACTTCCCGGACCAGGGTCGTTTCTGGGAAGTCATCGACAAGCACAAGGTCAATATCTTCTATACCGCACCGACGGCGCTCAGATCGCTGATGGGGGCCGGAGACCAGTTCGTCCAGCGCTCCTCGCGCTCCAGCATCAGGCTTCTCGGCACGGTTGGCGAGCCGATCAATCCGGAAGCCTGGGAGTGGTATTACCATGTGGTCGGTGAGGACAAGAGCCCCATCGTCGACACCTGGTGGCAGACGGAAACCGGCGGCATTCTCATCTCGCCGCTACCGGGCGCGACCGATTTGAAGCCGGGTTCGGCGACAAGGCCGTTCTTCGGCGTGCAGCCGCAGCTGGTCGATGCCGAAGGCAAGGTGCTGGAGGGGCCGGCCGATGGTAATCTCTGCATCATCGACAGCTGGCCGGGCCAGTCGCGGTCCGTCTATGGCGATCACCAGCGTTTTATCGATACCTATTTCTCGACCTATAAGGGCAAGTACTTCACCGGTGACGGCTGCCGGCGCGATGAGGACGGCTATTACTGGATCACCGGCCGCGTCGATGATGTCCTGAACGTTTCCGGCCATCGCCTCGGCACGGCCGAGGTGGAATCGGCGCTGGTGTCGCATCACCAGGTTTCGGAAGCGGCAGTGGTCGGTTATCCGCATCCCATCAAGGGGCAGGGCATTTATTGTTATGTCACGCTGATGGCGGGTCAGAATGGTGACTATGCGCTGCGGGAGGAGCTGATAAAGCACGTCCGCAACGAGATCGGGCCCGTTGCTACGCCTGACAAGATCCAGTTCGCGCCGGGCCTGCCGAAGACCCGTTCGGGCAAGATCATGCGGCGTATCCTGCGGAAAATCGCCGAGGACGATTTCGGTGCGCTGGGGGATACATCGACGCTCGCCGATCCGGCGGTTGTCGAAGATTTGATCGCCAACCGGCAGAACCGCACGGCGTGATCTTTTGAAAAGGCTGCTTCGGCGGCCTTTTCTGTCAGCTATTTTTACAAACAAAAACACCCGGAGGCGGAACCTCCGGGTGTTTTTCGTTTCAACCTGATGGGCTTACTGGCCGCGGATCTTCTTCAGGTCCGCCAGAACGGCGTCAACGACGTCGGCACCGATTTCAGCCTTGTGCTTTTCGTAGACGACCATCGACTTTTCGCGAATGCGGGTCTGCTCTTCCGCAGACAGAGCGTTCACTTCGAGACCGGCAGCCTTGATCTTTTCCAGCGACTTCTGGTTCAGGTCGCGGATGACCTTGCGCTCTTCGTCGCGGCCGACGACTGCGCATTCACGCAGGGCCGTCTGTTCTTCGGGCGTGTAGCTGTCGAAGATCGGCTTGGAGAAGAGGAAGAGGAACGGCGTGTAAGCGTGATTCGTCTCGGTGATGTACTTCTGCACCTCGTAGAACTTGGAGGTGTCGATCGTTACATAGGGGTTTTCCTGTGCGTCGATCGCGTTGGTTTCAAGCGCGGAGAAGACTTCGCCGAAAGCCATCGGCGTTGCATTGGCGCCGAGGTTCTGGAAGGTGTCGAGGAAGATGTTGTTCTGCATCACGCGAACCTTGAGGCCGGAGAAGTCTTCCCACTTCGTAACGGCATGCTTGGAGTTCGAGAGATTGCGGAAGCCGTTTTCCCAGTAAGCGAGGTTCACGAGACCCTGCTCTTCCAGCTTCTTGTTCATCATGTCGCCGAAGGCGCCGTCCATGACGGCATCGGCTTCCTTGTCGTTTGCAAAGAGGAACGGCAGGTCGAAGACGCCGAGCGACGGGATGAGGCCAACGAGCGGCGAGGACGATGTCACAACGGCTTCCTGAACGCCGGAGCGCAGGGCCTGCGTTGCCTGAAGGTCACCGCCGAGAGCGCCGCCCCAGAATGCCGTCAGCTTCAGCTTGCCGCCCGACTTGTCGTCGAGGCAGGCCTGCATGGCCTTGATGCCGTTGCCGACGGGGTGATCCTGGTTGATGCCGTTCGAAACACGGATGTTACGGCTGTTGAATTCGGCCATTGCCGGAGCTGCGGCGCCAACGGCGAAAGCGATGGCCGTGGTAGTCAGAAGAAGCTTTCTCATAATATCCTCCCTTGGATTATGTTCGAGAAACAGGTTGCGGATTAACGGAGATACTGCAGCGGTACGAGGACGATGTCCGGGAAAATCACCAGCAGCGCCAGGACGATGGTTTCGGCGACGAGGAACGGCCAGACACCGATCGTGACCTTGCCGAGTGGAATGCGGCCGACACCGCTGACGACGTTCAGCACGACGCCGACCGGAGGCGTAATCAGGCCGATGGCGTTGTTGATGATGAAGAGAACACCGAAATAGACCGGATCAATGCCCGCCTGTTTGACGATAGGCATCAGAACAGGCGTCAGGATCAGGATGGTCGGCGTCAGGTCGAGTGCCGTTCCGACAATGAAGACCAGTACCATCATTGCGGCCATCAGAAGCATCGGGCGGTCGATCAGCGGCTCGATATAGCCTGCGACTTCGTTCGGAATGTTCGCTGCCGTGATAAGCCATGCGGAGACGAGTGCCGCGCAAACCAGGAACATGATGATGGACGTGCTCTTGGCGGCGCGCAGAAGCACGTGGAACAGATCCGCCGGCTTCAGTTCGCGATAGATCACCATACCGACGAAAAGCGCGTAGACAGCCGCAACGACGGCAGCTTCCGTCGGCGTCATGATGCCTGCTTTGATGCCGCCGAGAATGATGACAGGCATGCCGAGCGCCCAGCCGGCGCGAGCCGTGGCGGTCAGACGTTCCTTGGCGGAGGTCTTCGGCAGCGGCTGGACGTTATCCTTGCGGACCACGATCAGCCAGGCGACGATCAGCGAAATGCCCATGAGAATGCCGGGAACGATACCCGCAAGGAAAAGCTGGGTGATCGAGACGTTGGCGGCAACACCGAAAACGATGAAGGCCATGGACGGCGGAATGACCGGGGCGATGATACCGCCTGCGGCGATGAGGCCACCCGAGCGCGGAATGTTGTAACCGGCCTTCGCCATCATCGGGATAAGGATTGCGGCAAGGGCTGCGGTATCGGCTGCGGCCGAGCCGGAGATGCTGGCCATGATGATGGCCGCCACGATGGCCACGATGCCGAGACCACCACGGATGTGACCGACAAGCGCGATCGCAAAGTCGATGATGCGGCGGGAAAGGCCGCCGGAATTCATCAGTTCGCCGGCCAAGATGAAGAAGGGGATGGCAAGCAGCGTGAAGGTGTCTGCGCCCGAGATCATGTTCTGGGCGATGATCGCGGTGTTGAACATGCCCATGTACCACATGAGCACGACGCCGCAGAACATCAGCGAGAAAGCGACGGGAACGCCAATAGCCATGGCTCCCAGCAGAGAGCCGACAAAAACGAGAAGTGTCATGGTATCAGCGCTCCGAAAGCTGTTCGATCGTCAGATTCTCGCCCGCGAACTGGGCGATTTCGTCTTCTGTCACGCGGCCCGTCACATAACGGTACAGGCGCTCCAGTGCGATGATGAACATCAGGCCGCCGGTGAACATGCCGATGCCATAGACCCAGATCATCGACAGCTTGGTGACGGGAGCGTGCATGCTGGCATTGATGCCGGACTGTTTCCAGGTGCCCCAGAAGAAGATGGCGGAACAGGCCAGAATGATGATGTTCGACACGATCATGCAGACGACGCGGGCGCGGCGCGACAGGAACATCACGAGCGTTTCGATGCCCATATGGCTGTTTTCGCGGAAGGTAAGCACGGCGCCGATGAAGGTCAGCCACACGAAGAAATATCGCGACAGTTCTTCCGAGATGTTGATGCCGGAATTCATCGTATAACGCATGACGACGTTGACGAAGACCATGATCGACATGCCGGCGAGCAGCAGGACGAGAATGATTTCGAGAATCCGGTAAAAGAGATTGATGGTCTTTTGCATTTTCCCCTCCCGAAGAAATATCTAGAGCAGCCCTCGTTTCGCCAGGTTGCGCATCAGGGCCGCGGTGCCGAATGTCCATTCCGGGCATTCGTCGGTCGTGGTGACCCAGTTGATCAGCTTACCGAGCTTGGGCGTGGAGATTTCGACACGGTCACCCTTTGAATGGGTGAAGCCGAGGCCTGGGCCATGGCGATCCTTCACCGGCGCGAACATCGTGCCAAGGAAAAAGACGGCGCCGTCAGGATATTGGTGGTTGCGGTTCAAGAGCTGCGAAGCGAGGTTTTCCGGTGTGCGGCTGATCGCTTCCATGGGGCTGACGCCCGTCATGGTGAAGCCGTCTTCGCCTTCGACCAGAAGTGATATCTGCGACTTCTTCACGTCTTCGATGGTGAAGTTGCCGTCAAACAGGCGGATGAAAGGACCAATCGCGCAGGAAGCGTTATTGTCCTTTGCCTTGCTGAGAAGCAGGGCGGAACGGCCTTCGAAATCGCGCAGATTAACATCGTTGCCAAGTGTCGCGCCGACGATGCGACCATCGGAAGCGATGGCCAGCACCACTTCCGGTTCCGGGTTGTTCCATTGCGATTTCGGGTGAACGCCGATCAGCGCGCCGCAGCCGACGGAAGCCATGGCCTGCGCCTTGGAGAAAATTTCCGCATCCGGGCCAATGCCCACTTCCAGATATTGCGACCAGAGGCCCATTTCCTGGAGCAGTTTCTTCACTTCGGCCGCTTTTTCGGAGCCAGCTTCAAGTCCCTTGAGATTGTCGCCGAGAACCGGCGCCAGCCTCCCGCGGATTTCCTGCGCGCGAAGCGGGTCACCCTTGGCCTGTTCTTCGATCACACGCTCCAGCATGCTGTCGGCGAAGGTGACGCCTGCGGCCTTGACGGCCTGAATATCATTGGGGGCAAGAAGTTCGCCTGCGGAACCGTCCAGAAATGCTTCCAGTGCGCCCAAGGCGACAAAAGTGCCGGTGTCGGCAAGCCGCTCAACCAGATCCGTCTTTTCCAGCAGCTCCGACATGGTGGGCGAGACGGAGGTGAGATCGTAAAGGACGCCGCCCTTGAGCAGGACCGGGCAGGGGCCACCTTCGCTTTTCGACCAGACGCGGCCAACGAGCAGCGCGTTCTCGAAATCTTCAGGCAAAATTGCGGCAGCGTCGATGGACCTTGTACCGGCCATGTAGTCCTCCCCTTCAGTCTCCAGACAATCCGCCTCCTGCGGTCTTATTGTCTGGATGTCTGACAACCAAATCCCATTCTTCTTAGTATGACTTTTCTGACGAGTCTAGCGGTGTCGCGGACAAAATTATCGTGTTTCGCCTCTGGACTACCGGAAAGCTGTGAAACCTGTCCTATAGCTTTGCGGTTGAGGCCTTTATTCTATCCTCAGAATATATCCAGTTCGAGGTTGACCCGGCTTGCCGCACCCATCAGGTGCTTGCGCATGGCATTCTTGGCCGCAGTCGCATCGGCGCTTTCGACAGCTTCGTAGATGGCGACATGTTCGGCGATCGTCACCTCGAGAATTTCACCAAAAACAGCCCGGGAGAAAGCGATGTTGATGGCGGAGCTGATGCGTTCCGCAATAAAGCCGAGGAACATCAGAAAATATTCGTTCTGCGTCGCTTCCGCCAGAATGCGGTGGAAGTCGAGATCGGCCGCAACGCCCTCTGTCGCCCAGTCGTCGGCGGTCTTCATCTTTTCCAGCGCCGCAGCGAGCCGCGTCAATTGTTGTGGCGTGCGGTGCAGTGCTGCCAGACCCGCCGCCTCGATTTCCAGCGGCATACGAAGCTGGAATAGATCGCGGAAATTTTCCGGGTCGTTGAGGCGGGAGCGCTCGATGCGGATGGACAGTCGCTGCCGGGGATCGGTGACGAATGCGCCCACGCCCTGCCGTGTTTCGACAAAACCCTCATTGCGCAATTGCGCGATCGCCTCGCGGATGACCGAGCGGCTGACGCCGAAGGTTTTCGCCAGAACATGTTCCGTCGGCAACCTGTCGCCCGGCCCGAGTTTCGAATCATTGATCTCGCGGGCGATCTCCGCGGCGATCCGGCCGGGAAGATGGTCGTTGCGATGTATCTGATTGAACTCCAGCGTCATGGTTGCTCCCGTTCCACAGAAACGATTGGTTCGTTTTCCCCGTGGCAGCAGCTTCCTCCTCCGCTGCCAGCAGGTTTTTCAAAGGCGGCAGCTTGGCCGCCTTTGCCTTTTCTTGATTAGCTATCCGGTTGCAGGCTTATCTGGCAACCTGGATTCATTCGCAAATCGGGGTCGAAGGCGTTTTTCAGGCCCGTGATCATCCGGCGCTGCACATCAGATAGCCGGCTTTCGAAATCGGAGCGCTTCAGACGGCCGATACCGTGTTCGGCGCTGATGCTGCCGACGTAGCGGTCGAGCACCTCGTTAACGAGTGTCTTGGACTTGTAGATGAAGGCGTCGCGCTCTTCCGGCGTCGAGCCGTCGGGCGGCAGCACGTTGAGGTGGACGTTGCCGTCTCCAACATGGCCGTAAGAAACCGCGAGGCACTCCGGCAGCTTTTCCGCCAGTTCCGCTTCCGCTTCGGCCACGAAAGCCGCGAGCTTGGACAGCGGCACCGAAATATCGGTGCGCATATGGCTGCCGCGCAGCGCCTGGCCTTCGTTCATGCCCTCACGGAAAAGCCACAGCGATTGCGCCTGTGCCCGCGAGGAGGCGATGACGCCGTCCAGCACCAGGCCGTCTTCCATTACACCCTCGAGGAAGCGTCCCATCAGGTCGGCGGTATCGACCAGACCCGAGCCGGAAATTTCCATCAGCACATAGGCAGGGTAATCGCCGGCGATCGGCATCTTGAGGTCGGGTATGGCTTCGATCGCCAGCGTGAAGGCGACGGGCGGCATGAATTCGAAGGCGGACATGAGATCGCAGCATTCGCGTCGGGCGCGTCGGTAAAGCTTGATGGCATCGTCAAGCGAATTGAGGCCGAGCAGCGCCGTCTCGACATGTTCGGGATTGGGATAAAGCTTGACGGCAACGGCGGTGACGATGCCGAGCGTTCCTTCAGCGCCGATGAAGAGCTGCTTCAGATCGATGCCGCGATTGTCCTTGCGCAGTGTCGACAGCCCGTTCCAGATGGTGCCATCAGGCAGGACCACTTCCAGACCCAGCACCAGTTCGCGGGTCATGCCGTAGCGCAGGACATTGATGCCGCCGGCATTGGTGGAGACGTTGCCGCCGATGCGGCAGCTGCCCTGTGCACCGAGCGACAGCGGGAAGAACATGCCTTTGTCCTGAACCGCATCCTTGAATTCCGAGAGAATGCAACCGGCTTCCACGACGGCGGAAAAATCGTCGCTATCGATGGTGCGGATGGCGTTCATGCGCTCGAGGCTCAATACGACCTGATGTTTGGGGGCATCGGGAATGCCACCGAGCACCAGTCCGGTGTTGCCGCCCTGGGGGATGATGGCAAGGCCGAGTTCCGCGCAGGCGCGAACAGTGTCGGAGACTTCCTTGGTAGAACGGGGGCGGATAACGGCCACGGCCGAACTGGTGACATCGCCGTGCCAGTCGCGGCAATAGCGCAGCATGTCTTCCTGCGATGTCAGCAGCAAAGCCTCGCCGAGCCTGTTCTTCAACGAGAACCGCAATTCCTCGATATCGGTTTCGCTCACGATCGTCATTCCACCCTCTCCGTCCAATCCGCCCTAAATTTCCGGACAGGGCTCTTTCGCCCTTGCTTTTGCCCGTTTGTGAAAAAATACTATTTTCAATCCGATCATATAAGGTTATCAGACAACCTTACAAGCTAATTTATCGGCGACTGGCCGATGATGTTTTTTCGGTCCCGGGAGAATGGCCGGGACAAAGAGGAGGAAGACATGCATATCGCAATCATCGGCGCCGCAGGCATGGTTGGCCGCAAGCTGACGCAGCGTCTCGTCAAGGATGGATCGCTTGGCGGCAAGCCGATCGACAAGTTCACGCTTATCGACGTGTTCCAGCCCGAAGCGCCGGCCGGTTTTTCCGGTACAGTCGATGCGCGTGCCGCCGATCTCTCCGCGCCGGGTGAGGCTGAAAAGCTGGTTGAAGCCCGTCCCGATGCCATTTTTCACCTCGCTGCCATCGTCTCCGGTGAAGCCGAACTCGATTTTGACAAGGGCTACCGCATCAATCTCGACGGTACGCGTTATCTCTTCGATGCCATCCGCATTGCCAATGGCAAGGATGGTTACAAGCCGCGCGTGGTCTTCACCTCGTCTATCGCCGTCTTCGGTGCGCCGCTTCCCTATCCGATCCCGGACGAGTTCCACACCACGCCGCTGACCAGCTATGGTACGCAGAAGGCGATCTGCGAATTGCTGCTGTCCGACTACAGCCGTCGCGGTTTCTTTGACGGCATCGGCATTCGTCTGCCGACCATCTGCATTCGTCCCGGCAAGCCGAATGCGGCCGCCTCCGGCTTCTTCTCCAATATCCTGCGCGAGCCGCTGGTCGGCCAGGAAGCGGTTCTGCCGGTGCCGGAAAGCATTCGCCACTGGCACGCTTCGCCACGTTCCGCCGTTGGCTTCCTGATCCATGGCGCAACGATTGACGTCGAAAAGGTCGGCCCGCGCCGCAACCTGTCGATGCCGGGCCTCAGCGCCACCGTTGGCGAACAGATCGAAGCGCTGCGCAAGGTCGCTGGCGAAAAGGCCGTCGCCCTCATTCGCCGCGAGCCGAACGAGATGATCATGCGCATGTGCGAAGGCTGGGCCCCCGGTTTCGAAGCCAAGCGCGCCCGCGAACTCGGCTTTACGGCTGAAAGCTCGTTCGAAGAGATCATTCAGGTTCATATCGAGGACGAACTGGGAGGTTCACTGAAATGAGGATCAGTGGGGAGGAGAAGAAGCGGTCCGTCGCCTTTATCGGCACGGGCCTGATGGGCGGGCCGATGGCCCGGCGCCTGCTCGGCGCCGGCTTTTCGGTCACCGTCTGGAACCGCAGCGTCGATAAGGCCGAGGCACTGGTTGCCGATGGCGCGGTCGTCGCGGCATCGCCGGCGGATGCCGCCAAGGGCGCCGATATCGTCATCACCATGCTGAGCGACGGCAAGGCTGTGGGCGAGGTGCTGTTTGCGGCCGGCGTGGCCGAAGCGCTGAAAAAGGGCGCGATCGTTATTGACAGCAGTTCGATTGCGCCACCGATTGCGCGTGAACACTCCTCCCGGCTTGAGTCGATGGGCATTCATCATGTCGACGCGCCGGTTTCCGGCGGTGTGCCGGGCGCGACCGCCGGTACGCTTGCGATCATGGCGGGTGGCGATGAGGCGCTGATCGCGGGTCTTGCGGATGTTTTCGCGCCGATGGGTCGCCTCACCTATGTCGGTCCCTCTGGCGCTGGCCAGCTCTGCAAGCTCGCAAACCAGCAGATCGTCGCCATCACCATCGGCGCGGTTGCCGAGGCGATGATGCTGGTGGAAGCGGGCGGCGCATCGCGTGAAGGGTTCCGCAACGCCATACGCGGCGGTTTTGCTGAAAGCCGGATTCTGGAACTGCATGGCGACCGCATGGTGAAGCGCAATTTCGTGCCTGGCGGTCCCTCCAAGTTCCAGCTCAAGGATCTGAATGGCGTGCTGGCGACGGCGAAGGATCTGTCTCTCAACCTGCCGCTTACCCAGCAGGTGACGCGGGAATTCGATGACTTCGTCGGTGATGGCGGTGCCGATATCGACCATAGCGGCATCCTGCTTTACCTCGAAAAACTGAACAACCGGGAACAGGGCTGAGGCAGGTTCATGAGCGACGAGAAGACACCGATGCGCCGCCTGCGGTCGCAGGACTGGTTCGACAATCCCGACCATCTCGACATGACGGCGCTCTATCTGGAGCGCTTCATGAATTACGGCGTGACGCCGGAAGAGCTGCGTTCCGGCAAGCCGGTCATCGGCATTGCCCAGAGCGGCAGCGACCTGACGCCCTGTAACCGCGTCCATGTGGAACTGGTCAAGCGGGTGCGGGACGGCATCCGCGATGCGGGTGGCATTCCCATCGAGTTTCCGACCCATCCGATGTTTGAAAACTGCAAGCGCCCGACGGCGGCGCTTGACCGCAATCTTGCCTATCTCAGCCTTGTGGAAGTGCTTTACGGTTATCCGCTTGATGGTGTCGTTTTGACCACGGGTTGCGACAAGACCACGCCTTCGGCATTGATGGCGGCAAGCACGGTGGATATTCCGGCCATCGTTCTATCCGGCGGGCCGATGCTCGACGGTTATCATGATGGCGATCTGGTTGGTTCCGGCACGGTCATCTGGCGCATGCGCCGCAAATACGGCGCTGGCGAAATCACCCGTGAGGAATTCTTGCAGGCAGCGCTGGAATCAGCCCCGTCGGTCGGCCATTGCAACACCATGGGCACGGCCTCTACCATGAACGCCATGGCGGAGGCGCTCGGCATGTCGCTTACCGGCTGCGGCGCCATTCCCGCCGCTTACCGTGAACGCGGCCAGATGGCCTATCGCACCGGCCGCCGCGCCGTCGAGCTGGTTGTCGAAAATATCAAGCCTTCCGACATCATGACGCGAGAGGCGTTTTTGAACGCGATCCGCGTCAACTCGGCAATCGGCGGTTCCACCAACGCCCAGCCGCATCTGGCAGCCATGGCCAAACATGCGGGCGTCGAGCTTCGCGAGGAAGACTGGCAGGTCCACGGTTACGACATTCCGCTCATCGCCAATGTTCAGCCGGCCGGCAAATGGCTGGGTGAGAAATATCACCGCGCCGGCGGCACGCCCGCCATCATGTGGGAGCTTCTCAAGGCCGGCAAGCTCGACGGAAGCTGTCCCACCGTAACCGGCAAGACCATGGCGGATAATCTGGAAGGGCGGGAATCGACCGACCGCGACGTGATCCTGCCTTACGATAAGCCACTGAAGGAACGGGCCGGTTTCCTCGTTCTCAAGGGCAATCTGTTCGATTTCGCCATCATGAAGACGAGCGTGATCTCGGCGGAATTCCGCCAGCGTTATCTGAGCGAGCCGGGCCGTGAGGGGATTTTCGAGGGCAAATGCGTGGTGTTTGATGGTTCGGAAGACTATCACGCCCGTATCAACGATCCGTCCCTCGATATTGATGAGCGCACCATTCTCGTCATTCGCGGTGCGGGGCCGCTCGGCTGGCCGGGTTCGGCTGAGGTCGTCAACATGCAGCCGCCGGATGCGCTGTTGAAAAAGGGTATCACCAGCCTGCCGACGATCGGCGACGGCCGGCAATCGGGAACGGCGGACAGCCCGTCCATCCTCAACGCCTCGCCGGAAAGTGCCGCAGGCGGCGGACTGGCATGGCTTCGCACGGGCGATGTGATCCGCATCGATTTCAATGGGGGGCAATGCAATGCGCTGGTGCCGGATGAGGAGCTTGCCGCCCGCAAGGCCGATGGCATTCCTGCCGTTCCTGCGGATGCGACGCCATGGCAGCGCATCTACCGCCAGTCGGTGACCCAGCTTTCGGATGGCGCGGTTCTGGAAGGGGCCGCGGATTTCCGCCGGATTGCCGAGAAGATGCCCCGGCACAATCATTGATCACATAGGACAAAATCCCCGGTCACGTCCGGGGATTTTTCTTTTCCGGGCGGTTTCGCAATTGATTGCGACCTCTTAATGTACCCGCAAATCCGCATCACAGGGGCAGGACATGACAGATATTTCGATGATAGAAGCCGCGCGTGGGCGCATCGGCAACCATGCGGTTCGCACACCGCTTCTCTCATCGCCTTTTCTGGACGAGATTGCCGGGCGGAAGCTGTTCATAAAGGCCGAATGCCTGCAGAGAACGGGTTCCTTCAAGTTTCGCGGCGGCTGGTCGGCCGTCTCTGGCCTTCCGGCGGAGGTGCGCGCCAAGGGCGTGATCGCCTTCTCCTCCGGCAACCATGCGCAGGGCGTGGCGCTTGCCGCCCGGCTGCACAATGTTCCCGCCGTCATCATCATGCCGTCGGATGCGCCGAAGATCAAAATCGACAATACCCGGGCCTTTGGTGCGGAGGTGGTGCTCTATGACCGTGCTAACGAAGATCGCGACGCTATCGGAGATCGCATTTCTCGCGAGCGTGGGCTGACGCTGATCAGGCCCTATGACGAACCGCTGGTCATTGCCGGGCAGGGGACAGTGGGGCTGGAGATTGCCGAACAGGGCGCGGAGCTGGGCATCGGTGCGGCCGAGGTTCTGGTGCCCTGCGGTGGCGGCGGCCTCACCTCCGGCATCTCCCTGGCACTCGCAGCAAAAGCGCCAGACTACAAGGTCAGGACGTCGGAACCGGAGCGGTTCGACGATGTGGCGCGCTCCCTTGCTGCGGGTAAGATCGAGCGTAACGCTACGACCTCGGGCTCGATCTGCGACGCGATCGTCACGCCGCAGCCCGGCAACATTACTTTCCCCATCATGGCCGGGCTCTGCGGAAAAGGCATTGCCGTGACCGAGGAGGAAGCGCTGCGGGCTATGGTTCTCGCCTTCAACCGGCTGAAGATCGTTGTCGAACCCGGTGGTGCGGTGGCGCTGGCGGCGGCCCTCTTCCACGGCGATGAACTGGAAAGCGAAACGGTGATCGCAGTCGCTTCCGGCGGCAATGTCGATCTGGAGATCATGGCCGGCGCCCTGTCCCGTTTCGGCTGAGGTCAAGGTTAGGCGTCTAGCCGTGCAGCGACCTCATCGGCAATCGCCAGCGAGGCGGTGAGGCCGGGGCTTTCTATGCCGAAAAGATTGACGAGGCCGGCAAGGCCATGCGTTGCCGGCCCATCGATGCGGAAGTCCATGGCCGGTTCGTCCGGGCCGGAAATCTTCGGCCGGATACCGGAATAGGCCGGGATCAGCGCGTTATCGGGAAGGCCCGGCCAATAACGACGGATCGCATCGCAAAACCCCTCCATGCGGCGGGGATCGACGGCATAATCGATGGTGTCCACCCACTCCACATCCGGCCCGAAGCGGGCCTGGCCGGCGAGATCGAGCGTGAGATGCACGCCGAGGCCATGGGTGTTCGGCGCGGGGTAGATCAGCCGTGAAAAGGGCGACTTGCCGGCCAGCGAAAAATAGCTGCCCTTGGCGAAACGCGCCTGCGGAATCATATCCTCCGGCAATCCTTCGATCTTTCTCGCCACCATGGGTGCAACAAGCCCGGCGGAATTGACGAGCAGCCGGCATGTCAGGCTGGTGGGCTCTGTTCCGCCGACGTAAACACGGAAACCATCGCCCATCGCCTCTGCCTTTTCGAAGGGTGCATTCAGGGCAAGGGCTGCGCCATGATCCTGCGCGTCTCCAAGCAGCGCCAGCATATAGGCGTGGCTGTCGATGATGCCCGTCGAGGGCGATATCAGGGCTGCGACGCAGGCGAGTGCGGGTTCGAGCAGGCGCGCCTGTCGCGCATCGATCAGCTCAAGGTCGTTGCAGCCGTTAGCTTTGCCTTTTTCGCGTAGGGTGGCGAGCATGGCGACCTCTTCATCGCTCGTGGCGACGATGAGCTTGCCGCAGCGGCGATGTGCCACGCCATGGCTTTGGCAGAAGGCATAGAGCCGCTCCTTGCCCTCCACGCAAAGTCGGGCCTTGAGGCTTCCGGACGGATAATAAAGCCCGGCGTGGATGACTTCGCTGTTGCGGGAGGAGGTGGCAGAGCCGAATTCCTTCCCGCTTTCGAGGATGATGACGGAAAGGCCACGCATCGCCAGTTCACGCGCTGTCGCGAGCCCTATCACCCCGGCTCCGATGATGATGGCGTCGATGTCCGTCATGGTCTTTTCCGTGCCCGCCACTGGTTTTTGAACGGAAATGCCCTCCACCGCGTTAATCCCGAGCCATGGGTAGATTGATGCTTGCCGGTGGGCAAGTTGCAATCGGTATTTTTCCCGATGCGCCAATCTTATGGAATTTTATCTCTACTGAAACAGTGGGGAATAAAGCTATTCTATAAGTGAAATAAGCAATGCCCGCTTTGAAGGGCCGAGCAGGAAGGGAGTGTACAATGTCTTATTCCAAGGCAGGAAAAGTAAAAGACTTTGTCTCGCAGCCCCAGTCGCCGCGCAACTGGAAAGATTCGGTTCATGCGGCTCTTGTCGGCGTCTGCGTGGCTTTTGTCGCTGCCGTCATCTTCGGTCTCGTTCCCTGATCCTCCCGATTTCTCATCAGGTAATTTGAGAATAAAAGGCCGGTCGCTCCTCCGACCGGCCTTTTTCATGACCGCTCACGCCTTCAGGTAATCTTCCGCCAGATCAACCCAGAACGCGGTTCCGATCGGCAGGATATCGTCGTTGAAATCGAATTTCGGATGGTGCAGCGGCGGGTCATTCTCCGTGCGCGCAGTGCCGAGGAAGAAATAACAGCCGGGCCGTTTCTCCAGCATATAGGCGAAGTCTTCCGCACCCATTGATGGGCGCTGCATCTGGGCCACCTTTTCAGGGCCGGCAAAACGCCGGGCGAGATCGGCGACATAATCCGTTTCCGCCTTGTGGTTGACGGTTGCATTATAACCGCGCTCGTAATCGATGGTGACGCTCATGCCATAGCTGGCCGCCTGGCCTTCGGCTATCGCCCGGATGCGCTTTTCCAGCTCGTCGCGCACGCCCGGATCGAAGGAGCGGATGGTCAGCAGCATTTCCGCCGTTTCGGGAATGACATTGCTGGCAGCACCGGCATGGAACGCGCCAACGGTGACAACCGCCGATAGTTGCGGATGGATGTTGCGCGACACCACGGTTTGCAGCGCCATGATGATGCTTGCGCCGGCAACGATGGGGTCGGCCGCATCCTGCGGTTCGGCGCCGTGGCCGCCATATCCGTTGACGGTAATCTTGCATTCGTCGACGGCGGCAAGGATCGGCCCGTCGCGTAGCACGAATTGCCCGAAGGGCACGCCGGGATCGTTATGAAGGGCAAAAACCGCATCGCAGGGAAAACGCTCGAACAGGCCGTCCTCGATCATGATGCGGGCGCCGCCGAAATTCTCTTCCGCCGGCTGGAAGATCAGATGCAGGGTTCCGTCGAAATTTTTGCGCTCCGCAATGATCTTCGCCGCACCGAGCAGCATGGCGGTGTGGCCGTCATGACCGCAGGCATGCATCACGCCTTGATTGGCGCTCGCATAATCCGCCCCGGTTTCTTCATGGATCGGCAGGGCGTCGATATCGGCGCGGATGCCGAGCGTGCGGGTACTGTCGCCACTGCTGAGCGTGGCGACGACACCGGTTCCGGCCAGCCCCCGCGTGACCTCATAGCCCATTCCCGCCAATTGTTCGGCGATAAAATCCGACGTCTTGAACTCCGAAAGGCCGATTTCGGGGTTGCGGTGCAGGTGGCGGCGAATGGCCACCACATCCGGCATATGGTTGGCAAAAGATGCGAGATTTGCGGTCTGTCTGGTCATTTTTAAAGTCCCGAGTTCGGCCGTTTTTTCCGGCGTCTTTTGTAAATGACATAGCAGCATATGCAGCCATGCGTAAGGGGCGTGCCTGCCCGGAAATGCCCCGAAATTCAGCGCTTGCATCGTGCCGCGACAGGTGGCATGGAACTATTGACGTCCTGGGGCATTAGCTTCTTTCGGATGTAGCGCGGGCCTCTCGGTTCGTGTTGCCCTTCAGGTTGTCAACGGGGGATTATCGGACGTTGTGCGAACAATTTTCGCCATCGGGGAGGGTGCGAAATCCGGTCGGAACGGCGTTGCCGGGCCGCAGGACGGCATATTCTTCCGCCTATCGAAAACACGATGGCCGTACCGATCTCCAGCTTCGCGAACATTCCGGATTAATTATACCGCAGCATGATGCGCCTGTGGATGTGCTGCTCATGACGATCCGTTCCGGACAGCGTCCGGTCCGGTTCACCGAAGGTTCAGGATAAGTCATAAATATAGCGTGGCCCGATTTTCGTGCGTGTTCCCGCCACGGACGAAATGCCGGTCAAGTCGAACAAGTCTCCATAAAGTTCAGAATACGAGCCCGATGTCATTTCATATTACCCCGACCGCCGCCGCCCGTGATTCCGAGACGAAGCAGATCGATCACAATGATTCGATCCGCGCGTCGTATATGACGGTTGAGGAACTTCATGATGCGGGCGCCGCGCTTTCGCGCGATGGCGCCGACAGTCTTCCCGGCTTCATGGAGTTCGATTTCTTCGAGCGTCATCGCGAGAACGAGAAGGAAATCCTCAGGGTCTATCGCACGACGGCCGTCGACGCGGAAAATGGCGCGACGATAACGCCGGCGGCGGAATGGCTGCTCGACAATCACTACGTCATCGAAGAGGCGATCCAGGAAGTCCGCCGCGATTTTCCGCGCAAGTTCTATCGCCAGCTGCCGACGATGACGGTGGGCGGTGTTACGATCCCGCGGGTCATGGCGCTCGGCTGGCTTTATGTCGCCCATACCCACAGCACGGTTTCGCGCGAGAACATGACGGCGCTGGTGGATGGCTACCAGACCTCGAAGACGTTGCAGATCGGCGAATTGTGGGCTTTGCCGTCGATCATCCGTTTCGTTCTCATCGAAAATCTTCGCCGCATCTCCATCCGTGTCGAGCGTTCGCGCCGCATGCGCCAGAAGGCGAATGAGGTCGTCGATGAAATCATCCGTCTGAACGATGCGGAAGCGTCGGCGGCGCTTCTCAAGCAGGTCGATTCGCTGGTGGACGACCCGACTTTCGCGACGCAATTCCTTTATCGTCTGAGGAACGGTTCGCAGACCTCCGGTTTTGCGGTGGCCTGGCTCGAAGAGCGTCTTCACGCTGCCGGCACCGATGCCGAAAACGTCATGATGTCGGAACATAACCGCCTGGCATCCGGCAATGTGACGATGGGCAATATCGTCAAGAGCCTGCGCGAAATCGACGATACCGAATGGTCGGTGTGGTTCGAGGAAGTCAGCCATATCGACAAGGTCCTGCGCGAAGAGACCGACTACGAGGTTCTCGATTTCGGTTCGCGCAACACCTACCGCAATACGATCGAACTTCTGGCGCGCCGTTCTCCCAAGACCGAAGTGGAGGTTGCGCGCGCCGCCGTCGAAATGGCGCGTTCGGAGACGCCGGCCGGTGCGGATGAAACTCATCGCGTCAATGTCGGCTCCGTGCTTGTCGGCCAGCGTCGCTTCGAGCTTGAAAAGGCTTTGGGTTACCGGCCGCTGGTGTCGCAGCGTATCGTGCGCTCGATGCGCAAGTTCAACTGGCTGGCAATCGCCGCGCCGGTGCTGCTGATCACTGCGCTCGCCATGCTCGCTGTCGGCTGGTTCCTGGCGCAGGCCGGCATGCCCTGGTATGTTGTGACCGCCTTCCTGCTGATGTTCGCATTGCCGGCATCCGAAGGCGCGACCGGCCTCTTCAACACCCTCGTCACCTTCTTCGTGAAACCGTTCCGGCTGGTCGGATACGAGTTCAAGAACGGCATTCCGCAGGATGCCCGCACATTGGTCGCCGTGCCCTGCATGCTGACCAGCCGCGACAGCGTCGATGAGATGATGCGCAATATCGAGGTGCATTATCTCGCAAATCCGCATGGCGAGATTTATTTCTCGCTGGTGAGCGACTGGCGCGATGCGCAGTATGAACAGTCCGACGATGACCTTGAAATTCTCGACTATGCCAAGCGCGAGCTTGCGGCGCTGAACAGCCGTTATGCCTTTGATGG
The DNA here is from genome assembly GCA_025560025.1 of Agrobacterium tumefaciens. Taxonomy (NCBI): domain Bacteria; kingdom Pseudomonadati; phylum Pseudomonadota; class Alphaproteobacteria; order Hyphomicrobiales; family Rhizobiaceae; genus Agrobacterium; species Agrobacterium tumefaciens. The sequence continues at coordinate 2,469,187 of CP048485.1, read as the reverse complement.
CAAGACGCGCTTTTACCTGCTGCATCGCCGCCGCATCTACAATCCGGCCGAAGGCTGCTGGATGGGCTGGGAGCGCAAGCGCGGCAAGCTGCACGAACTGAACATGCTGCTGCGCGGCGACAAGGATACGACCTTCCTCGGCGGCGCGAACATCGTCCCGGCCGATGTCAAATACGTCATGACGCTGGATGCTGATACGCGCCTGATGCGCGATGCAGTGACCAAGCTCGTCGGCAAGATGCACCACCCGATCAACCGTCCGGTGATCGATCCGGTATCCGGACGGGTTGTCGAAGGCTATGGCCTGCTGCAGCCGCGGGTAACGCCCTCGCTGACGACCGGCAAGGACGCCTCCGTCTTCCAGCGCGTCTTCTCGATCAACCGCGGTATCGATCCTTACGTCTTTACCGTTTCCGACGTCTATCAGGACCTGACCTCGGAAGGCACCTTCACCGGCAAGGGTCTTTACGATGTGGATGCCTTCGAGGCGGCGCTGAAGGGCCGTATCGAGGAAAACTCCATCCTCAGCCACGATCTGCTCGAAGGCTCCTTTGCGCGCTGTGCGCTGGTGACCGACGTGGAACTGGTGGAGGACTTCCCGACCCGCTATGAGGTGGAAGTGTCGCGCCAGCATCGCTGGGCGCGTGGCGACTGGCAGCTTCTGCCCTTTATCCTCGATCGTGCCCGCGGCGTTACCGCCATCGGCCGCTGGAAGATGGTCGACAATCTGCGTCGCTCGCTCACGCCGATCGCCTGGTTCTTCGCCTCGATCCTCGGCTGGTATTTCATGGATCCGCTCGGTGCGCTGATCTGGCAGATCCTGCTGATCTTCTCGCTGTTCGTCGCGCCCACGCTGTCCCTGCTGTCCGGTCTCGTGCCGCGCTCCACTGATATCGTGCCGCAGGCGCATTTCCATACCATCTGGTCGGAAATCCGCGCCACCAATGCACAGGTTGCGCTGCGTATCGTCTTCATCGCCGATGCCGCCTGCATGATGACGGATGCGATTGCCCGTTCGCTTTACCGCCTGCTCGTCAGCCACAAGCTGATGCTGGAATGGCGTACCGCCGCCAGCATGCAGTCGAGCGCGCAGGGCAGCATCATCGATTATTATCGCCAGATGTGGCATGCGCCCGTGGTGGCGATGCTTGGCCTGCTGTTTGCGGCGCTGCCGGGCGACAACGCCTTCCTGATTGGCATTCCTTTCACGCTGCTCTGGGTTCTGTCCCCCGCCGTTGCCTGGTATGTCAGCCAGTCGGCTGAAACCGAAGACCGGCTGTTCGTTTCGGAACACGTCTCCTTCGAGCTTCGCAAGATCGCACGCCGCACCTGGCGTTATTACGAGGCCTTCGTGACGCCGCAGGAAAACCACCTGCCGCCGGATAACTTCCAGGAAACGCCGGAGCCGATCGTCGCTTCGCGTACCTCGCCCACCAATATCGGCGTTTATCTGCTTTCCATTATTTCGGCCCGCCAGTTCGGCTGGATCAGCTTTGCCGATACGCTGGAGCGGATCGAGAACACGATCCAGACCGTCGAGAAGATGGAAAAGCATCGTGGCCATCTCTACAACTGGTATCATACCGACACCTTGCAGACGCTTGGGCCGCGCTATGTTTCGGCGGTGGATAGCGGCAATCTCGCCGGCCACCTGATCGCGGTTTCGTCCGCCTGCCGTGATTGGGCGGAAGCGCCGTCGGCGCATCTTCAGGGCAATCTTGACGGTATCGGCGATGTTGCCGGCATTCTGCGTGAAACGTTGAAGGCGCTGCCCGACGACCGCAAGAACCTGCGTCCGCTGCATCGTCGCCTTGAGGAGCGCATCATCGGCTTCTCGAACGCTCTGGCCTCGGTCAAGCGCGAGCATGAATTTGCTTCCATCCGCGTCATCAATCTTGCGGTGCTGGCGCGCGACATCCAGAAGCTTGCCACCAATGTTGATCACGAGGTGAAGTCCGCGCAGAGCGCGGAAGTGACCCGTTGGGCGCAATTGCTCGTGGAATCCTGCGAAGCGCATATTTCCGACAGCGCCATCGACCTCACCAATATGGAGCCGCTGCGCCAGCGTCTCGCATCGCTGCGCGACCGCAGCCGTAACCTTGCCTTCTCGATGGATTTCACCTTCCTTTACCGCAAGGATCGCCGTCTTCTGTCGATTGGCTATCGCGTCGAAAGCAAGGAGCTGGATGAGGCCTGCTACGACCTTCTGGCGTCCGAATGCCGCCTGACGAGCCTCTTCGCCATCGCCAAGGGTGATCTGCCGACCGAGCACTGGTATCGTCTCGGTCGCCAGGTCGTGCCGATCGGTGCGCAGGGTGCGCTGGTCTCCTGGTCCGGCTCGATGTTCGAATATCTGATGCCGCCGCTCGTCATGCAGGAGCGTCAGGGTGGCATTCTCAACCAGACCAACAATCTGATCGTCAAGGAACAGATGAACCATGGCCGTCGTCTCGGCACGCCATGGGGCATTTCCGAAGCGGCGTTCAACGCCCGCGATCACAACATGAACTATCAGTACACCAATTTCGGTGTGCCGACGCTCGGCCTCAAGCGCGGCCTTGGCCAGAATGCGGTGATCGCGCCTTATGCGTCGATCCTCGCCAGCCAGTATGATCCTGACGGTGCGCTCGAAAACCTCGACAAGCTGCGCAAGCTTGGCGCTCTCGGCCAGTACGGTTTCCACGACGCGGTGGATTTCACGCCGACACGTGTGCCCGATGGCAAGGTCTGCGCGGTGGTCTACAATTATTACGCCCACCACCATGGCATGTCGATTGCGGCCGTCGCCAACGTCGCCTTTGACGGCGTGCTGCGCGAACTGTTCCACTCCGATCCGGTGATCGAGGCCGCCGAACTGCTGCTGCAGGAAAAGGCGCCGCGCGAAGTGCCGGTCATGAGCGCCAAATACGAGCCGGAAACTCCCGGCAAGGAACAGGCCGACCTCCTGCGCGCAGAAGTGCGCTCCATTGCCGACCCGGCCGTGCGCGACCGCGAAGTGGTGTTCCTGTCGAATGGCCACTACTCGACCATGCTCACCTCCACGGGTGCCGGGTATTCGAAGTGGAACGGACAGGCGATTTCCCGCTGGAAGGCCGACCCGACGGAGGATCGCTGGGGCACCTTCATCTTCCTGCGCGACACCACCAATGGACAATGGTGGAGTGCGACGGCGGAGCCGCGCGTCATCGAAGGTGAAAAGACCAAGACGATCTTCACCGACGACAAGGCTGAATTCCACAAAACCACCGGCGATCTGCAGAGCGTGGTCGAATGCATCGTCGCCACCGAGCATGATGCCGAGGGCCGCCGCGTCACCCTGCTCAATGTCGGTTCCGAGGATCGCTATATCGAAGTGACCTCCTATATGGAGCCGGTGATTGCGTCGGAGGACGACGACAACGCCCATCCGCTGTTCTCGCGCATGTTCGTGCAGACGGAGATCGGCCGGCGCGGCGACGTTATCCGCGCCTGGCGCAACCGCCGCAGTCCGAACGAGGCCGGCACCGTCATTGCGCATCTTGCCGCCGACAATGCCGGCCCGTCGCGGCCAACGGAATTCGAGACGGATCGCGCCAAGTTCATCGGTCGCGGACGTTCGCTGCGTGAAGCGGCGGCTTTCGATGCCGGTGCGACGCTTTCCAGCACCGACGGCTTCACGCTTGATCCGATCCTGTCGCTGCGCCGCACCGTGCGCGTGCCGGCGGGCAAGAAGGTGAGCGTGATCTTCTGGACGATTGCCGCGCCAAGCCGCGAGGAAGTCGACAAGGCAATCGACCGTTATCGTCATCCGGACGCCTTCGCCCATGAACTCGTGCATGCCTGGACGCGTACGCAGGTACAGATGCGCCATGTGGGCGTCACCTCGCAGCAGGCGGCCGCCTTCCAGCATCTCGGCCGTTATCTGACCTATCCCGACATGCATCTGCGTGCGGATTCGGAAACGCTGAAAACAGGTCTCGCTTCGCAGCGCGCTTTGTGGCCGCTTGCGATTTCTGGCGATTTCCCGATCTTCAGCCTGCGTATCAACGACGATATGGATATGGATATCGCCCGTGAGGCGCTGAGCGCCCATGAATATCTGCGCTCGCGCGGCGTGATCTTCGATCTCGTCATCGTCAACGAACGGGCTGCGTCCTATGCGCAGGACATGCAGCATGCGCTGGATCATATTTCCGAGGCGCAACGCCGCATCAATCCCGCCGATGGCGGACGTCCGCACGTCTTCTCGGTGCGCCGTGACCTGATGGATGAAGAGACCTGGAGCGCGCTTCTCGCCGCCTCCCGCGTCGTTCTCCATGTCCGTAACGGCAAGATCGTCGACCAGATCAACCGTGCGGTATCGCTGTTTGCGGCCCATCGCGGCCCCGACGGCACAAGCGACGCCGCGCAGGCCCGTCTGCCTGTGCCGGTCTTCCCTGTTGCGGAGCCGGTGGAGGATGCGGGTGATCTCGATTTCTGGAACGGTTTCGGCGGTTTTGCCAGAAGCGGTCAGGAATATGTCGTGCGCCTCAATGGCGGGCAGTCGACGCCGCATCCGTGGATCAACGTCATCTCGAACGAGAATTTCGGCTTCCATATTTCGGCCGAAGGCGCCGGTTTTAGCTGGAGCCGCAATTCACGCGACTACCAGCTGACGCCCTGGAGCAACGACCCGGTCATCAACCGGCCGGGTGAGGCCTTCTATGTCGCCGATGTGGAGACAGGAAAGCTCTATACGCCATGTGCCGCGCTGTCGCGCGATCCCGAAGCCATGTTCGAAACCCGCCATGGTCTCGGTTACTCCGTGCTGACGGGCGTGGCGGATACGCTGGAGGTGGAGCTGACGCAGACCGTGGACCGTGAAAAACCGGTCAAGCTCTCGCAGGTCATCGTTCGCAACAAGGGATCGAAAAGCCGCCGCCTGAAGGTTTACGCCTATGTGGAATGGGTGCTCGGCAATAACGGCCAGAAATCCGCGCCGTTCATTCTGAGCAGGCACGATGCCGGCAATAACGCCATCTTCGCGTCGAACCCCTACAGCATCGACTATAGCGCCCGCACGGCGTTCCTGACGCTCGACAGTGAGGCTAGCGGCTTCACCACCAGCCGCCGGGAATTCATCGGTCGCTTCGGGTCGGCGCAGGCGCCGCAGGGCATCGTGTCCGGTGCCGCACTCAGCGGCAGCACCGAGGTCGACGGCGATCCCTGTGCCGCACTGATGCAGGAAATCCACCTGAAGCCCGGCGAAGAACGGCACATGACCTTCATTCTTGGTGATGCCGACAATGCGGAAGAGGCCGAAGCGCTGGTGAAGGATGTTCGCCAGGCGGACTTCCAGACGGTGCTGGACGAAAGCAAGGCGTTCTGGACGGGCTTTACCGGGCAGTTGCAGGTTTCCACGCCGGATGCCGGCTTCAACCACATGGTCAATAACTGGCTACCCTATCAGGCGCTTGCCTGCCGCATTCTGGCGCGCACGGCCTTCTACCAGTCGAGCGGTGCCTTCGGCTTCCGCGACCAGCTTCAGGATACGCTGGCCTTCCTGCTCTACCAGCCGGATCTCGCCCGCAAGCAGATCCTGCGCGCGGCAGGCCGCCAGTTCCCTGAAGGCGATGTGCAGCACTGGTGGCTGCCGCTGACGGGCGCCGGTGTTCGCACCACCATTTCGGACGACGTGGTTTGGCTTGCTTATGCGATCAACCAATATGTCTCGGCCACGGGTGATGCCGCCATCCTCGATGAAAGCATTCCCTTCCTGAAAGGTCCGGCATTGATGCCTGGCCAGCATGATGCTTTCTTCCAGCCGGAGACGAGCGACAGGTCCGTCACACTTTACGAACATGCGGCGCTGGCGCTCGATCTTGCCATCCATCGCACCGGCGAAAACGGCCTGCCGCTGATCCTCGGCGGTGACTGGAACGACGGCATGAACCGTGTTGGTGTTGGCGGTAAGGGCACCAGCGTGTGGCTCGGTTGGTTCCTGGCCGGGGCCCTGCGTGATTTCATCGGGATCGCCGAGAAGCGTGGCGATGCTGACCGTGTCGGCAAATGGACGGCGCATCGGGAAAAGCTGCGCAATGTTCTCGAAACAGCGGGTTGGGACGGCAGCTATTATCGGCGTGGTTATTTCGATGACGGCACGCCGCTCGGTTCCACCGAAAGCGAGGAATGCCGGATCGATTCACTCGGCCAGAGCTGGAGCGTTCTCTCCGGCGAGGGTGAAGAGGCTCGGTCGCGGCAGGCAATGGATGCCGTCATGGAGCATCTGGTCGATGAGCAGACCGGTATTATCAGGCTGTTTACGCCGCCCTTCTCGCGGGCGCCGCATGATCCGGGCTACATCAAGGGATATCCGCCGGGTGTGCGCGAAAACGGCGGACAATATACCCATGCGGCAACCTGGGTGGTTCTCGCCCTTGCCAAGCAGGGTAGGGCGCAGGAGGCATGGAACTGCTTCAAGCTGCTCAACCCCGTCAATCATGCGCTCGATGCGGCAGCGTCGGAAACCTATCGGGTCGAACCCTATGTGGTGACTGCGGATGTCTACGGTGAAGGCGCTTATGCGGGCCGTGGTGGCTGGAGCTGGTACACGGGTTCAGCCGGCTGGCTCTACCGTGCGGCAGTCGAAGGTATTCTCGGCATCACCCGCACCGACGGCAAGCTTCACATCTCGCCATCGCTGCCGGAGGACTGGAGCGGTTTCTCGGTGAAGATCACGCTCGACGGAAAGGCGAAGGACATTGCCGTCAGCCGCAAGGCCGGCACAGCGGACGTCTCCGTATCCGTCGATGGCAAGCCGCTCTCGGCAGACGATCGGGTGATCCCCTTCGATTGAGACGACCGATTTTACGCGCTTTTAAAGCCAGGCTCCTGCGGTGACGCAGGGGCCTGAATTTTTATGAGCTGCCTCGCCTCTGATATTTGTTTGGTTTTGCATGGTCGCGTGGCACCCCAGCCTTTTGAGAAATGCAACGTCGTCCTCGGTCGAGGATGTAATCAAATACGATAAAATCACTACATCGCGGATGCCCGGACAGGTCCGAGCATGGCGAACCGAGTCGGCAAGGCTTTGTCAGCAATCTTTGAGCGCGTAGCGTCCGGTGACCTTTGTGTCACTCGTGCGCTCCTGTCACGGCACGCGTCGCTCTCCCTTCGCTATTATAAGCCGAGACTTCCCCCAAGTGATTATCGTGGGAGGGGACATCAATTGCCGCATGACGGAATGTCTGTGGGACCAGTCTGGGGCAAACATTGTTCGCGCGGGTAAAGAGATCATGTCCGCCGCAGCGCAACACTCACAAAGCGGACAAAGAAAAAGGGCGGACAACACGGTGTCCGCCCTCTCTGTATTCGATTATCCAAATTCTCAGGAAGCGATAGCTTTCGGCCGGGGCTGGCCTTCGTCTTCCGTCAAAAGGCCGCTGGTGCGCAGCAGCGAGGTGAAGCGTCCGCCGCGTTGGCTGAGTTCATCAAATGTGCCCTTTTCGATGATACGGCCCTGATCGAGGAACAGCACCAGATCGGCATCGCGAACCGTGGAAAGGCGGTGGGCGATGATGAAGGTCGTGCGATTCATTCTGAGCGCGTCCACCGCGGCCTTCACGCGTGCTTCCGTTTCCACGTCCAGCGCGCTGGTTGCCTCATCGAGAACCAGAATGGGGGCGTTCTTCAGAATGGCGCGGGCGATGGCGATGCGCTGGCGTTCGCCGCCGGACAGGCGGTTGCCGCGTTCGCCCACCTGCGTCAGGTAGCCATTGATGCGACTATCGATGAAATCCGTCGCTGCCGCGGCGGCTGCCGCTTCCATCACTTCCGCATCCGTGGCCGATTCGCGACCGAGGCGGATGTTCTCACGGATGGAACGGTTCAAAAGGCCGGCATCCTGAAACACGGTGGCGATGGAGTTTCTGAGCGAATTCTTGGTCACCGTCGAAATATCGGTTCCATCGATCAGAATCTGGCCGGAATCCGGATCGTAGACACGCTGCAGAAGGTTGATGAGCGTGGTCTTGCCCGCACCTGTCGGCCCGACGATTGCAATGGTCTGTCCGGCCTTGGCGGTGAACGAAACGTCGTGAACGCCCTGCTTTGTGTTGGCGAAGCCGAAGTTGATGTTGCGGAACTCCACCGTGCCGGAGACATTCGACAATTCGCGCGCATCGCCCGGTTCTTCCCGTTCCTTGACGGAATCTTCCAGCACGAAGAAGTCCTCGAGCTTGGCGCGGGCCTCGAAAATCTGCGTCACGAACTGGCGCATCTGGTCGAGCCTGCCGATCAGAAGATTGGCAAAACCGATGAAGGCAATGACGTCGCCGACGCGCAACTCGCCGTTTTTCACCAATACCGTGCCGATGACGAGGATGATCATCATTGAAACGGTGGAGGCCGTACGGTTCAGCGCGCTGGCGAAAGCCCACCAGTCGAGCACCGGATACTGGGCGCTCAGCAGCTTCTCGGTGAAGGATTTCAGCGCCTTCGTTTCGGCTTCGATGCGGTTGTAGCTATGCAGCACCGACACGTTGCTGATGGAATCGCTGACATGGGCAAAAACGCTGTGATAGTGCTCTTCGACCGAAGCCTGGCCGTCCTTGGTGCGGCCCATCACCCATTTGCCGATGAACCAGTAGACGATGCCGAGGCCAATCAGAACGAAGCTGAGGCGCAGGTCCATGGACATGGCTGTCGGGACAAGCAGCACGAGTGCCACGAAGGTTGCCAGATGGGTGCGCATGAATTCCAGCCAGAGGCCAAACAGCGTCTCGCTGGCGCGCAGCAGCGTATGCAGGGCGTTGGACGTGCCGCGCTGATGGTGCCAGGAGAGCGGCATCGAAATGATGCGCCCGAAGGCTTCCGTCAGCAGCGTTGCACGGCGGCCATGCGCCAGCCGGTCCGCCTCGCGTGCGACAGCAACGTAAGCGACGGTATTGAAGACGCCGAAGCCCGCCCAGAGAATGAGAATGGGCGTGACGTTGGTGCCGGAAGAAATGGCGTCGATGATCCGGCCGAACAGCACGGGTTCGGCAATGGTGATCGCCGCAAGAATGACGTTGGCGATGACAACCACCGTCACACGCCATTTATGTACGGTCAGATAGCGCAGAGCGCGTGTGTAAACCTGAAACAAAGTCAAATTTTCAATCCAGTCCGGGCATCTTTTTCGAGCGGTTGATTGTTCGGTCTCAAGGCAATGCTTCTTTAGCAAGGTTGCATGAGACGGCGAAATTTGTGTAATTATCGCTCTTTCTGTCTGAATGGCGGCTTAACAAACTGACCGCGCATGCGAACCGAAAAAAACGAACCCGATATCTCCAGGGGACGCCGTCACAAGATTTTGCATGTTCGTTTCAGGGATTGCTAACGATGACATGATCAATCTCATCCGACCGGCGCCCGAGTAACATGACGTCATCGCGGGACCATGTCCTTCGGTCATTCCTTTCAAGCCAAGTTCCGGGCCATGTGTCTTTATGCATGATATTCTTCACTTCATCTCTGCATGTTACCAGGCGGGAAGCGCCGACCGCGTTCGTTCCGAATTCGTGACCCTTATTCGCGAATATGGTTTCGAATACTTCCTTGTCAGCAGGCGGATGACCGGGGAGCTTGCCTCCACCGGCCAGATTCTCGCACAACATCTGCCGGAAGGCTGGATCGAGGTCTACAGGGCCAAGAAATACAATCTCGTCGATCCCGTCCGTAAAGTGATCGGCATGGTCCACAAGCCGTTCCAGTGGAAAGAGGCCCTGGAGGGCCTGCCCCGCGCCATGCATCGAAAAAGGGCGAGCGTCTTTTTTAACGATGCCGGTCGATATGGCCTGCAGGGCGGTTATGCCTTTCCCGTGCACGGACGCGCGGGATTTATCGGCGCGGTGTTCATTGGCGGCCAGGACCGGCAATTGCCTTTGCTTCAGGTGGAGCTGCTGGATGCGGCCACGCGTGCCGTGTTCTGGCGCCTGCTCGACCTTTCGGGTCAGGCCCATGGCCTCAACAATGGCCCGGACGTTTCCGCTCTCGAGCTTACAAAACGGGAAATGGAAGTGCTGACGCTGATGGCGGACGGCATGACCTCGACGGAAATCGGACGCCAGCTATCGATCTCCAACCACACGGTCGACTGGTATATCAACGGAATCCAGCGCCGGTTCAGCGCCAAGAACCGGCAGCATACGGTCGCGCTTGCTTTTCGCCATGGCTTGCTGAGCTAGCGGCGACAGGACGGTTCTCTCCCGAATTGCCCTTTCCAAGACCGGGTTTTGCTGCTTAATTCCGCAGTGCAGCAGAAATTTTGTTTTGGCGTGTGGGGAGACCGTCTTGAAAATATCGAAAATACTTGTTGCCAACCGATCCGAAATTGCGATCCGCGTTTTCCGGGCAGCCAACGAGCTTGGGATTAAAACCGTTGCGATTTGGGCGGAAGAGGACAAGCTGTCTTTGCACCGCTTCAAGGCGGACGAATCCTATCAGGTCGGCAGAGGGCCACATCTCGCCAAGGATATGGGGCCGATTGAAAGTTATCTTTCGATCGAAGAGGTTATCCGCGTTGCCAAGCTTTCCGGAGCCGACGCGATCCATCCCGGTTACGGCCTTCTGTCGGAAAGCCCGGAATTCGTGGAGGCCTGCAACAAGGCCGGCATAACCTTCATTGGACCGACCGCGGATACGATGCGCCAGCTCGGCAACAAGGTGGCTGCCCGCAATCTGGCGATTTCTGTTGATGTGCCCGTCGTTCCCGCCACCGATCCGCTGCCGGACGATATATCGGAAGTGGAGCGCATGGCCGAGGAAATCGGCTATCCCGTCATGCTGAAGGCCTCCTGGGGCGGCGGCGGCCGCGGCATGCGCGCCATCCGCAAAAAGGAAGACCTGGCGCGTGAAGTGACCGAGGCCAAGCGCGAAGCGAAGGCCGCCTTCGGCAAGGACGAGGTCTATCTCGAAAAGCTGGTCGAGCGCGCCCGCCACGTCGAGAGCCAGGTTCTCGGCGATACGCATGGAAACGTCGTACATCTGTTCGAGCGCGATTGTTCGATCCAGCGTCGTAACCAGAAGGTGGTCGAGCGTGCGCCGGCACCATATCTCAGCGAAGCGCAACGCCAGGAGCTGGCGGCCTATTCGCTGAAGATCGCTGCCGCGACAAATTATATCGGCGCCGGCACGGTCGAATATCTGATGGATGCCGATACCGGCAAGTTCTACTTCATCGAGGTCAATCCACGCATTCAGGTGGAGCATACCGTCACCGAAGTCGTGACCGGTATTGATATCGTCAAGGCGCAGATCCATATTCTGGAGGGGGCCGCAATCGGCACGCCGGAATCGGGTGTGCCGAAGCAGGAAGATATCCGCCTCAACGGGCATGCGCTGCAGTGCCGCATCACCACGGAAGATCCGGAACACAACTTCATTCCGGATTATGGCCGTATCACCGCTTACCGCTCCGCTTCGGGCTTCGGCATCCGTCTGGACGGCGGCACGTCCTATACCGGTGCTGTCATTACGCGCTATTACGATCCGCTGCTCGTCAAGGTGACGGCCTGGGCGCCGCGACCGGATGAGGCGATCAACCGCATGGACCGCGCGCTGCGCGAATTCCGTATCCGCGGCGTCGCCACCAACCTGACCTTCCTCGAAGCCATCATCGGTCACGACAGCTTCCGCAACAATACCTATACGACGCGTTTCATCGATTCGACGCCGGAGCTCTTCGCACAGGTCAAGCGTCAGGACCGCGCCACCAAGCTTCTGACCTATCTTGCCGATGTGACGGTCAACGGCCACCCGGAAACCAAGGGTCGCGCCAGGCCGTCCGAAAAGGCGGCAAAGCCCGTCGTGCCCTATATCGATGCGCCGACGCCCGACGGCACCAAGCAGCTGCTGGACAAGCTCGGCCCGAAAGGCTTTGCGGACTGGATGCGCAATGAAAAGCGTGTGCTGGTCACCGACACGACCATGCGCGACGGGCACCAGTCGCTTCTGGCGACTCGCGTTCGCACGCATGATATCGCCCGCGTCGCCAGCGTTTATGCCAAGGCGCTGCCTGAGCTTCTGTCGCTGGAATGCTGGGGTGGTGCGACCTTCGATGTCTCCATGCGCTTCCTGACGGAAGACCCATGGGAGCGTCTTGCCCTGATCCGCGAAGGCGCGCCGAACCTGCTGCTGCAAATGCTGTTGCGCGGCGCAAACGGCGTCGGTTACAAGAACTATCCCGACAACGTTGTGAAATATTTCGTTCGTCAGGCAGCAAGGGGCGGGGTCGATCTTTTCCGCGTCTTCGACTGCCTGAACTGGGTGGAGAATATGCGCGTCTCGATGGATGCGATCGCCGAGGAGAACAAGCTCTGCGAGGCGACCATCTGCTATACCGGCGATCTGCTGAATTCGGCGCGCCCGAAATACGATCTCAAATATTATACCAGCCTTGCCGCCGAGCTGGAAAAGGCCGGTGCGCATATCATCGCCGTCAAGGATATGGCGGGCCTGTTGAAACCGGCCGCCGCCAAGGTTCTGTTCAAGGCCCTGCGTGAGGCGACCGGTCTGCCGATCCATTTCCACACCCATGATACATCGGGCATTTCCGCCGCGACTGTTCTTGCTGCCGTGGATGCGGGCGTCGATGCCGTGGATGCGGCGATGGATGCCTTCTCCGGCAACACGTCGCAGCCATGCCTCGGCTCCATTGTGGAGGCACTTGCTGGGTCGGAACGGGATACGGGTCTCGATACCGAATGGATCCGCCGCATTTCCTTCTACTGGGAGGCCGTGCGCAATCAATATGCGGCTTTTGAAAGCGATCTGAAGGGACCGGCCTCGGAAGTCTATCTGCATGAAATGCCGGGCGGGCAGTTCACCAATCTCAAGGAACAGGCCCGCTCGCTCGGTCTCGAGAGCCGTTGGCACGAGGTGGCGCAGGCCTATGCCGATGCCAACCGGATGTTCGGCGATATCGTCAAGGTAACGCCGTCTTCCAAGGTCGTCGGCGATATGGCGCTCATGATGGTGAGCCAGGATCTCACGGTTGCCGATGTCGAGAATCCCGACCGTGAGGTGTCTTTCCCTGACTCCGTGGTGTCGATGCTGAAGGGCGATCTTGGGCAGTCACCGGGTGGCTGGCCGGAGGCCCTGCAGAAAAAGGCGCTGAAAGGCGAGGCTCCCTACACGGTTCGTCCTGGTTCGTTGCTGGCGGATGCCGATCTCGATGCCGAAAGAAAGACGATCGAGACGAAGCTGGAGCGTAAGGTCGATGATTTCGAGTTCGCGTCCTATCTGATGTATCCGAAGGTGTTCACGGACTTCGCGCTTACCGCCGAGACCTATGGTCCCGTTTCCGTGCTGCCTACCGATGCCTACTTCTACGGCATGGAGGATGGCGAGGAGCTGTTTGCCGATATTGAACGCGGCAAAACGCTGGTTATCGTCAATCAGGCTTCATCCGGCACTGACGACAAGGGCATGGTGACAGTCTTCTTCGAGATCAATGGTCAGCCTCGTCGAATCAAGGTGCCGGACCGTGCCCATGGCGCTTCCGGTTCCGCCGTGCGCCGTAAGGCGGAACTCGGCAATGGCACGCATATCGGTGCGCCTATGCCGGGCGTGATCAGCCGCGTCTTCGTTAATCAGGGACAGGAGGTCAAGGCCGGCGACGTGCTGCTCTCCATCGAAGCGATGAAGATGGAAACGGCGCTTCATGCGGAGCGCGAGGGCAAGATCGCCGAAGTTCTCGTCAAGCCAGGCGATCAGATCGACGCCAAGGATCTGCTGATATCATACGCCGAATAAGGGCGTTTCCTATCGTCAGTTACGAGTTAGACGCCCGCCTTCCGGCGGGCGTTTTGCTGTTGCGTATTCGTCAAAACTCGAATATGCCTGTTCGTGCACGTTTATTCCTGTTTATGCATGAGTTTCCATGAGCGATCATTTTGTCAGCGAGCGGCAGGCGCTCATTCTCGCGCAGCTGCGGCAAAGTGGTCGTGTGCTTGCGCAGGATCTGGCCCAGAATTTCGGCGTTTCCGAAGATACCGTCCGCCGGGATCTGCGCGAGATGGCGGCACGTGGCGAATGCCTGCGCGTTTATGGCGGAGCGCTGCTTTCCGATAGCAAAACGGTGCCGTTGAAGACGCGGATTGCCGAGGATGCCGACCGCAAGGCCTCTCTGGCGCGTGCAGCGGTTCCGCTTCTCGCGCCAGGCATGGTTGTCTTCATCGATGCCGGCTCCACCAATCTGGCCATTGCAAGAGCTATCCCCGCCGGTATCAACCTGACTGTCGTGACGAATACGCCGGCCATTGCCGCTGAACTCACGGGGCGGGCCGATATCGATCTGGTGCTGATCGGCGGTAAGGTCGATCCGGCGGTTGGTGCTGCGATCGACGCCATGGCGTTGCGGCAACTGGAGCTGATGCGACCCGATCTGTGTATTCTCGGCGTTTGCGGCGTTGCGGAGGAGACCGGCCTGTCGGCGGATGTTTTCGAGGATGCGGTGTTCAAGCGGCTTGCCTGTAGCGCCAGCCAGCGGATTGTCGCCGCCGTTACCACGGAAAAGCTTGGCCACAGAGCGGCCTTTCACGTGCATGATTTTTCACCGCCTCTTTCCCTCGTACTCGAACATGATGCCGACCCGGCACTGATCGAGGCGCTGTCGGCAAGAGGCGTACAGCTTCATTGCGGCGATGATGACGCCGTTCGATTTTCCCATGGTCAAGTCTGAAGGATATTGCCGATGAATGGCCCCACGACATTTTCGCCGACGGTGAAGCGCTCATCCTATCTGACGCGTCACAGGCTTGGCGTGTCCCTGCTGTTTTTGATGAACGGTTTCATGATGGGGTCTTGGGCTCCGAAGATTCCGGAATTTGCGGCGCGTTTATCGCTCAGTGAGAGTGCACTTGGCCTGATCATTCTGGTTTTTGGTATTGGTTCACTGGTTTTCATGCCGATCGCCGGTTCCCAGATTGCGCGTTTCGGATCGCGCACGGTCAGCCTTGTGACTGCGGCAATCTTTCTGCCGACACTGCTTTTCATCTCCTGGGCAGGCACAATCTGGGCGGGGGTGATTGCGGTTTTCCTGTTTGGCGGTCTGACGGGGGCCATGGATGTCGCCATGAACGCCAATGCCGTGGCTGTCGAGCGTGACATGCGCCGCGCCATTATGTCGTCGTGCCATGCCTTCTGGAGCCTCGGCGGCCTGATCGGTGCCGGTCTTGGCGGTTACCTCATCACAGCCATCGGCGTTCAGGGGCATGCGATTGCGCTGACGATTATCGCCCTCATCCTGCTGGTTATTGCGTGGCCGCGTGTTCTTGCGGATCGTCCGCACGCCGAGGAAGAGCGCCCGAAGGGCGGCTTGCCGCTGACACCCCTGCCGTGGATCATTGGCCTGATGGCGCTGTTTTCGATGATCCCGGAAGGTGCGATCCTCGATTGGGGCGCTCTTTATCTGCGTAACGAACTCGGTGCTTCCGTATCTCAGTCCGGTTTCGCTTTCGCGGCATTTTCCATGACCATGGCGATCATGCGTTTCGCCGGCGATCTGGTGCGCGACAGGTTCGGGGCCGTCCGGACCTTGCGTTTCTGCTCGGTCATGTCGATCACCGGTCTTCTGATTGCCGGCCTTGCGGGAAATTCCACTTTCGTGATCATCGGTTTCGCCATTGCCGGCATCGGTATCTCCAACATGGTGCCGATCGCTTTTTCGGCGGCCGGCAATATGCCGGGGCTGGCGCCTGGCATAGGCCTGTCGGTCGTCACCACCATGGGTTATTCCGGCATTCTGGTGGCGCCCTCGGCCATCGGCTTCATTGCCGAACATACCGGGCTTGCCAGCGTCTTTCTCGCTCTGCCGTTGCTGCATGTGGTGGTTTTGCTGCTTTCGCGGCTCGCCCGGCACGCGGATGGTGCGGGCAAAGAATAGGCGTCTCGAATTTTGCCATGATTGCGGTAAAGTAGAAGCTCTTATGCGTTGGGTGTTGACAAGCAGGCCCCCTTGTTTCACCTCAATTGCCAGACCTTGCCGCAAGCTCCAGAGACCGCCATGACGTCACATGCCGATTACGATCCAAAGCCCCGCCGCGCATCCGTCGCCGTCGACGTGGGCGGCGTCATCGTGGGGGGTGGTGCGCCCGTTGTCGTACAGTCGATGACCAATACCGACACGGCGGATATCGATGCCACCGTGCAGCAGGTGGCGGCCCTTTTCCGGGCCGGTTCGGAAATGGTGCGCATTACCGTCGACCGGGATGAGAGCGCCGCAGCGGTGCCGAAAATCCGCGAGCGGCTGCTGCGTCTGGGCATGGATGTGCCGTTGATCGGCGATTTCCATTATATCGGCCACAAGCTTCTGGCCGATTACCCGGCCTGCGCCGAGGCGCTGGCGAAGTACCGCATCAATCCGGGCAATGTCGGTTTCAAGGACAAGAAGGACAAACAGTTCGGCGAAATCATCGAAATGGCGATCCGCTATGACAAGCCGGTTCGCATCGGTGTCAACTGGGGGTCGCTTGACCAGGAATTGCTGACCGCGCTGATGGACAGGAACAAGGAGGAGGGTTTTCCGCTCTCCGCCCGTCAGGTCACGCGTGAGGCCATCGTGCAGTCGGCGCTTATTTCCGCCGAGCTTGCCGAAGAGATCGGCCTGCCGCGTAACCGTATCATTCTTTCGGCCAAGGTCAGCCAGGTGCAGGACCTGATCGCCGTCTATTCGATGCTGTCTGAGCGGTCCAACCACGCCTTGCATCTCGGTCTTACCGAAGCGGGCATGGGTTCCAAGGGTATTGTCGCCTCTTCCGCCGCCATGGGTTATGTGCTGCAGCATGGCATCGGTGACACGATCCGCGTTTCGCTGACGCCGGAGCCGAATGGCGACCGCACCCGCGAGGTCCAGGTGGCGCAGGAACTGCTGCAGGTCATGGGTTTTCGCCAGTTCATTCCGGTCGTTGCGGCATGTCCTGGCTGCGGGCGCACCACGTCCACCGTGTTTCAGGAACTTGCCCAGAACATTCAGAACGACATTCGCAAGAACATGCCGATCTGGCGTGACAAATATCCCGGTGTCGAGGCGCTGAATGTCGCCGTCATGGGCTGTATCGTCAACGGTCCGGGTGAAAGCAAACATGCCGATATCGGCATTTCCCTGCCCGGTACCGGCGAAAGCCCGGCAGCACCGGTCTTCATCGACGGAGAAAAGGCGCTCACCCTGCGTGGTCCCAACATTGCCGGCGATTTCGAAGCGCTTGTCGCCGATTACATCGAAAAGCGTTTTGGCCGGAAAGATGCGGCGGAGTAAAGAGTACCGTGAAAAGGCCGGAATTCCACTGTCATACCTCCTGAACCTCTCGGAGCATTAAACTACATGATCAAAAAAATTGCGATCGTTGCCCTTTGCGCGACCTATCTTTCTTCGTGCACCACGACGGATCCCTATACGGGTGAGCAGAAGATGTCGAACACCGCGGGCGGTGCCGGCATCGGCGCCGTCGTCGGCGCTCTCGGTGGTCTGGCTGTCGGCGGTTCACCGACCGGCCGCCGTAATGCCGCGCTTATCGGCGCGGGCATCGGCGCGCTCGCCGGTGGCGCCATCGGCAATTACATGGATGGCCAGGAAGCCGAACTTCGCGCCCAGCTTCAGGGTACAGGCGTTTCGGTTAGCCGCCGTGGTGACAGCATCGTGCTGAACATGCCGTCGAACATCACCTTCGCGACGGATCAGGATCAGGTCATCCCGCCCTTCTATCAGACCCTCGATTCCGTCGGCATCGTTCTGAACAAGTTCAACCGCACGCTGATCGACATCAACGGCCACACCGATTCTACCGGCCGCGCCGATTACAATCAGGGCCTCTCGGAGCGTCGTGCCGCCTCGGTTGCCAATTATCTCGGTGCGCGCGGCGTCGATCAGCGTCGTATTTCGACACTCGGTTTCGGTGCCTCGCAGCCGATCGCATCCAATGCAACGCCTGACGGTCGCGCCCAGAACCGTCGCGTCGAAGTGCTGATTTCGCCGCTCAAGGGCTGATTGGATGATGAAAAGCTGAGTGGGAGCCGCTCAGCTTTTTCTTTCAGCAATGAATCTGGCGGCCGCGATGAGAATCGCGGCCTTTTCGCCATAAGGGGCCAGGAGCTCGCCGGCTTCCGCCACTTGCTCCCGCAGCTGGCTGCGCGCCCAGTCTTCGCCGCGCAGCGCCACGAGCGTTCCCTTGCCGCGCGCGGCATCCTTGCCGGTTGCCTTGCCCATGGTGGCGGCATCGGCCGTCAAATCCAGAAGGTCGTCGGCAAGCTGGAAGGCGAGGCCGATCTTTTCACCGAAGAGGCGCAGTCTTTGCCTTTCGGAAATATCGCTGCCGGCGATGATCGCGCCGGCCTCGCAGGCAAACCGCAGCAACGCACCGGTTTTCATAGCCTGCAATGTAATGACGCCGGCTTCGTCCGGACCCTTTTTTTCCGCAGCAAGATCGAGCGCCTGACCACCCGCCATGCCGCCGATACCCGCCGCGCGGGCCAGCGCCAAGACCAGTGCCGCCTTGCGATCCGCCGGAAGCGGATTCTCATCCGATGCGATGATATCGAAGGCGAGCGTCAGCAGGCTGTCGCCGGCGAGAATGGCTGTCGCCTCATCGAATTTTCGATGCACGGTCGGTTGGCCGCGGCGCAGATCGTCATCGTCCATGGCCGGAAGATCGTCGTGCACCAGCGAATAACAATGGAGGCATTCAAGTGCGGCACCGACATAATGGGCAGCGTCGGCATCTCCACCAAGCAGGGCAGCGCTTTCAATGACGAGGAAAGGCCGAAGGCGTTTGCCGCCGTTCAGCACGCCATGGCGCATGGCTTCGAGCAGGTTTTGCGGACGCGTGATCTCGTCCGTGCGCGTCTCTGCGGATAGCAGGCGGCCAAGCAAGGCTTCGGTCTTTGCCGCGTTTTCGCGCAGCCTTGTTTCGAAATTCGTCATCTGAGCGTCCATGCCGCTCTTTGGCATGCCGCGCCGGGCCAAGCAAACCTTTTTGTGATTCCGGAGCGCAAGTGTTTGACCGGACTCGCCTTGAAGGCGGCGATGGACTATGAAAGGCTTCGATTTGGCGCGGGGCTGGGACCGATATTGAGCAGTACGCCTGAAAGCGACGCAGATTACGCCGTGCTGGCGGAAGACCGGAGCAGTCCGAAGGTGGATTTTCGCACGTTGGCCAAGCGCATCGTCATGACCTTGCTGGCATTGCTGATCCTGCCCTATCTGCTGATCCCGGTCTATGCCCTGCCGTTCTTCCGGCCGGTCTCAACGCTGATGCTTGCCGATCTGGTGACCCTGCAGGGATATGACCGGCGCTGGGTGCCGCTTGAGGATATTTCGCCGCGCCTTGTGCAATCCGTGATGATGTCCGAGGACGGGCAATTCTGTTTCCATGGCGGCGTGGACTGGAACCAGATGCAATCCGTGGTCAGCAATGCGCTCGATGGGGCCTCCACCCGCGGCGCAAGCACCATTCCGATGCAGACGGCCAAGAACCTGTTTTTATGGAACGGCCGTTCTTTCCTGCGCAAGGGACTGGAACTGCCGCTGGCGATTGCGGCTGATTTCGTCTGGTCGAAAAAACGGATGATGGAGATCTATCTCAACGTTGCCGAATGGGGACCGGGCATCTATGGCATCGAGGCCGCCGCGCAGCATCATTTCAAGGTGCCGGCGGCAAAGCTCAGTTCCCGTCAGGCGGCGCTGCTTGCCGTTTCACTACCCAATCCCATTGACCGGGTCGCCAGCAAACCGGGTCGCGGTCTGCAACGGCTGGCTGGCCTTATTGAGCGGCGCGCCCGGGCCTCGGGTGCCTATGTCGGTTGCGTGCTGGACTGAACCAGCCCGTCCACTCAGCCCTTCGTGAAAATATAATCTGTTTCCTGACGCAGGGTTTCGCCCGGCCGCAGGATCGCGTGCGGAAAATCAGGGTGATTGACGGCATCCGGCCATATCTGCGTTTCCAGGCAAAAACCGGCAAAGGGGCCATAGTGGCGGCCATCGAGGCCCGGAACCGGAACGTTCAGCTTGAAAGCCGAATAGAACTGCACACCGGGTTCGGTGGTGTGAACCTCAAGGGCGATATCGGAGGCCGGTGAATAGGCGCGGGCGACCTTGCGCTTGGCGCGGCGCTCGGGCGAGAGGCAGAAATTGTGGTCGTAGAGAACCTGTTCGCCATTGTCCTTGCGCCGCATCGGCGTCGGGTGGCGCAGGTCAAAGACGGTGCCTTCGACGGAACGGATTTCGCCGGTCGGTATCTGTCTGTCGTCGGTCGGCAGGTAAAAGTCGGCGGCGATGCTGATCTCATGTCCAAGGGCGGTATCCGCACCGTCGAGGTTGAAATAGGAATGCTGGCAGACATTGGCGATGGTCGGCTTGTCGGTCACCGTTTCATAGACCACAGAAAGCACGCCGCCATCGCGGATCGTATAGGTGGCGGTGACCGTGCAATTGCCGGGATAACCGGCGCGGCCATCGGGATCGATGATCTGCAGAACCGCATGGCTTTCGCCATGTTCCATCAGCATCCAGTTGCGTTTGCCCATGCCGTCGCTGCCGCCATGCAGGTGGGTCACGCCCTTTTCGTTCAGTTCCAGCTGGTATTCGTGCCCGTCGATGGCGAACCTGCCGTCACCGACCCGGTTGGCATTCCGGCCGGGCGTGGCACCGAAATAGGAGGAATATTTGTAGTCCTCGAATTTATCGAAGCCGAGAACGAGCGGCGGCTGGTGACCCTCGAGGCGCAGATCCTGAATGACCGCGCCCCAGGTGATGACCTTGGCCGTCAAACCGCCTTTCGAGATGGTGACGCGTTCGACCTTTTCGCCGGTCGCCGTGAAACCGAAATTCTCCCGTGCCGCCGCGTCGCTCATAACGTCATTCTCCGATTGCCGTGAATTGCCGGCGGACGTTGCGTCATTTTCCGGCAATTCGCAATCCGCAATTTACGCAGCGAGTTTGCCGATGGATTCGAGATCGTAGGGCGTCGTCTGGTATATCTCGTTGATCCAGTTGCCGAAAAACAGATGGGCATGGCTGCGCCAACGGTTGAGCGGGGCTAGTTCCGGATCATTGTGCGGAAAATAATCATGCGGCAGCTTGATGGGGACGCCGGAGTTCACGTCGCGGAAATATTCGTCCGAAAGCGAGGTCGAATCATATTCGACGTGGTTGAACATATAGAGCCGGTTGCCCTCTTTTTCATGCACCAGACAAACGCCCATTTCCTCTGACTCCATCAGAATTTCGAGTTTCGGGTGTTTTTCGATGTCGGTACGACGCACTTCCGTCCAGCGCGAGACCGGTACCTGGAAATCATCCGAAAAGCCGTTCAGATAGATCGATGAGGGGCAAAGATTGCGGTGACGATAGACTCCGAAAGCCTTTTCCTTCAGTTCGTGTTTCGGCACACCATGGAAATGATAGATGGCGGCCATTGCCCCCCAGCAGACATTTAGCGTCGAATGGACGTTGGTCTGCGTCCATTCGAAAATCTTCTGCATTTCATTCCAGTAGGTCACGTCCTCGTAGGCCAGCGTCTCGACGGGCGCGCCGGTAATGATGAAGCCGTCGAACTTGCGGTGGCGTACTTCTTCCCAGGTCTCATAGAAGGACAGAAGATGTTCTTCCGGCGTATTCTTGGCGCGATGGCCGCCGATACGTATCAGCGAAAATTCGACCTGCAGGGGAGAGGCGCCAACGAGCCGCGCCATCTGTACTTCCGTCTTGATCTTGTTCGGCATGAGGTTGAGAAGCCCGATCTGGAGCGGGCGGATATCCTGCCGGATGGCCGCCGTTTCGGTCATGACCCGCACACCCTCATGCACGAGGGTCTCAAAAGCGGGAAGCGTATCGGGAATCTTGATCGGCATGTCGAACTCTCTTTTCGGATGACGTAAAGAACGTTGCGAAAACAAAAAAACCGGCAGCGAAATCGCGGCCGGTCCCAGGAAATTGCCCTTTTCCTCGACCCTTTAGCGACTTCTTTAAAGTGGCTGCAAGCCGGTCGGCAAATCACCACTGAGGCGTTTCATAATCCCGAAGCCGGCGAAAATCAATATAGGCTGATTTCATCGGGTTTCGGCTTTCCCTTTTCGTGCCAGTTGCGATAAGGCAGGGCATGGATAAAGAGCGCTTCACCATTCTGCTTGGCGGCGATGTCACGGTCACGGATCGTCTTGAAGAGGCGGTTGCCGAAAGCCGCGTGATTGCGGCCGATGGCGGCATGCGCCATGCCGCGCCGCTTGGGCTTGTGCCGGAGCTTTGGGTCGGGGATTTCGATTCCGCCAGCAAGGAGTTGCTCGAGACCTGGCCGGATGTGACGCGGCAGCCTTATCCGGCTGCAAAGGCTGTGACAGATGGCGAGATTGCGGTCTCGGAGGCGCTCTCCCGCGGTGCGCGCTCGCTGCTGCTGGTCGGTGCACTTGGAGGTGCGAGAAGCGACCATGCGCTTCAGCATCTTCTTTATGCGGTGGCGCTCGCCGAACAGGGTTTGAAGGTTACGCTGACCTCCGGTGAAGAGGAGGCGCGACCGCTGCTTGCCGGATCACTGGATATCGATCTTCCGCCTGGTTCGCTGTTTTCTGTCGCCGGGCTCACCACCCTTGCGGGGCTTGATATTGAAAATGTGCGTTATCCGCTCAGGGATTTCGCGCTTGCTTTCGGTTCGTCCCGCACTATTTCCAATGTCGCGAATGGCGGCCCCGTGCATTTCTCGCTGAAAAGCGGAAAAGCCATCGTGCTCGCCCGCCCTTATGATCTGACCGGAGCCTGACGCCTTGGCACCCCCTATTTTGAAACTCGATGACATCAAGCTGACCTTCGGCGTGACCCCGCTGCTCGATGGTGCCAATCTCCAGGTGGAACCGGGCGATCGCATCTGCCTTGTCGGGCGAAATGGTTCGGGCAAGTCAACCCTGATGAAGATCGCCGCCGGTCTGGTCGAGGCGCAGTCGGGCGAGGTTTTCCGTCATCCCGCTGCCACCATCCGCTATCTGGAGCAGGCGCCGGATTTTGCCGGTTACGATACCGTTCAGGCCTATGCCGAAGCGGGGTTGGGGCCGGGTGATGATCCCTATCGCGTTACTTACCTGCTCGAGCATCTCGGCCTGACGGGACAGGAACATCCGGAAAGCCTTTCCGGCGGCGAAGCGCGGCGCGCGGCCCTTGCCCGTGTCATGGCGCCCGAACCCGATATTCTGATGCTGGACGAGCCGACCAACCATCTGGATCTGCCCACGATTGAATGGCTTGAAAGCGAGTTGCAGCAGACGCGCAGCGCGCTTGTGCTGATTTCGCATGACCGGCGTTTTCTCGAGAAGGTTTCGACCTCCACCGTGTGGCTCGATCGCGGCCAGTCCCGTCGTCTCAACCGCGGTTTTGCCCATTTCGAGGAATGGCGCGACAAAGTGCTGGAAGAGGAAGAACTGGAGCAGCACAAGCTCGGCAAGGCCATCGAGCGTGAAGAACACTGGATGCGTTATGGTGTGACCGCGCGGCGCAAGCGTAACATGCGCCGC
Source organism: Agrobacterium tumefaciens (assembly GCA_025560025.1). Classification (NCBI taxonomy): domain Bacteria; kingdom Pseudomonadati; phylum Pseudomonadota; class Alphaproteobacteria; order Hyphomicrobiales; family Rhizobiaceae; genus Agrobacterium; species Agrobacterium tumefaciens. The sequence goes on along the minus strand of CP048485.1, from coordinate 2,445,697 downwards.
GTCGGCGAGCTCCAGGCCATGCGCGCGGAATATCGCGGCCACAAGGGACCGCAGGGTGCGGTGCAGGCGACGGCCGCGGACGTGCGGGAATCCGGCAAGCTGGTCATCGAGGCCGAAGCCATCACCAAGTCTTACGGCGAGCGCGTGATCATCGCGCCGTTTTCACTGCGCGTCCATCGCGGCGATTGCATCGGTCTTGTCGGTCCGAACGGCGCGGGCAAGACAACACTTCTGAAGATGCTGACCGGTCAGCTTGAGCCCGATAGCGGCACGGTGAAGCTCGGCACCAATCTGGAAATTGCGACGCTTGACCAGAAGCGCGAGGATCTCAATCCAAACGATACGCTCGCGCATTACCTGACTGACGGGCGCGGCGATAATCTGCTGGTCAATGGCGAATTGAAACATGTGACGGGCTATATGAAGGACTTCCTGTTCCAGCCGGAACAGGCGCGCACGCCAATCCGCAATCTTTCCGGGGGGGAGCGCGCCCGTCTTATTCTGGCGCGTATTCTGGCAAGGCCGACCAACCTCCTGATCCTGGACGAGCCGACCAACGATCTCGATATCGAAACGCTCGATCTGTTGCAGGAAATCGTAGCGGGCTTTTCGGGCACCGTCATCCTCGTCAGCCACGACCGCGATTTTCTCGACCGTACCGTCACTTCCACCATCGCGCCCGCCAATCCGGATCAACCGGACGGACGCTGGATCGAATATGCTGGCGGCTATTCGGACATGATGGCGCAGCGCAAGGGTGCGACGGAAGAAAAACGCAAGGCGGAGAAGCAGGAAAAGGCGAAGGCCGCACCTTCCGCCTCCGCATCGCAGGATCCCTCAAAGGCCAAGGCCAAGCTTTCCTTCAAGCAGAAATTCGCGCTCGAAAACCTTCCCAAGGAGATGGAAAAGGCGCAGGGCGAAATCGCAAAACGTGAGCAGCGCATGGCTGATCCCAATCTCTTTGCCAAGGACCCGGCCGCCTTCAACACGCTGGCGCAGGAAATGACAAAGCTGCGCGAAAAGCTTGAAGCCATGGAAGAGGAATGGCTGGAGCTGGAGATGCTGCGTGAGGAAATCGAAGGCTGACGGCGGTTGCGATTTCTTGATTGATATCTCATCCGCCTTTGACAGGGAGGCGGAATTGCCGTTTCCTGTCCCGGTTCGGAGGAGTTCAGAAAATGCGCATGATCTTCGTCAATCTGCCGGTCAAGAATATCGAGACATCGAGAAGCTTTTTTACGGCTCTGGGTTTCAGCTTTAATCCGGAATATTCGGATGACCGCACGCTCTGCATGATCGTTGAGGAGAACATCTTCGTGATGCTGCTTCAGGAAGAGCGTTTCCGCGATTTCATCAATGGCGATATAGCCGATGCGACGCGCAGCACAGAGGTGCTGACCTGTCTTACGGCGGGAAGCCGCGAAGAAATCGACCGGATGATCGAAACGGCGCTTGCTTCCGGCGGAAGCGGCTGGAAACCCGTTCAGGACCATGGCTTCATGTATGCTGGCAGCTTTCAGGATCCCGACGGTCACGTCTGGGAACTGGTCCATATGACGGCGCAGGGCTGATCTCGGCCATCTTGCCAATCAGCGACAGCGGGACTACATCATCATCATGATCTAACGGGGTGTCTTTTGTGCTTGCGTGCAAAAGGCTGAGAGGCTTGCCAACCCGAAGAACCTGATCCGGTTCATACCGGCGGAGGGATTAGACGGCTTCAAGGCAAGCGGCTATTTCCCTTTTTGTTTTGAGGAGGTACCCGTGCGCCGTCGTCTTTTCCTGAATTCCCTTGTTGCCGCTTCGCTGTTTCTGCCCGGTCTTGCCGTCGCGCAGGATAGGCAGGAACTGACCGTCTATACCTATGAGAGCTTCGTTTCCGAATGGGGTCCCGGTCCCAAGGTGAAGGAGGCCTTCGAGAAGGTTTGCAACTGCACGGTCAACTTCGTCGGTGTGGCGGATGGCGTGGCGCTGCTCAATCGTCTGAAGCTTGAAGGGGCGGGGTCCAAGGCCGACGTCGTCGTTGGTCTCGACACCAATCTTGTTGCGGAAGCGAAACAGACCGGTCTCTTCGATGTCAGCGGCATCGATGCATCGGCGGCCAAGGTGCCGGGCGGCTACACGGACGATGTTTTCGTTCCTTATGACTACGGTCATTTCGCCGTTATCTATGACACGCAGACGGTGAAAAGCCCGCCGACGAGCCTGAAGGAGCTGGTGGAAGGCGATCCCTCGCAGAAGATCGCCATTCAGGATCCGCGCACCTCCACGCCGGGGCTTGGCCTGCTGCTCTGGGTAAAATCGGTTTATGGCGACAAGGCTCCGGAAGCCTGGGCGAAGCTCCGGAAGCGTATTCTTACCGTCACGCCGGGCTGGTCGGAATCCTACGGTCTCTTCACCAAGGGTGAGGTACCGATGGTGCTTTCCTATACCACGTCGCCCGCCTATCATATGGTCTCGGAAAAGACCGACCGATACCAGGCGGCCGCTTTCTCCGAAGGGCATTACATCCAGATCGAGGTTTCCGGCCTTCTCAAAAACGCGCCGCATAAGGAACTGGCGAAACAGTTCCTCGCTTTCACGCTGACATCAGGTTTTCAGGATGCGATTCCGGAAAACAACTGGATGATGCCGGTCGCGGCTACGTCCAAGCCTTTGCCCGAGGCTTTTTCAAAGCTCGTTGTGCCGCAGAAGACTTTCCTGATGGACCCGGAAGAGGTGGCAAAAAACCGCAAGGCCTGGATCGATGAATGGCTTGCCGCCATGAGCATGAATTAAGGAAGAGGCACACTCGCGCATGATGCTGCGTCGCGACTACAGGTGGTCGATCATTTTCGGAACGGCGGCGTTTGCCGCCGTTTTCCTGTTCATGGCGCTCGCCATCGCGGCCCTTCTGTTTTTCGATGCCGGGGCTTCAGCTGCCGGTATCATGGATGCCTATACGCTGCGCATCCTGCGTTTCACGCTTTATCAGGCAATGCTTTCCACTCTTCTCTCCATTGTTCTCGGCCTGCCGGTGGCACTGGCTCTCTCCCGTCGGCAGGACTTTCCAGGGCGTATCTGGATCATCCGGCTGATGGCGGTGCCGATGGGGCTGCCGGTGATTGTCGGCGCTTTCGGCATCATTGCCATCTGGGGAAGGCAGGGTGTTTTGAACAAGGCTCTCGTTTTTGCCGGCGCGGATGAGCCTTTCAGTATTTATGGCCTTTCCGGCATCCTCATTGCCCACGTGTTCTTCAATCTGCCGCTGGCGGTGCGGCTGATGCTGGCCGGGCTGGAGCGTATTCCGGGCGAATATTGGCGCATGGCGGCGAGCCTCGGCATGGGGCCGGTTTCCGTGTTCCGCTTCATTGAATGGCCGGCGGTCTCGCGGCTTGTTCCCGGCGTTGCAGGGCTTGTCTTCATGCTGTGCGCCACCAGCTTCACGCTCGTGCTTCTGCTGGGCGGGGGGCCTGCGGCAACGACGCTGGAAGTGGCGATCTATCAGGCGCTGCGGTTTGATTTCGATCCGCAGCGGGCGATCGCGCTTTCGGTTCTGCAGATCGTCCTCACAGCGATCCTGCTCGGCCTTCTGGCTTTTTTGCCGGCACCCGAAGCGGAAATTGCCTCGCTTGGCCGCCTCCTTCGCCGTTTTGACGGCAAGGGTATTGGCGCCCGTCTTTGGGATGGAATGGCAATCGTTTTTGCGGTTCTGCTGATTGGTTTGCCGCTTGTCGCCATAACAGTCTCAGGGCTGAGCGCCGATCTGCTGCGCCTTCTGTCCGCGCCGATCTTTCTGCGCGCGGCCGCGACCAGCCTTGCGATCGCCATGCTTTCCGCAGCCCTTGTCGTGCTTTGCTGCTTCGCGATCATCAGCGCGCGCCAGGCCGTGGGTTCCGGACGACATGCGGTCCGACTTCTACGATTTCTGTCCACCACGCTTGGGGCAGGGTCTTCGCTTGTGCTGCTGGTGCCGCCCGTCGTTCTGGGGAGCGGGTGGTTCCTGCTGTTGCGGCCCTTTGGAGATGTCAGCTTTTATGCTCCCGTTCTGGTGGCGCTCATCAACATGCTGATGGCCCTGCCGCTGGCCATGCGGGTGCTTGAGCCTGCCTTCAACAGTCACTTTTTGCGCACAGGCCGGCTCTCCGCCAGTCTCGGGCTTCAGGGTCTGGCGCGGCTGCGGTTTGCCGATCTGCCGGTCCTGTGGCGGCCACTGCTCATGGCGTTTTCCTTCGCCATGGCCCTGTCGCTTGGTGATCTAGGGGCGGTTGCCCTGTTCGGATCGGAAAACTTCGTCACCCTGCCATGGCTGGTTTACAGCAATATGGGCAGTTACCGCACCAATGATGCCGCCGGATATGCGTTCATCCTTGGTATTGTCTGCCTGCTGCTTGCCGCAGGCGGTGTTTCACGGCAATCGCAATCGGCAAGGGCGAGCATATGACGGATTTTGCAGTGGAGCTGGACAAGGTGAGGCTGCGGCTCGGAACGCAGGATTTTGATCTCGATTGCGTATTCCCGCAAGGTCAGGTGACCGCCGTTGTCGGCGCATCCGGTTCGGGCAAGTCGACGCTCCTTAATCTCATCGCCGGTTTTGAGGATCCCGATTCCGGTCGCATCTTGATCGGTGGAGAGGATATGAAGGCGCGCGATCCTTCCGAAAGACCGGTCTCATCGATTTTCCAGGACAATAATCTTTTTGCCCATCTCGATATTTTCACCAATATTGCGCTCGGCGTCAGCCCCGGGCTGAAGCTGCGGGCGGAAGACCGGCAGGGGATCGACGTGGCGCTTACACGCGTGGATCTTGCTGGTTTTGACAAACGTCTGCCGGGCACGCTTTCCGGTGGGGAAAGGCAAAGAGCCGCTTTGGCGCGGGCACTGGTCAGGAAAAAACCTGTCATGCTGCTCGACGAACCTTTCGCGGCGCTCGATCCGGGGTTGCGAGCGGGCATGGCATCCCTGCTTCTCGACTTGCATGGCGAAACAAAAAACACGGTGATTATTGTCACCCATCACCCCGAAGACATAAAAAAGCTGGCGCAGCGCGTGGTTTTTCTTGATCGCGGCCGTGTTGTTTATGCGGGCTCGACCGCAGATTTCTTCGCCACACAAAATGTGAAGGCGGTGGACAGTTTTCTGAACGGCTGATCGCCTTATTTTCGACGCGTGCCGCTGGCAATCGCTTTAGATGACTTCAATGGCGCTAATTTGCACTTGCCAGTTTCAAGTTGTTGCCCGAGAAAAGACGAGAATTATTGCGTTCTTCAGGAATATTCCGGACTTGATGGATCGTTTTTACCGTTTCGGCATTCATGGCTCGTTGGGGCGAATCTGTTATTCTGGTCTGCAATTAACGGATGATCAGGAACGTTAGGGGCAGGCATAGAGAATGAGAAATAGCATGACTGCACAGTGGAGTCTTTTCTCCCGTTCAGGCCTTCGCCGTTCGGGCAGGATGGCGGCCGCGTGTTCCGTGCTGACGGCGTCTGCCGTGTTCCTGTCGTCGTGCCAGTCCCTTTTCAGCCCGGCCTACCAGTCCACCCTGCGCCCCTCGGACAATCCGCAGACCGTGGAAGAGGTGCAGAAGAACGATCCCCGTGCGCAGATGGGCGCGCGTGAACATCCGCGCATCGTGGCGAGTTATGGCGGCGAATATCGTGACGCCAAGACGGAACGGCTTGTTGCCCGAATTGCCGGCGCGCTGACGGCCGTTTCGGAAAATCCGCAGCAATCCTATCGCATTACCATCCTCAATTCGCCTGCCATCAACGCCTTTGCGCTGCCGGGCGGTTATCTTTACGTGACACGCGGGCTTCTGGCGCTTGCCAACGACGCTTCGGAAGTGGCAGCCGTGCTTTCGCATGAGATGGGCCATGTCACGGCGAACCACGGCATCGAGCGCCAGCGCCGGGAGGAGGCGGAGGTGATTGCCAGCCGCGTGGTTGCCGAAGTGCTGTCGAGCGATCTTGCCGGCAAGCAGGCGCTGGCACGCGGCAAGCTGCGACTTGCGGCTTTCTCGCGCCAGCAGGAATTGCAGGCGGATGTGATTGGCGTGCGCATGCTGGGCGAGGCGGGTTACGACCCCTACGCATCGCCGCGTTTTCTGGATTCCATGGCGGCCTATGCGCGGTTCTCCTCGGCCGATCCCGAAAATGACCAGAGCCTCGACTTTCTTTCCAGCCACCCCAACACGCCGCAGCGCATCGAGCTTGCGCGCCGTCATGCCCGTGCTTTTGGCCAGGAAGGCCAGGTTGGGGACCGCGGACGCGACTGGTTTCTGGATGGCATAGACGGACTGCTTTACGGTGACAGCCCGCAGGAAGGCTACGTCCGGGGCCAGACGTTCCTGCACGGAACGCTCGGTATACGTTTCGACGTGCCGGAAGGTTTCGTCATCGACAACAAGGTTGAGGCGGTTCTGGCGACGGGGCCGGGTGACATGGCCATCCGTTTCGACGGTGTGGCCGATCCGAAACAGACCACCCTTGCCAATTACCTGACCAGCGGCTGGGTTGCCGGCCTGTTGCCGGAAACTGTCAGGGAGACGCAGATCAACGGTCTGGAGGCTGCGACAGCCCGGGCAAGCGCGGATAAATGGGATTTCGACGTGACCGTCATTCGTGTCGGGCAGCAGATATTCCGTTTCCTGACGGCGGTGCCGAAGGGCAATACGCAGCTTGATTCCATCGCCAATGTGCTGCGCACCAGTTTCCGCAAGATGACGCCGCCGGAGATCGCTTCACTGAAGCCGCTGCGGGTACGGGTGGTGACGGTGAAGCCCGGCGAAACCGTGGCGACGATCGCCGCGCGGATGATGGGGACCGACCGGAAGCTCGACATGTTCCGCATGATCAATGCGATGAGCGCCACCGCCACGCTTCAGCCCGGCCAGCGGGTGAAGATTATTTCGGAATGAGCTGACGGCCTCTCATTCACCGGTTGTCTGAGACAGGTAGGCGTGAACGAGTACAATCATTTCCCGTCTGACTTTGGGCGACTGCAACTCTCCGCGGCGGGCGGCATTATGAATGATGCCGTCAATGGCATCGGATACGATCAGCGCCGTGGTTCTGCTTTCGACCTTTGTGCCGGCTGTCATATGTGCCGCGATCGCTGCAGCGTAGAGACCGAGATATTCCTGTTCGAAAACGCTGTTGGGATCGTTCGTCCCTTCGTGGCTGGGCGCATCGTCCAGAAGGACCTTGTGAAGACCGCGATGGATGCTGTGTACCCCAATCATGCCGGTCACGAGCTCTTCCACGAATTTCGCAAGCGATTGCCGCTTTTGCGAGACGCTCTTCATGACAGAGAGACAGTCCTCGAGGTGACGATGGCGCACCGCTTCCACGATTGAAATCTTGTCCGGGAAATATTGATAGAGCGAGCCGATGCTGACGCCGGCCGTTTCGGCGACCCTGTTCGTGGTAAAACCCGCCAGCCATGATCGCTCAAAATGCGAGCCGCTGCGTGAATGACGGCGTCGACCGTGGCCCGCGAACGCTCCTGACGCGGCTCCTTGCGCATCTCGGTCTTCCGCTTTGCAATGCGAGTAGACAAGGCATCCTCCATGGCGAAAATATAAACATAGTGCTCACATTTTTCAGATGTAAAGGATATTCTGATGAGGGATCTGCTCAGGAGCCTGCTCGGCTATCACCAATGGGCGAACAGGGACTTGTTCGAGAAGCTGAAACACCTCGATCCCGTCCAAAATGCATCCGAACGGCACACGGCAATCCGGCTGATCAATCACTATTACGTCGTCGCGAGGATTTTTTCGGGTCACCTCACGGGAACGGCGCATGGCTTTCTCTCGGATAATACCGAGGCAACGCCGCAGCTGGATGATCTTGCGAAGGATGTCGCCGCTCTCGATGGCTGGTATCTCGATTATATCGAGAACACATCGCCGGCATCGCTTGGCGAATGTGTCGCCTTCAACTTCACGGATGGGGACAAGGGTTACATGTCCCGCGCTGAGATGATCTCACATATGGTCCTGCATGCGGGCATTCACAGAGGCGAGGTCGCGCGTATTCTGAGCCAGCTCTCCATCACGCCACCCTGGGATACTTTTGCCGTGTTTCTGCACGGCACGGAGCCGCAGCGGCGTTTGCAGGGGCTATAATAAAAAGCCACCCGCCCTTGTGGGGACGGGTGGCTTTCCTGAAACGATGGCCTCAGGAACTTATTGCCATTCACGCACATCGACGAAATGACCGGCGATCGCCGCCGCCGCCGCCATGGCTGGGGAGACGAGGTGGGTGCGGCTCTTATAACCCTGACGGCCCTCGAAATTGCGGTTCGAGGTGGAGGCGCAGCGTTCGCCGGGCTTCAGACGGTCGTCATTCATGGCAAGGCACATGGAGCAGCCTGGCTCGCGCCATTCGAAACCTGCTTCGAGGAAAATCTTGTCCAGACCTTCCTTTTCCGCCTGTTCCTTCACGAGGCCGGAGCCGGGCACGATCATGGCAGAAACGGTGGGAGCCACCTTGCGGCCATCGACGATTTTCGCCGCGGCGCGCAGATCCTCGATACGGCCATTGGTACAGGAACCGATGAAGACGCGGTCGATGGCGATATCGGTGATGCGCGTGCCGGGTTTCAGTCCCATGTAATCCAGAGCACGCCATTTGGATGTGCGCTTGTTTTCCTCTTCGATATCATCCGGATTGGGGACGATGCCTTCAACGGAGGTGACGTCTTCAGGCGAAGAACCCCAAGAGACGATGGGCGGCAGATTGGCCGCATCAAGAACCACAACCTTGTCGTAGTGGGCGCCTTCGTCGGATTTCAGCGTTTTCCAATAGGCGATGGCCTGTTCCAGCGTTTCGCCCTTTGGTGAGCGCGGCTTGTCCTTGATGTAATCGAAGGTGGTTTCGTCAGGTGCGATAAGACCCGCACGGGCGCCGCCCTCAATGGTCATGTTGCAGACCGTCATGCGGCCTTCCATGGAAAGCGACCGGATCGCCTCGCCGGCAAATTCGATCACATGGCCGGTGCCTCCGGCCGTGCCGATCTCGCCAATAATGGCGAGGATGATATCCTTGGCGGTGACGCCATCGGGGATCCTGCCATCGACACGCACCAGCATGTTCTTGGCTTTCTTCTGGATCAGCGTCTGGGTGGCCAGAACGTGCTCGACTTCGGACGTGCCGATGCCATGTGCCAGCGCGCCGAAAGCGCCGTGGGTGGAGGTGTGGCTGTCGCCGCAGACGATCGTCATGCCCGGCAGGGTGAAACCCTGTTCGGGGCCGACAATGTGAACGATGCCCTGGCGCTTGTCGCGCTCGGAATAATATTCGACGCCGAAATCCTTGGCGTTCTGCGCAAGCGCTTCCACCTGAATACGGCTTTCCTCGTTCTTGATGCCTTCCAGCCGGTCGGCCGTGGTCGGAACGTTATGGTCGACGACGGCCAGCGTGCGGGCAGGCGAATGCACTGGCCGGCCGGCCATGCGCAGGCCTTCGAAGGCCTGCGGGCTCGTCACCTCATGGACGAGGTGACGGTCGATGTAGAGAAGACAGGTTCCGTCCGGGTCACGATTGACGACGTGGTCGTCCCAGATCTTGTCGTACAGGGTGCGGGGTGCGCTCATGGCTCTATGCCTTGTCATGGAAAAGGGTAATCAGGGTTCAGAAAGGCGGTGGACAGCGGATGCTGTCAGGCGAGCCTAAGTCGGCTTGTGAGCGCCCCGGAAACGCGCGCAAAGAAGCGTGCCGGCAGACGCTTGTGGTCCTGCAGCACATAAACATTCTGCGCGAGACATCCGAATTTAGATCCCATGGCAACCTTCATAGCAGATCGCCGGTTTTACGGCAATATGAATGCACAGAGCCGCGGAAGGCAGTGGCAGGACATTTCTATATGCGCTGCATCATGAGGGAAAGCCCGTAAAGGGCCTGTCTTCCGGCGCCTTCCCAATGGTTATGATGCAATGCAACTTGCGTATTTTGCGATGCACATATAGATGGGTCCCCTTATCATTTGCATTTCGACGAGCAATCGAAGGGAGGGAAAAGCATATGGTATCGGAAAAATCCCTTATCTCGAAGATCACCTGGCGGCTTATGCCGTTTCTTGGCCTTCTCTATCTCATCGCCTATATCGACCGGCAGAATGTCAGCTATGCCAAGCTGCAGATGGTCGATGCGCTGAGCCTCAGCGAATATGCCTATGGCCTTGGCGCCTCGCTGTTCTTCATCGGTTACTTCATCTTCGAAGTGCCGAGCAACCTGTTCCTCAACCGTTTCGGCGCCAGCAAATGGTTCGCCCGTATTCTGGTTTCATGGGGTGCCGTCACCATCGCGCTGGCCTATACGCAGAACGCCACGATGTTCTACATCCTGCGCTTCCTGCTGGGGCTTTGCGAAGCCGGTTTCTTCCCGGGCGTGCTGTTTTTGATGACGCTCTGGTTCCCGCGTGATTATCGCGGCCGCATGATCGGCCTGTTCATGATCTTCAGTGCGCTTGCCAACGCCATCGGCGCGCCGCTCGGCGGCATGTTGCTCGATCTCGATGGTTTCCTCGGTTATGCTGGATGGGAGTGGGTGTTCCTGGCGACAGGTATTCCCGCCGTTATCGCCGGTATCGCCACCTTCTTCTATCTCGATGATACGCCGGAAAAGGCGAAGTTCCTGACGCAGGCTGAGAAGGACTGGTTGAAGAACCGTCTGGCTGAAGAAAACAAGGGCATGGAAGACCATGCGGAGGACGGCTTCAAGGCGCTGATCAATCCGCGCGTGCTGTTCATGGCGCTTTGCTATGTCGGCTTTCCGCTGGCGGCCTATGGTCTCAGCTACTGGCTGCCGACAATCGTGAAGAGCTTCGGCGTTTCCAACACCGCCAACGGCTTCATCAACATCATCCCCTGGGTGATTGTGGCCATTGCCCTGTTCGTCGTGCCTCTGGCCGCCGACAAGGCAAAGAACAAGACGCCCTATATTGTCGGCCCTGCCTTCATCGGTGCCTTTTGCCTGTTGATGTCTGCATTGCTCAGCGACCCGGTGCTGCAGTTCGCCTTCCTCTGCATCGCTGCCGCCGGTATTTTCGCCGGCCAGCCGGTGTTCTGGAGCCTGCCCGGCCGCTTCCTCAAGGGTGCGGGTGCCGCCGCCGGCATCGCCGCCATCAACTCCGTCGGCAATCTGGGTGGCTTCGTGGCGCAGAACGTGGTCCCCTGGATCAAGGATCAGACCGGCAGCACGATTGCGCCGATGTTCTTCCTTGCCTTCTGCCTGGCGCTTGCCGGAGTGCTGGTCATCATCGCAGCGCGTAAAATGGGCAATCAGGTCAATGCGGCCTGATCTTGGAAGATTGCGGCAGCCGGCACGATTGCCGACTGTCCGCGCATAATAAAAATCGTGGCCCGGATATTTCCGGGCCACGATCATTTTAAACCACGCTAAATAGTATTCTCTTCAAGAGAATTATGCGGTGAACCAATCGCTACCTGTCAGGTGAACGCCGGAAACAATAATTTTTTCACCCTTGTGCTCGCCAGTGACGTTGTAGCTGAGGATGGTGTCGTTATCGATTGTCGACACCGCCCAGTTATCGATTACCGTGCCAACCAGCTTCAGCTTGTCCACGGCGGCGTTGAAGCCTTCGATGGTATCGGTGGCGAAGCTCTTGGCCATGTCACCGAGATTGAAGACGAAGGTATCGGCGCCACCGCTTGCGATGATGTGGTCAATGCCCTTGCCGCCGGTTACCAGCGACGATGCGAGGTTCACACCGCTCAGGTCAATGGTGTCGTTGCCGGCGCCGGCATTGATGGTGACAGATGTGAAGCTACCGTCGGTGACGCCAGCGCCACCGTTCACGACATTGGTACCGGCAGCAACGCCGCCGTCGAACGCGCCTGCCTTGACCACGATGGTGTCGTTGCCGGCGCCTGTGTCGATGTTGAAAGCGTTTACCCAGGCCTTGTCGTTCGATACGACGGAGACCGTGACCGTGTCGTTGCCGGCGCCGGTCGTGATGTTGCCGCGCTTGGCATTGAGAACTTCAACATTGGAAGAACCCGAGCCGCCAAGGTGAACGTCGACCTGAACGAAATCCTTGAATGTAAGGTTTTCAGAGGTATCGGACTGGGCGAGAGCATTCTTCACCGAATTCCATGCCGACGATACGTCGAAGGTGAAGCCGTTTTTGCTGGCGTCGTATCCGACATCCACCGTGCCGCCTGCGCCGCTGCCGGGAACCGAGACGGCGCCGACATTGACAACGCCGGAGTCGAGCGAGGAGCCGTTCTTGATCTGTGCCGTGGATTCCGTGAGGAGCTTATAAGCTTCCTGGTCAACCAGGCTGGTAAGCGATGAAACTGTGGAAGCACCGCCGTTACCGAAAGTTACCTTCAATGCCATGTTACTCTCCTATAAATTTTTGAGAATGAAATGATGTGAAATTTACTTTTGGGCAAAAATGTATGTGATATTTAATCCATAAAAAATAACAGTACAATATATTAATTCATTTTTTAGAAAAATAAATACTATCAATATTTTCGATAAATTTTTATCAAATTATTGCGTATTTGTAAATTATTTATTCCTGAACAAAAGTCTTCTTAAGCCTGTCCTGGAATGGTTTTACAAAATAAGAAAGAACACTCCTTTCGCTTGTCTGTATGAATACTTCGGCAGGCATGCCGGGGTATAATCTTCCGCCGGGTATGTGCTCCATTCCAGCTTTGCTTGGTTTGATGCGCAGCGAGTAATACGACGTTCCTGTTCGGGAATCCGTCTGCAGGTCGGGAGCGACGACGGCGACCTCCGCGCTGACATCCGGCGTGGTACTTTGATTGAATGCCGTGAACCGAATGGTCACCGGTTGTCCCACGTAGATCTGGTCAATGTCTTTGGGAACTATGTTGGCTTCTATTGCGAGCTCTTCCTTCTCCGGCACCACCAGCATCAGCACTTCACCCGGCTGGATGACGCCGTTTATGTTGTGCACCGAGAGCTGATAGATGCGCCCTGCGATCGGTGAGCGAATATCGAGGCGATCCAGCTGGTCGCGTGTTGCCGCAAGTCGCTCTTCATATTCCGCCACGGTCGCTTCGATCGAGGTCAGGTCTTTGGTCACCTCGGACTTGCGGTCCTCGTCAAGCTGAAGCAATTGCAGGTCCAGTTCGCTCAGCTTGCCGACCGTCTGCGCGCGTGCGGCCATATACTGGCCTTGCTGACCTTCGAGATTGGAAAGCTGCCGCTTCAGCAAATTGAGGCGCTGAAGCGTGACGAGCCCCTTCTTGTAAAGCTCCTGCGTCTTGGAAACATCTTCCTTGACGATGGCAAGCTCGTTGTCGGTTGCCTCCACCTGAACGCTTAGACCACGCGCCTCGTCGGCGAGCTGATCCTTGCGTGTCGCCAATTGTTTTTTCATGCCGCTCAGCGCGTTGCGACGGCTGTTGAAGAGGCTCTGTTCACTATCGATAAAAGTCTTTGCAGCCTTTAAATTGGTCAGGACCTCAAGATCTTCCGGGACAGTGAAGGATGATGCTTCGGCAAGCTCCGCCCCCAGACGCGCCCGGCGTGAATAGAGCTGCGCCAGCGTGTTCTCGACAATGGACAGGTTGGCCTGAACGATTGTGGCGCTAAGGCGCAGCAAAACCTGGCCAGCCTCCACCCTGTCGCCTTCGGCGACATCGATCTCGCTGACGATACCGCCCGAGAGATGCTGGATCTTTTTGGAATTGCCTTCGACAACAACCCGGCCGCTTGCCACAACCGCACCAGCAAGTTTCGCCAGAGCCGCCCAGCCTCCCAATCCGACCAGAAGGCCTATCGCCAGAAGGATCACTGCTGCCGAGTGTGTGAGAATAGACGCATTTGTCGTACTGGCTTGTTTCATCTCAGCCATTTTCGCTCACCCGGTTTTCGATCTTGCGTGTTTCTTCCTCTGCTGCCGGTACCTGATGGATGTTTTGTCGCAGGATCTGCGCGAGCACCTCTTCCTTGGTGCCGAAACGGAACATCCGGCCATTGCTCATCACCATCACAAGATTGATGCTTTCGATGGCGCTCGGGCGATGGGCAATGACGACAACGATACCGCCGCGCGCCCGGATGTCCGCGATGGCATTGCGCAGAGCTGCCTCGCCTTCGCTGTCGAGATTGGAGTTCGGCTCATCGAGAAGCACGAAAAAAGGTTCGCCGAAAAGCGCGCGTGCAAGGCCGATGCGCTGTTTCTGCCCGCCCGACAACGCCTCCCCTCGATCGCCAATATAGGTATCGTAACCATTCGGCAGATTGAGGATCAGCTCATGCACCTGCGCGGCCTTGGCGGCGGCAACGATGGATTCCGCCGTTGCATTGCGATCGAAGCGGGCAATATTTTGCGCCACCGTTCCCGGCATCAACTCCACCTGCTGGGGCATATAACCGATGGATTTGCCGAGAACTTCGAAATCCCACTGGTTCAATGCCGCCCCATCGAAACGCACGGAGCCGCGCTCATAGGGCCAGATACCGGTCATGAGACGTGCCAGCGTGGATTTACCGGAGGCGCTGGGGCCAATGATCCCAAGACCATCGCCCGCATTCAATGTGAACGAAATATCGGCAACGGTATCGCGCGCGCCATTGGGCGGACCGCCGGTTACCCGGTCGACGGCGACGGTAAATTGCGGACGCGGCAGGGAAAGCGGCGGAGCGGGCTCAGGCGTCATTTCAAGAAATTCGTTGACGCGTTTCCAGCCTTGCCGCGCAGTCATGAAGCTGCGCCAGTTTGCAATGACATGTTCGACAGGGCCGAGCGCCTTTGCCGAAAGGATGGAGCCGGCAATGATGCTGCCCGCGGATGCATTGCCGTCGATGACCAGCACTGCGCCGATGGCCATCACGCCGGATTGCAGCAGCAGCCGGAACGTTCGGGAAATGGCGCCGAGCATGCCTGCGGTATCGGAGGTCGACAGGGTGACGGCGCGATACTGGTAATGCAGCTCGTCCCACATCGACGTCACCGCCCCCATCATGCCCATGGTTTTGACGGATTCGATGTTGCGCTGGCTGCTGCCGACCAGTGCGTTTCTCTGTCCACGCACGGCATAAGCCTGCTTGGTCGCCCTTTCGGTCAGCCAATTGGTCAGAAGCGTCAGCATGACAAGGACCACCGCGCCGCCAAGCACGGCGAAGCCGATCCAGAGATGCAGGGCGAAACAGATCAGCAGATAGATCGGCAGCCAGGGAATATCAAAAAAAGCGCCGGGCCCCGGACCTGAAAGAAACTGCCGTATCTGATCGAGATCGCCGACGATCTGTAGCCCATCGACTTTGGCGGAGGCGACAAGCGGCGCACTGATCGAGGCTCTGAAAAGCTTTTGATTGAGCGCGTCATCCATATTGTCCGCGATGCGCGCCAATATCCGGCCTCGCAAAACATCAAAGCCCATCAGAAAGGCATAGAGGACCACAAGGAGGACGACCAGAGCCACAAGAGAAGGAATACTCTTGCTCGGCAAGATGCGGTCATAGACCTCCAGCATGAAGAGAGAGCCTGAAAGATGAAGTATATTCATCAATGCGCTGGCAAGACCAACAGCAAAAAAAGCTCTCTTATTTTTTGTTAAAAAAGAATTAAAAAAAAGCATATCAACACCTAAAACTGCATGAAAATTGCACAATAAGTGAAATTAGGCAATGCTGTTCGAGTATGACCTAAAGCAATCTGTTTTTTGAACTCGGTTGGCCGATGTATTTTGATGGAGGAATGGGCTCAAGCAGGGTGTTCCCGCTACACCGCTTTCTTGATCGCCCCGACATTTTGGCACAACAAAAAAGGCGGCCCGAAGACCGCCTTTCCGTAAATCCATCTAAATGGAAATCTTATTCCGCTGCGGTTTCCGCAGCCTTTGCTGCTTCTTCCGCTGCCTTGGCTTCTGCGGCTTCGGCTGCTGCCTTCTCGGCGGCGAGAGCCTGTGCTGCTGCTACCTTTTCGGCTTCCAGACGTGCCTTTTCTTCGGCGACGGCCTGGCGCTCGGACTCGTTCAGCTTGCGTGCGCGGGTACCGGTGTTTTCAACGATACGGGCAGCCTTGCCGCGACGGTCGCGCAGGTAATAGAGCTTCGCGCGGCGAACCTTACCGCGGCGAACAATTTCAACGCCTTCGACAAGCGGGGAGTAGATCGGGAATACGCGCTCGACGCCTTCGCCGTAGGAAATCTTGCGAACGGTGAAGCTTTCGGAAAGGCCACCGCCGGAACGGGCGATGCAAACGCCTTCGTAAGCCTGAACGCGGGTACGGTTACCTTCGGTAACGCGCACGTTCACGCGCAGCGTGTCGCCCGGAGAAAACTCAGGCAGGGTACGCTTTGCTTCGATCTTGGCAGCCTGTTCGGCTTCCAGCTGCTGAATGATATTGGTCATGTTAACCTCTGATTTCTTCTGAAACAGCCAGAGCGCTCAACGTTTTGTCTGTCGGTCAATGCCTTCAGACCATGCCTTGCGGCAGGAGCGGGTTCGCCATTCTTTGCTTGCGGTTAAAGGGGCAAACCCCAATTCCAAGCGCGCACATATACTAGCATGCGCCATTTGTCATCCCTTTCATGACAATATTTTATCAATTGTGCGTCGCGTTGCAGCAGTTGCGAAGGGGCGACTTGCCGGATATGGCATGAGAACCTTGGGAGGGGCCATGTCCATATTCATCGTTCTTATGCTGTTTGCGACCGGCTTTCTGTCGGGCGTCGTCAATGCGATTGCCGGTGGCGGCACCTTCCTGACCTTCGGGGCGATGACGCTGGCCGGCCTGCCCCCCATCGTCGCCAATGCCACATCGGCGATCGTGCAGTTTCCGGGCTACATCACCTCCGTAATCGCCTATGGTCCGGAAATCCGCGCCCATTGGCGCGAGGCGATCCTTCTGTCGGGTGTTTCAGTCGTCGGCGGGCTGGCCGGATCGCTTCTGCTGCTGTCGCTCGACAATCCTTCCTTCCGTCAGCTGGTTCCGTGGCTGCTTCTGGCAGCCACCGCCGTTTTCGCCGCCGGCCCATGGCTGCGACCGAAGGCGAGTGCGGAACGTTCGCCCGGCAATCTGCCGAGCCTTGTCTTTCAGGGGCTTGCTTCCATCTATGGCGGCTTTTTCGGCGCCGGCATGGGCATCATGATGCTGGCCATCCTCGGAATAACCTCGGGCGGCAGCTATCATCATCTGAACGCGCTGAAGAACCTGCTGTCAGTCGTGATTGCCGTCATTGCAATCACGATCTTCGTCAGCGGTGGCGTTGTGTCCTGGTGGGCAGCGCTTATCATGTTCCCCGCGGCCGCACTTGGCGGCTATGCGGGGGTGCATACGGCACGGCGCGTGCCGCAATGGATCATCCGCTGGCTGGTGATTGCGGTCGGGCTGGTGCTGACCGCCTATTATTTCTTCTCGGCCTGAGCCTTCTCAAGAAGGTCGGGGCGTCTTTCTTTCGTCAGAGCCAGCGCCTGCTCGTGCCGCCATTTGTCGATGACGGCGTGGTTACCGGAAGTGAGGACGGCCGGAATATCGCGGCCTTCCCAGGCCTGCGGGCGGGTATAATGCGGATGTTCCAGTAGCCCGCCCTCGAAGCTTTCATGCACGCCGGAAAGATCGTTGCCCATGACGCCCGGCAGGATACGGACGACGGCATCAAGAAGCGTCAGCGCCGCCGGCTCGCCGCCGGAGAGGATGTAATCGCCGATCGACACTTCCTCCAGCCCGCGCGCCTCTATCACCCGCTGGTCGACACCTTCGAAGCGACCGCAGACGATGATTGCACCTTCACCCGCTGCCAGTTCGCGCACGCGGTTCTGGGACAGCGGCTTGCCGCGCGGGCTCATCAGCAGGCGCGGGCGTGCGTCGCCATCCGAAACATGGTCGATGGCGGCTGCCAGCACATCGGGCTTCAGCACCATGCCGGCGCCGCCGCCTGCCGGGGTGTCATCGACGCTTCTGTGTTTGTCGGTGGCGAATTCGCGGATCTGTACGGCGTCCAGCGACCATTGTCCCCGCTCGAGCGCCTTGCCCGCCAGAGAATATCCGAGATGCCCCGGAAACATTTCCGGGTAGAGCGTCAGAACGGTAGCCTTGAAGGTCATGACTTTATTTCTTGCCGAACGGCGATGCGCCGGTTTCGTCCTTGTCGTCAGGATTATCGATCAGGCCGGCGGCCATCGGATCGATGAGAATGCGACCGGCTTCGAGGTCGATTTCCAGCACGGCTGCTTCCGAAAAGGGAATGAGGGCAGGGCGACGGCCTGCACCTTTCAGCTCCAGCAGATCACCTGCGCCGAAATCATAGACGGCGCTGACGGCGCCATAACTTTTGCCTTCCGCATCGACGGCCTCCAGCCCTTCGAGATCGGCATAATAAAACTCGTCATCGTCAAGCTCGTCGTCAGGCAGATTGTCGCGGTCGACGAAAAGTTCCAGACCGTTCAGGCTCTCCGCCGCATTGCGGTCATTGATTCCCCTGAAACGAACAACGACGACATTCTTGCCCTCGCGGACTTCCAGAATTTCGAAGATGCGGCCATCGGCGGTAACCAGATTGCCATAATCGCCGAGCGCCATCGGATCGGCCGTATAGGTGCTGACACGGACTTCGCCGCGCAGGCCCTGTGCGCCGCCGATCTTTGCCATGAGTACCGGGTTTTCCAGCTTTGCCATCGGGCCGTCCGTCTTCTGGTGTTGGTTGCGTCAGCTTTAAGGTTTGTTGACGCCAAAATAAACAAAAAACGGGCGGCATGGAAAACCACGCCACCCGTTCTTCAAAAGTTTCCGTGCAGATTATTCTGCAGCAGAGGCTTCCGCAGCAGCAGCGGCTGCATCTTCAGCCTTCTGCTTCTTTTCAGCAACGCGTTCCAGAGCGCGCTTGCCCGGCTTTGCCTTTTCCGGGTTGCTGCGAGCGGCGCGCTCGGCAAGACCGGCTTCAGCGAGGAAGCGCAGAACGCGGTCGGTCGGCTGTGCGCCCTTGGCGATCCATTCCTTGATGAGGTCAGCCTTCAGCTCAACGCGCTGCGGGTTGTCCTTGCCGAGCATCGGGTTCCAGGAACCGACCTTCTCGAGGAAACGGCCGTCGCGGGGCGAACGGGCGTCAGCAACGACGATCTGGTAATACGGGCGCTTCTTGGAGCCACCGCGTGCGAGACGAATTTTCAGTGCCATGTTATTTACTCCTTAGGATGGCTTGTCCGCCGTTCAGGCGGTCTTTTCGGTGCCGCCATGTTCGGCGGCGATTGCTTCATGATGCCGGATGACTTCCTTGATGATGAAGTTCAAGAACTTCTCGGCGAAATCCGGGTCCAGATTGGCATCCTTCGCCAGGCGGCGAAGGCGTTCGATCTGGTATTCCTCGCGCGCCGGGTCGGCCGGCGGCAAATTGTACTTTGCCTTCAGCACGCCCACCGCCTTGGTACAGCGGAAACGTTCGGCAAGAATGTGAACCAGTGCGGCATCGATATTGTCGATCGACTGGCGGTATTCGGAAAGCTGGGCTTTCACCTCTGCATTGTTCACTGGTGTCCCCCTCACTTCTTTTTCGGAAAGCCGGGCAGGCCCGGCATGCCGCCAAGACCGGGCAGCTTGGCGCCACCCAGACCCGGCAATCCGCCCGGCAGACCGCCAAGACCGGGCATTGCGCCCGGCTTGCCGAGACCGGCTGCTTCCGCCTGTTTCTGGAGCGCCTCGAGCTGCTTCGGATCGATATTCGACAGATCAGGCATGCCGCCGCCAAGGCCACCGAGGCCCATCTTGCCGGCAAGGCCGCCCATCATCTGCTTCATGATGCCGCCTTTGCCCTTGCCGCCCATGGCCTTCATCATGTCGGCCATGCCGCGATGCATCTTCAGAAGCTTGTTGATTTCAGCGGCATCCGTGCCGGAACCGGCGGCAATGCGCTTCTTGCGGCTGTGCTTCAGAATATCGGGATTGGCGCGTTCCGCCTTGGTCATGGAGGAGATGATGGCGATCTGGCGATCGAACATCTTGTCGTTCATACCGGCCGAAGCCATCTTGTCCTTCATGCCGGCCATGCCGGGCATCAGCCCCATGATGCCGCCCATGCCGCCCATCTTCTTCATCTGGCCAAGCTGGTCGGCGAGATCGTTGAGGTCGAACTTGCCCTTGGCCATTTTCTCGGCCATGGCGCGGGCTTTTTCCGCATCGATGTTTTCGGCGGCCTTTTCGACCAGCGAGACGATGTCGCCCATGCCGAGAATACGGTCGGCGATACGGCGCGGATGGAACTCGTCGAGTTCGTTCATGCGCTCGCCGATACCGATCAGCTTAATCGGCTTGCCGGTGACGGCGCGCATGGAGAGGGCCGCGCCGCCGCGTCCGTCGCCATCCATACGGGTGAGCACGAGGCCGGTGATGCCGACGCGCTCATCGAAATTGCGCGCCAGATTGACGGCGTCCTGACCGGTCAGCGAATCCGCGACCAGCAGGATTTCATGCGGGTTGGACTTCTTCTTGATGTCGGCCATTTCCAGCATCAAGGGTTCGTCGATATGGGTACGGCCGGCGGTGTCGAGAATGACGACGTCATGGCCGCCGAGTTTTGCAGCCTGCACGGCACGCGCGGCGATATCGGTCGGCGACTGGCCTGCGATAATGGGCAGCGTGTCGACGCCGGTCTGCACGCCGAGCTGGCGAAGCTGTTCCTGTGCGGCGGGACGGCGCGTGTCGAGAGATGCCATCAGCACCTTCTTCTTCTCGCGGTCCGTCAGGCGCTTGGCGATCTTGCCGGTGGTGGTTGTTTTACCAGAACCCTGCAGACCGACCATCATGATGACGACCGGGGCGGCCGCATGCAGGTCGATGGAGACGCCTTCGGTGCCGAGCATCTCGACAAGCTCGTCATGAACGATCTTGACGACCATCTGGCCGGGCTTGATGGACTTCAGGACGGCGGCACCAACAGCCTTTTCACGCACCCTGTCGGTGAAGGAACGCACGACTTCCAGCGCCACGTCCGCTTCCAGGAGCGCACGGCGAACCTCGCGCAGGGCGGCGGCAACATCGGCTTCCGTCAGCGCGCCACGGCCGGTCAGTCCATTCAGAATGGAACCAAGGCGGTCCTGGAGGTTTTCAAACATCGTTTCTTCCTTCTTCGTTCCGGGGTCTCCGAAACGTCGGTGCTTTCGCTGGCAAAAACAAGACGCAAAGCCAAAAAGCACCCGAGGGCGCGTCGCGCTGTCGGGTGTTGACCTCCGGGATCTCTTTATACCTTTGCGGGTCCCGGTCGGCGGCTTGGAGTCGTGAAACTGCCAGCTGATGGGCGGGATAAACAGGAAAGTGCAGGAAAAGTCAAGGCGATGCCGCTGTCCGCCCGACAAAGCCTGCATTTCATCTTTGCGTGATCGGCTGCAAGCCGCGATTGGTGCCGCTTGAACGGCGCCATTCCGCTCCCTATACCTTTAGCATGAACCGTCGAAACTTCTTTCGCTTTTCCACGCTTGGACTGCTCGCTCTGGCGGGCGGCGCCCTCTATGCCCGTCGTTCGAGCGCCAGCGCCTATTATAGCGGCCCGATCTCCGATCATTTCGACGGAGTGCGCTTCTTCAACCCCGGCGGTTCGCCGCCGGGCAATTTCATGGGTCTGCTGAAATGGCGCTTCAATGGCGAGCGTGCCACCTGGCCGGAAAGCTATCCAAGCCCATTTCCCTTTGCGAAGCCGGAAACCCGGGTTGAGGGCAAGGGCATCCGTGTTACCTTCATTGGCCACGCTTCCTTCCTCATCCAGACGGCGGGGCTGAATATACTCATTGACCCGGTTTGGTCGCAGCGGACCAGCCCCTTCAGTTTCGTCGGTCCCAAACGGGTCAATCCTCCCGGCATCCGTTTCGAGGATCTGCCGCCCATCGATCTGGTGCTGGTGACGCATAATCACTACGACCATCTGGATATGGAAACGCTGAAGCGCCTGCATGTGGCGCACAAGCCGCTCTTCATCACACCGCTCGGCAATGATGCCATCATCCGCACCGGTGTCGAAGCGGCGCGTATAGACGTGGGTGACTGGGACGATGTGATTGAGGTGGGCGCAGTGAAAATTCACTTCGAGCCTTGCCACCATTGGTCAGCCCGCGGTCTGAACGACCGGCGCATGGCATTATGGGCAGCCTTCGTCATCGAAACGCCCGGCGGCAAAATCTACCATATCGGTGATACCGGCTTCCACGAAGGCCTCAACTACCGCGCCGCGCTCAAGAAGCACGGCGATTTCCGCCTCGCCAACCTGCCCTTCGGTGCTTATGAACCGCGCTGGTTCATGAAGGGCCAGCACCAGAACCCGGCCGAAGCCGTGGAGGGCATGAAGCTTTGCGGTGCGGCGCATGTCTGCGGCCATCACTGGGGTACGGTGCAGCTGACCGATGAGGCGGTGGACGCCCCGCTCGTGGCGCTCAAGGCGGCACTCAAGGAGCAGGGGGTGGATGAGAGCCGTTTTCAGCCCATGCGCCCAGGCGAAGTCTTCGACGCGCCTTCCGCCTGATCGCTGCCCCGTTTGCGCCGTAACAGTCTGGTAATTTGCTGTCCTTTCCGCCATATAGGGCGAAAGCGCGGGGAAATCCCCTATGCAATCCGATTTTCAGATAATTTTCAGGTTTAGGGCAATGGCGGATACGGTCGAATTTGCAAAGATGAACGGGCTTGGCAACAAGATCCTCGTTATCGACATGCGCGGCCGCAAGGATATGGTCACGCCGGCGGCGGCGATTGCGCTCAACGCCGATCCTTCGACCCAGTTCGACCAGATCATGGCCATTCACGATCCGCGTGTCAGTGGCACGGATGCATTTATCGACATCCTCAATTGCGATGGCACGAAGGCGCAGGCCTGCGGCAACGGCACGCGCTGTGTGGTGCAGGCTCTGTCTTCCGAAACCGGCAAGACCAGCTTCACCTTCCAGACGGTGGCCGGCATTTTGAATGCCGTCGAGCATGAAGACGGCATGATATCAGTCGATATGGGCCTGCCGCGTTTCCGCTGGAGCGATATTCCGCTGTCGGAAGAATTCCACGATACCAGCCGTATCGAATTGCAGATCGGGCCGATCGATGCGCCAATCCTGCATTCGCCCGCCGTCATGTCCATGGGCAACCCGCATGCGATTTTCTGGGTGGACCGCGATCCGATGGAGTTCGATCTTGAACGTTTCGGACCGCTGCTCGAAAACCATCCGATGTTCCCGGAAAAGGCCAATATCACGCTGGCGCAGGTGATTTCAGACAGCGCGCTGCGCACCCGCACCTGGGAACGCGGCGCTGGATTGACACTCGCCTGCGGTTCGGCCGCCTGCGCTTCAGCGGTTTCTGCGGCGCGCACGGGTCGCACCGGCAGGAAGGTTACCATCGATGTCGCCTCCAGCCCCGTCCGTGTGCCGCTGACCATTGACTGGCGCGAGGACAACCATGTCATCATGACCGGCCCGGCGGAATGGGAATGGTCGGGCTCCGTCGATCCCGTTACTGGTGCATGGTCGCGGGATGTCGCGGCGGAGCAGGGGGCCGTATGAGCGGCGTCGAGGTCATAACCTTCGGCTGTCGTCTCAACACCTATGAATCGGAAGTGATGCGGGCGGAGGCTGAAAAGGCCGGGCTCAACAATGCCGTGCTGGTCAATACCTGCGCGGTGACGGGCGAGGCGGTGCGCCAGGCGCGCCAGGCCATCCGCCGGGCAAGGCGCGACAATCCGCATGCCCGTATCATCGTCACCGGCTGTGCCGCGCAGACGGAAAAGCAGACCTTTGCCGAGATGCCCGAGGTGGATGCGGTGCTCGGCAATGAAGAAAAGCTGAAAAGCGCCTCCTATCGCGCGCTGCCGGATTTCGGCGTCTCGGCGGAAGAAAAGCTGCGCGTCAACGATATCATGAGCATCAAGGCGACCGCGCCGCAGATGGTGAAGCACATAGATGGGCATGTGCGCGCCTTCATTCAGGTGCAGAACGGCTGCGATCATCGCTGCACCTTCTGCATCATTCCCTATGGGCGCGGTAATTCCCGCTCCGTACCGATGGGTGCCGTGGTGGATCAGGCGCGCCGGCTGACCGAAAGCGGCTATTGCGAGATCGTTCTGACGGGGGTGGACGCCACGAGCTATGGCGCGGACCTGCCGGGCGAGCCTTCCCTCGGTTATCTCGCCAAGACATTGCTCAAGCAGGTGCCGGACATCCTGCGGCTGCGGCTTTCCTCCATCGACAGTATCGAGGCCGACCACCATCTGATGGATCTTATTGCTGATGAGCCGCGTTTCATGCCACATCTGCACCTGTCCCTCCAGCATGGCGACGACATGATCCTGAAACGCATGAAACGCCGCCATTTGCGGGCAGATGCCGTTCGTTTCTGTCATGAGGTGCGGTCGCTTCGGCCGGATATCGCCTTCGGGGCGGATATGATTGCCGGTTTCCCGACCGAGACGGAAGACATGTTCGAAAACGCCGCGACGCTTGCGGAAGAATGCGGCATTTCCAGCCTGCATGTGTTTCCTTATAGCCCGCGTGCCGGCACGCCGGCGGCGCGCATGCCGCAGCTTGACCGAGCTTTGGTGAAGGAGCGGGCGGCGAGGCTCCGTGAGCGCGGCGAGGCGCTGAAGCTGGCGCATCTGCAAAATATGGTGGGGTCGGTGCAGACGATCCTCGTTGAAAACAACGGTTTTGCCCATACCGACAATTTCACGCTGGTGGAGGCGCTGCATCTTGCCCCGCGCACTCTTGCGCAGGTTGCGATTACCGGCCACAACGGCAAACATCTGAACATGAAGCTTCTGGCGGCTGACGCGGCCTGAAGCGGTACGAGATAAAGACACGGGAACGACCATGGCCCTCGGCTTCATCAAAAAAGTCTTTTCGTTCGGCAAGGACAAGGCCGAAACGGACGACCGGCCGCAAGAGGATGCCGCGCCTGAACGCGGCAATGAAAACGCTTCCTTCGAAGCGGCGCTGAGCGACGCCGAAGCGCATGGCCCTGTCGACAAGGACCCGGTTTCCGAACTGGAGATGGAGACGGCCGGCGGACCAGCCCCGGATGAGGCCACGGACGTGGTCCTTTCCGACGATGACGAGGAAGAGGACGCACCGCTTCTGCCCGGTGCCGAGCTTTCCGGCGATATGGGTGTCGTGCCGTTGTCGCTGTTGCAGGCGGAAGCTGCTGCCGAAGAGCAGGTCGAAGCTTTGCCGGATGTTGTGGATGGCGTGCTCGATGCGGATGTGATGGATGCACTGCTCGATGAGGCGGAGGCTGCCGCTGCCGAGCCTTCTGTGGTTTCACCATCCTTGCCCAAGGGCTTCTCATCGGCGAGCGAACGGCAAGAGCCGGTTCCGGAAGTGCCTCAGGCCAAGCTGACATGGTTTCAGCGCCTGCGAGCCGGACTTGCCCGCACGTCGTCACAGCTGACCATACAGATTTCGGCGCTTTTCACCAAGCGCAAGCTGGATGAGGATACGCTCGACGAGCTGGAGGATCTTCTCATCCAGTCGGATCTCGGCGTTGAGACCGCCATGCGCATCACTGGCGCCCTGTCTTCCGAGCGTTACGGCAAGGATGTGAGCGGCGAGGATGTGGCTCGCATCATGGCCGGTGAGATCACGAAGGTCCTGAAGCCTGTGGCCAGGCCGCTGGAGCTTGATCTTTCACACAAGCCGCATGTCATTCTCGTTGTCGGCGTCAACGGTACGGGCAAGACGACAACCATCGGCAAGCTTGCCGCCAAGCTTTCCGGCTCCGGCCTCAAGGTGATGCTGGCGGCGGGCGATACGTTCCGCGCGGCGGCCATCGAGCAGCTCAAGATCTGGGCCGACCGCACAGGCTCGCAATTCATCGGCACCAAGCTTGGAGCGGATGCCTCGGGTCTGGCTTATGACGCCTATGAACAGGCGCGGGCGCAGAAAAGCGACGTTCTCATCATCGATACGGCCGGTCGCCTGCAGAACAAGACGGAACTGATGGCGGAGCTGGAAAAGATCGTACGCGTGCTCGGCAAGCTCGATCCGGACGCACCGCACACCGTGCTGCAGACGCTGGATGCGACGACCGGCCAGAACGCCATGAACCAGGTGGAAATATTCCGCAATGTCGCGGGAGTTTCGGGCCTGATTATGACAAAATTGGATGGCACGGCGCGGGGCGGTATCCTCGTTGCCATTGCCGCCAAACACAAGCTGCCGGTCTATTTTATCGGTGTGGGTGAAGGTGTTGATGATCTGGAGCCCTTCGAGGCGGAAGATTTCGCCAAGGCCATTGCGGGAGTTTGAGTATGGATATTGAAAGCAATTCCAAGGAAAGCGAAAAGATGGTGGCGGAAATCAGCCCGCTCCTGAAATTCGTGCTCGAGCTTGGCCCGCTCATGGTGTTCTTCTTCGCCAATTCCCGCGGCGAATGGCTGGCCTCCACTTTCCCTGTTCTGACGGAGTTCGGCGGGCCGATCTTCATCGCCACCGGTCTTTTCATGATCGCAACGGCCCTGGCGCTTTCTGTCTCATGGGTGCTGACGCGCAAGCTGCCGATCATGCCGCTGATATCAGGCATCGTGGTCTTCGTGTTCGGCGCGCTGACGCTGTGGCTGCAGAACGATACCTTCATCAAGATGAAGCCAACCATCGTCAATACGCTGTTTGGCGTCATCCTGCTGGGCGGCCTGTTTTTCGGGCAATCGCTGCTGGGTTATGTCTTCAACTCGGCCTTCAAGCTGACGGATGAGGGCTGGCGCAAGCTGACGCTGCGCTGGGGCGTATTCTTCCTCTTCCTTGCGGTGCTGAACGAGGTCGTCTGGCGCATGTTCACCACCGACACATGGGTTGCCTTCAAGGTGTGGGGCACGATGCCAATCACCATAATCTTCACCATGGCCCAGATGCCGCTCGTCATGCGCCATTCGTTGGAACCGCTCAACAAGGACGAAAAATGACCGTTGCGGAGATGTCGGCTTCCCGTTCGCGCTCGCTTAAATGGTTCGGTGTGGCCGCCGGGCTGCTTCTCCTGCAGATCGTCATCCTTTATTTCATGGACCGCATTCCCATTTGCGAATGCGGTTATGTGAAGCTGTTCGAGCCGGGTGTCAATACGCCGGGCAATTCCCAGCATCTCGCCGACTGGTATACGCCGTCGCATATCATTCATGGCTTCCTGTTCTACTGGTTCGCTTGGCTGCTGTTCCGAAACAAGCCGCTTTCCATGCGGCTTTCGCTTGCTGTTCTGGTGGAAGCGGCATGGGAAATCCTCGAAAACTCGCCCATCATCATTGATCGTTACCGTACGGCGACTATGGCGCTTGGTTACACCGGCGACAGCATCCTGAACTCGGCCATGGATACGGTTTTCATGGCGCTGGGTTTCCTTTTTGCCGCCCGCGTGCCGGTGTGGCTGACGGTAATAATCGCCATCTTCTTCGAAATCTTCACCGGCTGGCTGATCCGCGATAATCTGACGCTGAACGTCGTCATGCTGGTCTGGCCTGTCGAGGCGATAAAGGAATGGCAGAACGCGCTCCCGCAAATGTGAACATGCCTGCCGGGATTTCGCCGGAGAGGCACGAAAACCCTGCGCTATATGCAAGTTTTCTTAATGGCATTGGGGTAGTGTCCGGGTTCAAAGGCTCGTCTTTCCGTCCGGCAGAACACTGTGCAAGATAATTTCGCCTATCTTCTTCCCTTCATCATGCTGACATTTGGTGTGGTGTTCCTGTTCCTGCAGAGGATCGGCCACGCTTCGGCGCGATACTGGGGTTTTGGATATCTTTCGGCGGCTTTCGGTTTCGCGACGCCTCTGGTGCTTGGCGCGCTACCTTTTGAAGTTCAGGCAATCGTCTCGAACCTGTTGTTCTTTTCCGCCTTTTTTCTCTACGGTCACGCGCTGCTCATTCATTTCGAGCGACCGCTTTATTCGACCGTGCGACTGTCTATCGTGGCTGCGGCGGTTTTGTTCGTCTCGTTCCATGTCTTCATCACGCCGGATTTGAAACGCGAACTGGTGGTCGGTGATTTTGTTTGTGCTTTGCTGCTTGCCATCCCGATCTGGTTCGTAAGAAACCTGCCCGTGACGCTTGCCGACAGGCTGATGGTGGCGATCGCGTCGCTTGTGGTGCTGGAAACCCTGGTGCGCATCGGGATGCTGCTGGTGATGACGCCGAACGGCTCGATGGTCGAGCTCGGCGAATTCTTCGAATCTGACTATGCGTTCTACATGCAGCTTGCCGCGAGCATATTCGGCTTCCTGCTGGCGCTTTCCGTGCTTGCGAGCCAGATTTCCGTTACCGTTGACCGGCACCTGCATGCGGCGGAGCATGATCCGCTGACGGATGTGCTGAACCGCCGCGGTTTCGACCGGCGTGTTCCCGATTTTCGTAACGATACGCCGCAGGGCGTGGTCATTGTCTGCGACATAGACCATTTCAAGCGCATCAACGATGTCTACGGCCATGCCGCCGGAGATATTGTCCTTATCGGCCTTTCCGATCTTCTCAGGCGAAATGTGCCCGAAGATGCGCTGGTGGCCCGCTTTGGCGGTGAGGAATTCGTGGTCTTTTTGCCCGGCCAGACAGCTGCCGTGGCCGGCCAGCTTGCCAATGGCATGCGACTTGGCCTTTCGTCGCTCGACTGGCGCAACCGGGGCGTGGCGACACAGATCACCGCAAGCTTCGGCGTTTCGGCCGTCGCGAGGGGAGATCATTCCATCCACGACGCCATCAAGCGGGCTGATGACAGCCTGTATGCCGCAAAGCGCGGTGGTCGCGATCAGGTCGTGCTGGAGGGCACCCGTCTTCCGGCGATCGCTGAAGGCCCGTCGCTGAGGGTGATTTCCAAGGGGTGAGGTAGTGCGGCCGGCAGGTTAGTTTCCGGCTGCGGCCGTGATGGCCGGCAGAAGATCGCGCTCGACGCTGCGGGCATCGAAGGGGCCGACCTTTTTATAAAGGATCGTGCCATCAGCACCGACGAGATAACTTTCTGGAATACCATAGACGCCCCAGTCGATAGCGGCCTTGCCGTTCGGATCGACACCGATGGCGGCAAAAGGATTGCCGAGTTCGCCGAGGAAGCGCAGCGCATTGTCCTGCTTGTCTTTGTAATTGATACCGACAACGGTGATGCGGCTGTCTTTGGCCAGTTCCTGAAGCAGCGGGTGTTCCTGACGGCAGGGAATGCACCAGGAAGCAAAGACGTTGACCAGCGTCAGCTTGCCGCTGATGGCGGCGTCGGTGAGCGCCGGTAGGTTGGAGCCTTCCAGCGGCGGCAGAGACAGCGACGGCGCCTTGGTGCCAATGAGCGCCGAGGGAATGGCGCTGATATCCAGCCCGTTGACATCCTGGTCATAGAGCATTTTTCCGGCGACAAGGGCAAAACCGCCGAAAAGCAGAAGCGGCAGCAGTGCCAGCGCATAACGTGCGCGACCCTTTGTTTTTGCTTTGGTGTCCTGTTCCTGGCTGGCCTGCGTCATTGCGCGTCACCAGCGGAGCCGGCTCTTGCCCGGCGGCGCACGCCGGATGCCTCCAGTTCCTTCAGTTCCCGTTTGCGCGCCTGACCGTCCATGACCACCCAGGCGATGAGACAGAGAACGACAAGACCGGTCGCCGCATAGGACATGCCGATATAAAAGGCGTGCGTCATCACCTCAGCCCTCCCGGTTCGCCATGCGGGCGGCGAGCCGCCGCTGTGCGGCCACGCGCCGGCGCCAGATTTCATTGCGCATGGCGGCGATGTGCAAGGTGAAGAACAGCAGCGTGAAGCCGATTGCCATGGTCAAAAGCGGCCAGAGGAATTCCGCATCAATGGCGGAGCCACCCATGCGGATGACGCTTGCCGGCTGGTGCAGCGTGTTCCACCATTCGACCGAAAACTTGATGATGGGAATATTCACGAAACCGACAAGGATCAGCACTGCGCTGACGCGGGCGGCTCTGGACGGGTCATCCATGGCGCGGTTGAGCGCGATCAGCCCGAGATACATCAGGAAGAGCACGAAAACGGAGGTCAGCCGCGCATCCCACACCCACCAGGTTCCCCACATGGGCTTGCCCCAGAGCGAGCCGGTGATGAGAGCGATGAGCGTGAAGGCGGCGCCGATGGGGGCGGCGGCCTTGTGGCTGACATCCGCCAGCGGATGACGCCAGACAAGGGTGCCGATGGCCGAAACCGCCATCACCGTGTAGCACATCATGGCAAGCCATGCGGAGGGCACGTGCACATACATGATGCGCACGGTGTAACCCTGCTGATAATCGCCTTCGGTTGTGAAGGACAGATAGAGGCCAGCGGCCAGTACCAGCGCTGTCAGGATTGCGAGCCAGGGCAGGATGCGTGATGCCAGCGCCAGAAACCGCGTGGGATTGGCGAGATCGCTGAATTTGGTGATGGCGAAAGTCTGCTCGTTCATGCCGTTTGTGTAACCCGAGAATGGCCATCCCGCAATTGATCCCTGTCAATCGGGGATCGTCTGGCCGGTTTCATCAATCCATAACATTGCGCAATGCCAAAGCGGCAAAGAAAGGGCCGGTCACGGCTGAAAATAACGTGATCGCGCACAGAATGAGAAATGGCGGCACAAAGGGTGCCGGGTCCTGCACTGCTGCGTAAGAGGCGCTGACGCCGAAGATCAGGACAGGGATGGCAAGCGGCAGGACGAGGATGGAGACCAGAAGACCGCCGCGTGGCAGGGCGACGGCAACAGCTGCCCCAACCGCGCCGATGAAGGTGATGGCGGGTGAGCCGACGAGAAGGGTCAACATGACGGCGCCGATCGCCACTTCGTCCATATTCATGAAAAGACCGAGCAGCGGCGAGGCCAGCACCAGCGGCAGGCCAGTCGCCACCCAATGCGCCAGGCATTTGATGAGCACGGTCAGGACCAGCGGGGTTTCCTGCATCAGGATCAGATCAAGGGAGCCATCGTCCCGTTCTGCCTGAAACAGCCGGTCGAGGCCGAGGAGGGCGGACAGAAGCGCGCCGATCCAGACGATGGCCGGGCCGATGCGGGCGAGCAGATTAAGATCGGGGCCGACACCGAAGGGGATGACGGCAACCACGGTCATGAAGAACAGCACGCCGATCAAGGCACCGCCGCCGGCACGGATGGAGAGTTTGATGTCGCGGAGGAAGAGGGCGGTCATTGGGGCGCCGGCCTCGAGTTTGCGGCTTTACCCCCCTCTGCCCTGCCGGGCATCTCCCCCACAAGGGGGGAGATCGGCAAGACACTCTTCCACCACTCCACTCTCAAGCGTTGAGATGGGCGAGACCTAGCCGCGGATCGATCTCCCCCCTTGAGGGGGAGATGCCCGGCAAGGCAGAGGGGGGTATGACCCACGCGCACCGCCATCATGCCCAAGCCTCCACACCCGCAAACCCCGTCATTCGCAATTCCTGCGTACTCTCCAGCCCCAAAGGCTGATGCGTCGCAGCCAGGACGATACCGCCTTTCCCCAGGTGGCTCTTGACGAGATCCGTAAACATCCCGTCCGCAGTCTTATCAAGCGCCGCCGTCGGTTCATCGAGAATCCACACTGGCCGCCATGCGATCAAAAGCTTCGCCATGGCGAAACGCCGTTGCTGGCCCGCAGACAGATAACCGAAAGGCAGATGGGTGATGCCGGCAAGGCCGACGATCTCCGCCGCCTCATCGATCTTCACACCCGCGCCGCCGGAAAAATCGCCAAGGAAGTCTTTCCAGAATTCGAGATTTTCCGAAACGGTCAGTTCCGTTTTCATCGCATTGCGGTGGCCGAGATAATGGCAGGCCTCCGAGGGCCGCATGCCCTCCTCTATCTCTTTGCCGGCTATCGTTATCCGCCCCTTTTCAGGCCGCAGCAGGCCGGCCACCGTGCGCAAAAGCGTCGATTTGCCCGAGCCATTCCGACCCGTCAGCACCAGCGCGTCGCCATTGCTTAACTTGAAGGAAACATTCATGAATATAAAATCTTCACCGCGCCGCACGCCAAGATTTTCCGCCGTCAAATCCATGCCGCGTTTCCGTACAAGATTTCGTGGTCTCGATAAAAAAATCGATTAGGTTCGTTGAATGGTCTGGCACGTTTCTCCGAAATTATCTATATGGGTGTCAACCACGCCAGCGGCCGGCGTGATCATCATCTTGCGCCGGACCTGAATGTTACGAGGAGTAACTTTCACGTGCGGACAGCGGAAATGGCCGTACCCGCATCCTGATGTGCCTTAGGGCACGGGGGTCCGCACGCGCGTGTTGGCTATCAGATTATGCGGGGTTTTAAACCGTGGCCAAATCACTCGACAGTTTCCAATGTCGTTCCGTCCTTACCGTGGACGGTAAGGATTACATCTATTTCAGCCTTCCCAAAGCCGAGGCAAACGGCCTGAAGGGCGTATCCAAGCTGCCTTATTCCATGAAGGTTCTCTTGGAAAATCTGCTTCGCTTCGAGGACGGCCAGTCCGTCACCAGGGAACATATTCTGGCCGTTGCCGAATGGCTGAACAATAAGGGCCTGACCGAAACCGAAATCGCTTATCGTCCCGCCCGCGTTCTCATGCAGGACTTCACCGGTGTTCCGGCCGTCGTCGACCTTGCGGCCATGCGCGACGCCATGGTGTCGCTCGGTGGCGACCCGGAAAAGATCAATCCCCTCGTTCCAGTCGACCTCGTCATCGACCACTCGGTTATCGTCGACGAATTCGGCACGCCGACCGCTTTTGCCCGCAACGTCGAGCTTGAATATGAGCGCAATGGCGAGCGTTACCGCTTCCTCAAGTGGGGCCAGCAGGCATTCAAGAATTTTCGCGTGGTGCCGCCCGGTACGGGCATCTGTCACCAGGTCAATCTCGAATATCTCGGCCAGACCGTCTGGACGAAGGAAGAGGACGGCGAGACGATTGCTTATCCGGATACCTGCGTCGGTACCGATTCGCACACGACGATGATCAATGGTCTCGGCGTTCTCGGCTGGGGTGTTGGCGGTATTGAGGCTGAGGCGGCCATGCTTGGTCAGCCGGTTTCCATGCTGCTGCCTGAGGTCATCGGCTTCAAGCTGACCGGCAAGGTGAAGGAAGGCGTGACCGCGACCGACCTCGTGCTGACTGTCGTGCAGATGCTGCGCAAGAAGGGCGTGGTTTCGAAGTTCGTCGAATTCTTCGGCCCCGGCCTCGATTCGATGTCGCTGGCCGATCGCGCGACCATCGGCAATATGGGCCCGGAATATGGCGCGACCTGCGGCTTCTTCCCGGTTGACGGCGAAACCATCAACTACCTGACCATGTCCGGCCGCACCAAGGACCGCATTGCGCTTGTCGAAGCCTATTCGAAGGCGCAGGACATGTGGCGCACCGGCGATGGTTCGGATCTCGTTTTCACCGATACGCTGGAACTCCATCTCGGCGATGTCGTGCCCTCCATGGCCGGCCCGAAGCGTCCGGAAGGCCGCCTGCCGCTCGAAACCATTGCACCGAATTTCGCAACGGCTCTCGAAAACGACTACAAGAAGCCCGGCCAGCTCCACAGCCGTTACGCGGTTGAGGGCGAGGACTTCGATCTTGGCCATGGCGATGTGGCGATTGCCGCCATCACCTCTTGCACCAACACCTCCAACCCCTCGGTTCTCATCGCCGCCGGCCTTCTTGCCCGCAACGCTGTTGCCAAGGGTCTGAAGTCCAAGCCGTGGGTGAAGACGTCGCTCGCGCCCGGGTCGCAGGTGGTCGCAGAATATCTCGACAAGTCCGGCCTGCAGAAGGACCTCGACACGATCGGCTTCAACCTCGTCGGTTTCGGCTGCACGACCTGCATCGGTAACTCCGGTCCGCTGCCACCGGCGATCTCCAAGACGATCAACGACAAGGGCCTGATCACGGCTGGCGTCCTTTCCGGCAACCGAAACTTCGAAGGCCGTATTTCGCCGGACGTTCAGGCGAACTATCTGGCCTCTCCGCCGCTCGTCGTGGCCTACGCGCTTGCCGGCACGGTCCAGAAGGACCTGACGAAGGAGCCGATCGGCGACGATCAGAACGGCAATCCGGTCTATCTCAAGGATATCTGGCCGACCTCCAAGGAAATCCAGGAATTCATCCTGAAATATGTCACCCGCGAGCTTTACGAATCGAAGTACGCCGATGTCTTCAAGGGTGACGAGAACTGGCAGGCCGTCCAGGTTCCTCCGGGTCAGACCTATGCCTGGGACGACAAGTCGACCTATGTTCAGAACCCGCCTTATTTCGTCGGAATGGGTAAAAAGGGCACCGGCCTCAAGAACATCAAGGGCGCGCGCGTTCTTGGTCTCTTCGGCGACAAGATCACCACCGACCATATTTCTCCGGCCGGTTCGATCAAGGCCGCTTCTCCTGCCGGCGCTTACCTGACGGAGAATGGCGTGGCCGTTGCCGACTTCAACCAGTACGGTACGCGTCGTGGCAACCATGAAGTGATGATGCGTGGCACCTTCGCCAATATCCGCATCCGAAACCACATGCTCGGCCCGAACGGCAAGGAAGGTGGCTACACCATCCACTATCCATCCAAGGAAGAGATGTCGATCTATGACGCCGCCATGAAATACAAGGCGGAGGGCGTTCCGCTCGTCATCTTTGCCGGTGTCGAATATGGCAACGGTTCTTCCCGTGACTGGGCGGCGAAGGGCACCAACCTGCTTGGCGTCAAGGCCGTGATCGCACAGTCCTTTGAGCGTATTCACCGTTCGAACCTCGTGGGCATGGGTGTCGTTCCCTTCGTTTTCGAAGAGGGTACGACCTGGGCGAGCCTTGATCTCAAGGGTGACGAGATCGTCGAGATCGATGGTCTCGAAGGTGAGATCAAGCCGCGTGAAAAGAAGATCGCCAAGATCACCTACAGCGACGGTTCGGTTAAGGAAGTTCCGCTTCTGTGCCGCATCGATACGCTGGATGAAGTGATCTATATGAACAATGGCGGCATTCTGCAGACCGTTCTTCGTGATCTGGCTGCCTGATCAAGCATAGGACAATAAAAGACGCCGGGAGAAAACCCGGCGTCTTTCCTGTTTCTTTGTCTCTTTTTTTGTGATTGCCGCTCACCCCTTCGTGACTTTCTATTGAAGGGGAATAGACGTTATTTTCCGGTTTGCATCCCGGCGGGATTGATCGCATCAATTCGTCTGGATATCTTGCCGGACAAAGGTTTTTGTAATGCCACTGAAATTCCGCCTGTCGATTTGTCTTCTCGGCACGTTCCTCGTCACATCCGCGCATGCGCAGGAGGCCGTGAAGGGCGTCGTCGAATTGTTCACATCGCAGGGATGCGCCTCCTGCCCGCCGGCGGATGAGGCCCTGCGCAAGATGATCCAGAAGGGCGATGTCGTTGGTCTCTCCTACCACGTCGACTACTGGAATTATCTCGGCTGGACCGATTCGCTGGCATCGAAGGAAAATACCGAACGGCAATATGGCTATATGCGCGCGCTTGGTCGCAACGGGGTCTATACGCCGCAGGCCATTCTGAACGGTCGCGATCATGTCAAAGGCGCCGATGTCCGCGGCATTTATGACCGGCTCGATGCTTTCAAGCGCGAGGGGCAGGGGCTGAACGTGCCGGTTTCGTCAAAATTTGCCGGCGATGAGGTGGAGATCGATATTGGCGCCGGCAGCGGCAAGGCCGATGTTGTGGTTGCCTATTTCACGCGCGAGCAGACGGTGGATGTGCAGAAGGGCGAGAACCAGGGGAAAAAAATGTCCTACTGGCACAGCGTCTATGATGTGCAGACCGTTGGCATGTGGGATGGCTCGCCGATGACGGTGAAACTTCCAGCAAGCGTGGTGGCAAAGGTGAAGAAGGGCGGCTGCGCCGTTCTGCTGCAGACGGCCAATGC
The DNA here is from genome assembly GCA_025560025.1 of Agrobacterium tumefaciens. NCBI lineage: Bacteria > Pseudomonadati > Pseudomonadota > Alphaproteobacteria > Hyphomicrobiales > Rhizobiaceae > Agrobacterium > Agrobacterium tumefaciens. Next base: position 2,409,966 of record CP048485.1, on the reverse strand, counting down.
CAGCGGCGATCCGGCGGCAATCGTCGGCGCAAGTATTCTTTTGGGAAATGAAACCCCCTAATCGCCCATCGGGCGATTGAAGATCCGGTCCGGGCATTGGGGGCTGGGGGTAAAGGGTCAATGCACCGGACCGGGTCATCTTGGTGCCTAGGCATCAATTGACAATAGGACTATTCCACCCAATTCGGGCCATGGTTTGACCGAAATACGGCAGGCCATGCCAAAATGGCTGCCTAAATGGTTACCATTTTTTACCCCTGCTTTTGCCGAGGGCAGCCTCCGCAGTGGCTTTGGTGGGGGCCATTTTGTGTAGCCGCCTTCCGATTTTCCTGTCGTTCCAATATTGTCAAATGCCTTCGTGTCATTGCCGATGCCGTCTCTTAAGGCGAGCGCGAGGCTTGCAATTTCACCTTCACAGGCTCACATTGACTAGATGATTTGGGTGGAATCGGAGGTATTGGATGACCGATCAACCGGATGTGCAGCAGGTGCAGACCGCTTCACGCGACAATTCCACCGTTATCGATCTCCGTGAGTATAAAAAGAACAAGGACCCTTTGCCGGTCACTTTCCACCGGCGCGAGCTGGATGCGATCCTGCGCATTTACGGCCGCATGGTGGGAGAGGGCGAGTGGCGCGATTATGCCATCGACCACCTGCGGGAAAAGGCGGTATTTTCGGTCTTCAAGCGCTCGGGTGAAATGCCTCTCTACAGGATCGAGAAAAACCCCAAGCTGGCAACGAAACAGGGGGCCTATAGCGTGGTCAATACGGATGGCCGCATTCTCAAACGCGGTCATGAGCTTCCGCAGGTTCTCAAGGTTTTCGACAAGGTCCTGAAGCTCATCGAGTGACTTTGCAGCACCCTGCTCATCGCTGGAAGGCAAGCAGACCTAGGGCCTTCAGCTTCCGATGCGGGTAAATAAAAAGGCGGCCGAAGGGCCGCCTTTCGCATGTTTGCCAGTTGGGTTCCTACCCTTACTTGTCACGGTTGCCCATGAACTGCAGGAGGAACATGAACAGGTTGATGAAGTCGAGATAAAGCGTCAGTGCACCCATGATAGCCTTGCGGCCAGCCACGGCAACTTCGTCACCATCGAAATACATTTCCTTGATCTTCTGCGTGTCATAGGCGGTGAGGCCGGCGAAGATCAGCACGCCGATCGCGGAAATCGCGAACTGAAGCGCAGAGGAAGCGAGGAAGATGTTGACGATGGACGCGATGATGAGGCCGAACAGACCCATGATCAGGAACGAACCCATGCCTGAAAGGTCTTTTTTCGTCGTGTAACCGTAAAGCGAGAGCGCGCCGAACGAGGCAGCGGTCACGAAGAACGTCTGTACAACGCTCTGGCCGGTATAGACCAGGAAGATCGAGGACAGAGACACGCCCATCAGAGCCGCATAGACCCAGAAGGTCATCTGGGCGGCGGAAACGCTCATGTTCTGGATACGGAAGCTAAGGAAGAACACCAGTCCGAGCGGTGCAAGCATGACGACCCAGCGCAGCGGCGACGCATAGAGCAACTGTGCGAAGGCCGGATTGGTGGTCGCGAGCGTGAAGGTAGCGAACGCCGCAATGCCGGTGATGACCAGAGCCAGCGCCATCAGGTTGTAAACCTTGAGCATGTAGGCGCGAAGACCTTCATCGATCATCGCACCAGTCTGTGCACGGGTCTGCGCCATGCGGTTCTGGTAGTTATTGAAGTCAGCCATTGTTTCCTCTTTTGAGCTCCGTAATTGCTACGGTGTCGGGATACCTCCCGGGCGCCGCTGCGGAGCTTCAGCAAGCCTGCCCAAGAATATGATGGCAGAACGTGTCCGATACAAGGCCTTTTCCGGCCGAAAAGACACCATATGCGCGAAAAGCGCTCACGTTTCGGCGATCATTACAAAGAATTAATCGTTAAAGTTAAGCAGCGCACAACCGATGATTATTCACCCGCCTGCCGCAAAACCGGAGCGGCCTTCTGTCCGAGAATCCGCCAGGTACCGATGAGGCCGATACCAACCGTCATGACGAGGGCGACGACGAGCGTGCCGATCGCCACATCCGGCAGGAAGGTGGAGGGCAGTTTCATGATACGGGCAATCACGAACCATGCCGAGACGCCACCGGCGAAAAGTGCGAAAACGGCGGTGGCGAGACCGAGCATCATGTATTCGTAGGAGAAGGCGCGGATGAGCAGATTGCGCGTGCCGCCCAGCGTTTTCAGGATAACGGCGTCATGGGTGCGGGCGCGGTTTCCGGCGGCAAGAGCGCCGGCGAGAACGAGGACGGATGCTATCAGTGCGACGGCCGCCGCGGCACGAATGGCAGTGGCAAGCTGGCCGACCAACCGGTTGACGACATCGAGGGCGTCCTTCACACGCACGCTGGTGATCGTCGGATAGGCGTTGGTGACAGCGCGCAATATCTGGCCTTCATCACTTGCGGATGCGGAAGGGTCAGCGAGTGTCGCGAGCCAGGCATGCGGTGCGCCGCGGAACGTGTTTGGCGAAAACACCATGACGAAATTGATCGACAGGGATTCCCATTCAACATTGCGCAGATTGGCGATCTTCGCGGTGATGCTACGGCCGAGCACGTTGACGGTGACGCTGTCGCCGATCTTGAGGCCCAGTTCCCGCGCCTCTTCCGCCGCAAAAGAGACAAGCGGTTCGCCGCTATAGTCCTGTCCCCACCACGTTCCTTCCGTCAGTGTCGCGTTTTCGGGAATATCCTGCGAATAGGTAATGCCTCGATCGCCGCGCAGCACCCATCGACCGGCCGGCGGCACATCCATTTTTGTCACATCTTCGCCGTTGAGCGCGAGGATCCGCCCGCGCAGCATCGGCACCTCGGTCAGCGTGCCTTCCGGCGCTTCCCGCTTCAGGAGATCGCGGAAGCCCTGCAGTTCGCTGCCCTGAATATCCACGAAGAAGAAATTCGGCGCACGGTCCGGCAGGCTGTCCGTCAGTTCGCGCCGCAGATTGCCGTCGATCAGCGTCAGCGTCACAAGCAGGGTGAGGCCGAGGCCAAGGGAAAGGACGACCGAGGGGGTAAGTGCGCCCGGGCGATGGATGTTGCCGATCGCCAGACGGAGGGCGGCCGAATGAACACGCGGGCTGCGTTTGGCGATGGCCTTCACACCGGACGCCACGAGCCGCAACACCACGAAAGCGAAGGCGATGGCGGCGAGGAAAACCGAGGCGATGAAACGGTCTTCCGCCGAAAATATGGCAAGTGCTGCGAGCGCTGCCAGCAGCAGACCGGTGGCGGCCAGATAGGGCCAGGAGGGCCAGCTGCCCTCTTCGAAACCCTGTTCGCGGAAAAGCGCCGTCGCCGGGACCTCGCGTGCCTGACCGAGAGGCACGATGGCGAAGGCAAGCGTCGTCAACAGACCGAACAGCGCGGCGAGGCCGAGTGCGCCGGGGTAGAAGGCGAGTTCTTCCGGCACCGGAAGCACACCTTCCAGAAAGCGCATGGCGACCAGCGGCGCGATGGCGCCGACCGCAAGGCCGATGACGATGCCGACAACGGCAATGAAGGCGATCTGGAATAGATAGGTCATGGTGACCACGGAGGCCGGTGCACCCAGGCATTTCAGCGAGGCGATCGTTGTGCGTTTGGAATCGAGAAAGGCGCGAACGGCGTTGGCGACGCCGACACCGCCGACGATGAGGGCGGTAAGCCCCACCAGCGTCAGGAATTGCGAGAAGCGGTTGACGTTTTCGGTGAGCGAGGGGGCTGCCCGGTCGCTAGTGCGGATGGACCAGCCGGCGTCGGGAAAAGCCTTGTTGGCCGCGTCGGTCATCGTTGTCCGTGCTGCCGGATCGTCCAGCCGGATTTTATAGGCATGTTCGACCAGACTTCCGTTCTGAACGAGACCCGAGGCAAAAAGGGCATCGCGGCTGACCATCAGCCTCGGTGCAAAACCGAAGCCATCGGACAGCGCGTCCGGTTCGTCGACCACGGTGCCTGTCAGTTTAAGCTTCGCATTGCCAAGCAGGATTTCGTCACCGACCTTGATGCCGAGCCGCTCGAGCAAAAGCGGCGCAGCGATTGCGCCATAGGTGTCGCCGGCCGCGGCCAGAAGTTCGCTCAGCGGCTGATTGGGATCCGCCACGAAGGTACCGTAGAGCGGATAGGCGCCATCGATGGCCTTCACTTCCGTCAGCGTCTGTTCGGAGCCGTCGGCGAGGCGCGCCATGGAGCGCAGCCCGGTGGAAACGGCGATCTTGCCGAGACCGTCGAGATAGGCCCTTTCCTCTGTGGTCGCCTCCCTGTTGCGCAGTTCGAAACGCACATCGCCCGCCAATATGGATTGGCCTTCCGTGGCGATGGCGCTGGTAACGGCGCGTGACACGGAATTGACGGCTGCAATGGCGCCGGTTCCGAGCGCGATACAGGCGAGGAAAATGTAAAAACCGCGCAGGCCGCCGCGAATTTCCCGCCGCGCGAGCCTCGCGGCGTTTCTGATATTGGCAAAAGACGGGAGAAAGGAGCCGATCATGCCGAGACCGCCCGCGCCATCTGGGCCTTGGCGCTGTCGCCCTCTATTTCGCCGGAGCGCACCTTGATCTGCCGTGAGCAGCGGGCAGCCAGCGAGGGGTCATGGGTGACAAGGACCATGGTCATGCCGCGTTCGGCCTGTTTTGTAAAAAGAAGATCGGCGATCTGCTTGCCGGTATCGGTATCGAGATTGCCCGTCGGTTCATCGGCGATCAACACGGCGGGTGAGGGGGCCAGCGCGCGGGCGATGGCGACACGCTGCTGCTCGCCGCCGGAGAGTTGACCGGGATAGTGGTTGAGGCGTTCCCCGAGACCAACGGCGACAAGTTCGCGTTTGGCGATTTCGAAGGGGTTCGGAACATTGGCCAGTTCCAGCGGGACGGCGACGTTTTCCAGCGCCGTCATGTTTGCGATGAGATGGAAGGACTGGAAAACGATGCCGATATTCTTGCCGCGGAAATCCGCGAGCGCATCTTCGCCGAGCTTGTGCAACGCCGTGTTCGCGATGACGATCTCACCGCTATCAAGCCTCTCAAGCCCGGCAAGCACCATCAGAAGGGTCGATTTTCCCGAGCCGGACGGGCCGACAATGCCAACCGCCTCGCCTTCACCGATGGCAAGATCGATGTTCTTGAGAACGTGAACGGAGGCGGCGGCGTTGCCGAGCGTGAGGTCGGCTTTCTTCAGCTCTATGATGCTTTTCGTCACAATTCTCGTTCCTATATATGATGAAAGCGGTATGGCGCAGTCGATGCGGTCGGTACTTCGGGCAATGCGAAACAAGTTAGGAAAGCCGAGATGAGATTTAAAGCCGCCCTGTTTCACTTCATCGTCATTTTTGCAGCCGCCTTTTCTGCCTCCGTGGCCACGGCTCAGGAGCGGACATTGCAACTGGTCGGCCTCGGCGACAGCCTCATGGCCGGGTATCAGCTGCCCCCCACCGACAGCTACACCGCACAGCTTGAGGCTGCATTAAAAGCCAGGGGCATGAATGTCACCGTTACCAATGCCGGTGTGTCCGGAGATACCTCTTCCGGCGGTCTGGCGCGGGCGGAATGGTCTGTTCCTGATGGTACGGACGGGGTCATTCTGGAGCTCGGCGCCAATGATGCTTTGCGTGGTATTGCGCCGGAACAGACGGAAAAGAACCTCGACGCCATTATTTCCGGTTTTCAGAAACGCAATATAGCCGTCTTGCTGGTCGGCATTATGGCGCCGCCGAATATGGGCGAAGATTATGCCAAGCGCTTCAATCCGCTCTATCCTCAGCTTGCGGAAAAATACAACCTGCCGCTTTATCCCTTCTTTCTGGATGGCGTGGTGACAGATGACAAGCTGAAGCTGGATGACAAGATGCACCCCAATACGCAAGGAGTTGCCATGATGGTCGAGAAATCTTTGCCGGCTGTTGAAAGCTTCATCAAGACAATCGGTGCGCAAAAAAAATAAGCACTTGCGCCCGCCTGCATTGCGTGATTCGCTATGCTTGTTCTGCCAAGAGATTCGGGGAGCTCGCCATGCCGAGACTGTTTACCGCCCTCGAAATTCCGCGCAATGCGGCTATGAGCCTCTCATTGTTGCGCGGTGGTCTGCCGGGAGCCCGGTGGATCGATGTGGAGAATTATCACATAACCCTGCGTTTTATCGGTGATATCGACGGACGGACCGCCGATGAGGTCGTTGACCGGCTGGATCGGATCGAAAGGCCGGAATTCCAGCTCAATCTCACCGGCATGGGTTCCTTCGGTTCCAAGAAACCGCATTCCATCTGGGCAGGGGTTTCCCCCTCACCGGAAATGCATGCGCTGCAGGCCGAGGTCGAGAGAATTTGTCAGAGGATCGGTCTCCCGCCCGATCCGCGCAAATTCATGCCGCATGTGACGCTGGCGCGACTGCGCTCCTCGCGTCTGGACGATGTGGTGCATTATCTTTCCGGACGCGGCAACTTCCGCACCTCGCCCTTCACGGTCGGCCGTTTCGTGCTGATGTCGTCGAAGGAATCGGTGGGCGGTGGACCTTACATCGTCGAAGAGGCCTTCCCGCTTCACGAGGCGCGATCCAGCTCCATCTTTTCGAGCAACGAGCTGCATCCCGCCAAAAGCATGTTGTAGACGCTCAGAAAGCCGTCTTCACCGCCGAAATATGGATCGGGGACGCTATCGCGGCGTCCCGACGCATAGTCCAGAAAAAGGTGGATTTTGTGCTTGCGGTTTTCCGGCGCCTTTTGGAGCAGCTTCGCCAGGTTGCTCGTATCCATGGCAAGGATCAGATCGAAGGTTTCGAAATCGGCCTGACTGACCTGCCTTGCCCGTTGCCGGGAAATATCGATGCCATGCTTGCGGGCCACCGCAACCGATCTGCGGTCCGGGGCGTTGCCCGCGTGCCAGCCGCCCGTTCCGGCGGAATCGACGGTGAGCTGGTCTGCGACACCTTTCAGTTCGGCAAGATGGGCAAAAACGCCTTCGGCGAGGGGTGAACGGCAGATGTTGCCCATGCAAACAAACAGAACGGATGTGCGTTTCATGAGGATTATGGGTCGCTCCGGCAATTCAAGCGTGCCATGGTTGTGCCGGTACGGCAGGCGCCCTGTCACGCGGAGGTGAAAACATGAAATATCCCAGACTTGAGCAGGACGCCATCCGGCAGGAGCTCTTAAAACTTGAAGGCTGGTCGTTGCGGGAAGATGGCGCGGCGATCGTCAGATCTTTCAAGTTTTCGAGTTTTGCGGAGGCTTTCGGTTTCATGGCGGAGTCCGCTCTTGTGGCGGAAAAGCTCAACCACCACCCGGAATGGTCCAATGTCTACTCGCGAGTGAAGGTCTGCCTCACCACGCATGATTCGCAGGGCGTGACCGAGCAGGATTTTCTTCTGGCCGGTGCCATGCAGAAGGCTGCCGCCGGCCGGGGGAATTGAACGGTGGGCCATAAGTCCCATATAATAGCCGTGACCGGAGGACCGTCGATCATGGATGATGTGAAAATCGGTGAAATTCTTCTGCCCGGCGAAAACGACAGGCAGGAAGAGCGCGAGAGCGTCGTGCGTGCCAAATTCTGGCCGAAGCTGAAGCGCGTGATGACGAAGGTGCCGTTTGCGCGCGACGCGGCGGCTGCCTATTATTGCGCGATCGACCGCGACACGCCGCTGCGCGCCAAGGGCATCATTCTCGCTGCTCTCGCCTATTTCATCATGCCAATGGATGCCGTGCCGGATGTGCTGGCGGTCATCGGTTTTACCGACGACATCGCGGTTATCACCGCCGCCCTTGCCATGATCCGCGCCCATATCAAGATGGAACATTACGACGCCGCGGACGCCATGCTGAAAAGACAGCAGGAAGCCGGGTAACGTGTCTGTGATGTGCCTGCCCGGTCGAGCCCGGCAGGTGACAAATTCTTGCCTGAATTTGTGTGTCATACACATGACGGAAGGACGTGCCTCGCCCTTCTCCTCAGGGTGCTGGGAGTCGCCGATCTGTAACACTGTAAGACGTTTTCGGCATTTTATGCGTGTTGTTGACGGTTTGGTAACCGCTTCCTGACCACAATGAGAAAAGACGATCCGCACCTGAACGTGGCCGATCCATAAAATGGAGCCCGCCGCTGCTTCGGGCCAATGGAAGACAATAACCCGGCAGGAAATTCTATGTTTGTAAGAAGTGTAGCAACCGCAGTGGCCATTTTGCTGACCAGCGTCGGCGTAGCATCTGCACAGTCGCCCACGCGCATCCAGCAGTTCAATGCATGGGGTGCCTATTCGTACAAATCGGGCAATAGCACCGTCTGCTACGTTCTTTCCATTCCGACCGCCAAGGAACCGGCGAGCGTCGATCACGGCGATATCTTCTTCATCGTGTCGCAGCGTCCGGGCCAGAACATATCCTATGAGCCGCAGGCCATGGTGGGTTACCCGCTGAAGCAGGGTTCTAAGGTCAATGTGACGATCGATAACAAGAACTTCGTCATGTTCACCAAGGACAAGGCTGCCTGGGTTGAAAATGCTGCCGAAGAACCGGCTCTGGTGGCTGCGATGAAGGGCGGCAAGTCGATGACCGTCAAGGCCGTCTCCGGCCGCGGCACCGCGACTTCCTATTCCTATTCGCTCTCGGGCATTTCGGCCGCTCTCAAGCAGATCGAGAGCTGCAAGTAATACTGACACTCTGTCAGCTTGGTGGATGGCCGATCATGGATCGGCCATTTGCGTTTTTACCAGTTTAATGCTAAACGCGCGGCAACATTGACAGGCGGATGCGCGAAAAGTGCTCCGCCTTTGATTTTCTCGACATGTAGACGATTTTCCGCCTATCTGACAGGCCGGTCGTGCGATGCATGGAATGATGGGATAGCGTGATGTCCGTAATGCAAGCCCCTGCCGGCCTGGCAGTCAAAACCCCGCTGATCGCCAATAGCGATCTCATGTCCGGCAAGCCGTCGCTGATCGGCCTGACGCGTGAGGACATGGGCGAGGCGCTGGCCGAAATCGGCGTGCCGCAGAAGCAGGTGAAGATGCGCGTCAGCCAGTTGTGGAACTGGCTTTATGTGCGCGGCGTCTCGGATTTCGACAATATGACCAATGTCGCCAAGGAGCTTCGCGAGAAGCTGAAGGCGGCCTTCACCATCGCCCGCCCGGAAATCGTCGAAGAGCAGATTTCCAATGACGGTACCCGCAAATGGCTGATGCGTTTCCCGCCGCGCGGTGCGGGACGTCCCGTCGAGATCGAGACTGTCTATATTCCCGAAGAGGGTCGCGGCACGCTGTGCATTTCGAGCCAGGTGGGCTGTTCGCTGACCTGTTCCTTCTGTCACACCGGCACGCAGCGCCTGGTGCGAAACCTGACGGCCGAGGAAATCCTCGCCCAGCTTCTGCTCGCCCGCGACCGTCTCGGCGATTTTCCCGATGGGTCGACACCGGTTGGCGCCTATGTGCCAAGCGAAGGCCGCAAGGTCTCCAACATCGTGATGATGGGCATGGGCGAACCGCTCTATAATTTCGAGCATGTGAAGACGGCCCTGCTGATTGCGACCGACGGCGACGGCCTGTCGCTCTCCAAGCGCCGGGTCACGCTCTCCACCTCCGGCGTTGTGCCGGAAATCTTCCGCACCGGGGATGAGATCGGCGTGATGCTGGCGATTTCGCTGCATGCGGTGCGTGATGAGCTGCGCGACATGCTGGTGCCGATCAACAAGAAATATCCGCTGAAGGAGTTGATCGAAGCCTGCCGCAAATATCCCGGCCTCTCCAATGCCCGCCGCATCACCTTCGAATATGTGATGCTGAAGGATGTGAATGACAGCCTGGAAGACGCCAAGATGCTGGTTCAGCTTTTGAAGGGCGTTCCGGCCAAGATCAACCTCATTCCGTTCAATCCATGGCCGGGCACGAATTACCAGTGTTCCGACTGGGCGCAGATCGAGAAGTTCGCCGATTTCATCAATCAGGCGGGTTATGCCTCGCCGATCCGAACGCCGCGCGGCCGCGACATTCTTGCCGCCTGCGGTCAGCTGAAGTCGGAATCGGAGCGCATGCGCAAGACGGAGCGGCTGGCTTTCGAGGCGATGATGATCGCCAACCACGGCGCTGACGACTGAATAAGTCACAACTGCGCCAGAAAGCTTGGCTTGCGGCGGTTCTACGATTGATTTCGGGCTGTCTTGTTTCTAATAAGACGGCAATAAGAAACCAACTGGAGGATACCCATGCGCGCATTTATTCTGGCGCTCGCAGCCGCGAGCGCCCTCGTTCTGCCGGCCAAGGCTGAAAACGTCACCGTTGCCGTCACCGCCATTGTCGAACATCCGGCGCTTGACGCCGCCCGTGATGGCGTCAAGGCAGCCCTTGCGGAAGCCGGTTACAAGGAAGGCGAGAACCTCAAGTTCCTCTACGAGTCCGCGCAGGGCAACCCCGGCACCGCAGCGCAGATCGCGCGCCAGTTCGTGGGCGATGCGCCTGATGTCATCGTGCCGATCTCCACGCCGTCGGCACAGGCCGTCGTTGCGGCGACGCGCGATATTCCGGTCGTTTTCACGGCCGTTTCCGATCCGGTCGGTGCACAGCTCGTCAAGAGCATGGAAAAGCCCGGCCGCAATGTGACCGGCCTTTCCGACATGCTGCCGGTTGGCGAGCATCTGGCGCTCATCAAGGAAATTTCGCCGAACGCGAAGTCCATCGGCTTCATCTACAACTCGGCCGAGGCCAACTCCGCTTCCACTCTCGCACTGCTGAAGGCTGAAGCCGAAAAGGCCGGCTTGAAGATCGTCGAATCCGTCGCCACCAAGTCCGCTGAAGTTCAGGGCGCAACACGCGCGCTGGTCGGCAAGGCCGACGTGATCTACGTTCCGACCGACAACACCATCGTTTCCGCTTTTGAGGCGGCAGCAGGCGTTGCAGCGGAAGCCAAGATCCCGCTTTATGCCGCCGATACGGATTCCGTCGCGCGCGGTGCGGTTGCTGCCCTCGGCTTCAACTATTTCGACGTTGGCAAGCAGACCGGCGCCGTGGTTGTCCGCATCCTCAAGGGTGAAAAGCCGGGCGATATTCCGGCCACCGTTGCTGTCGGTACTGATCTGGTGATCAACAAGAAGGCCGCTGAAAAAGCAGGCGTCACCTTCCCGGAAAGCGTGACCAAGCGCGCCACCAAGGTCATCGACTAACAACCGAACTTCGGGCGGCGGCAAACCCGCCGCCCGCTTTGCGCGGCACGAAAACAATGCCCGCATCCGCCGACGTGGCGGCAATAACAAGGACATTATCGTGAGCCAAATCGCCTTCTGGGGTGCCGTGGAGCTGGGACTGGTCTTCGCTTTCGTGGCGATCGGCGTCTATCTCGCTTTCCGCGTGCTTGATTTTCCTGATCTGACCGTTGACGGTTCGTTTCCGCTCGGCGCTGCCGTGGCGGCCGTGCTGATCATTTACGGTCTCAATGCCTGGGTCGCGACGGCGATTGCGATGGTTGCGGGTGCAGCCGCCGGCATCGTTACGGCCACGCTGAACGTCCGCTTCAAGATACTCAACCTGCTTGCGTCGATCCTAACGATGATCGCGTTGTTTTCGGTCAATCTCCGTGTGATGGGGAAACCGAATGTGGCGCTGCTTAATCAGGATACGATGATCTCGCCATTTTATGGTCTTGGCCTTTCCGAATATCTCGTGCGGCCGCTCTTTGTCGGCGCGCTGGTGGTGATTGCGGTCATTCTGGTCTGGCGTTTCCTTGAAAGCGATGCTGGACTTGCCATGCGGGCGACGGGCGCCAATGCGCGCATGGCGCGGGCGCAGGGTGTGAAGACCGGCAACCAGATCTATCTCGGCATGGCGCTTTCCAATGCGCTGGTCGCTCTCGGCGGCGCGCTGTTTGCGCAGACCAACGGTTTTGCGGATGTGACCTCGGGTGTCGGCACCATCGTCGTCGGGCTTGCGGCCGTCATCATTGGTGAGACGCTGTTCGGCGCACGGGGCATTCTGATTGCGCTGATCGGCTGTGTTTTCGGCTCCATCGCCTATCGCCTTGCCATCCAGCTCGCTTTGTCGAGTGATGTGCTGGGTCTCAAGGCATCCGATCTTAATTTCGTAACGGCGGTATTGGTGGCCATCGCATTGATCCTGCCCCGACTGCGCCGCGGGGGAGCAACATCGTGATTTCCCTTTCCGATATCCAGGTCGTCTTCGGGCGCGGCACGCCGCTGCAAAAGCAGGCGCTGGCCAAGATCGATCTTACCATTGAGACCGGTTCTTTCGTGACCGTCATCGGCTCGAACGGGGCTGGAAAATCCACGCTTCTCGGCGTTCTGGCCGGTGATGTCCTGCCGACGGCCGGAAAGGTGACGATCGGCGGCGCTGATGTCACCCGCAAGCCGACCGCGAGCCGGGCTGGACGCGTGGCGCGCGTGTTTCAGGACCCGCTGGCGGGCAGCTGCGGCGCGCTGACCATCGAGGAAAATCTGGCGCTTGCGGCATCACGCGGACAGCGCCGCGGTTTGTTGCCGGCGCTTGGGCGTGGCAGACGGGATTTCTTCAAGGAGCGGATCGCTTCGCTCAATCTCGGCCTGGAAAATCGCCTGAAGGACCGTATGGACCTGTTGTCCGGGGGACAAAGACAGGCGGTCTCGCTTGTCATGGCGACGCTTTCAGGCTCGGATGTGCTGCTGCTGGATGAACATACGGCAGCGCTCGACCCTGGTATGGCGGAGTTCGTGATGGAACTGACCCGCAAGGTGGTCTCCGAGCGCAAGCTGACAACGCTGATGGTCACCCACTCCATGCGCCAGGCGCTGGATTATGGTGACCGCACCATCATGCTGCATGCCGGTGAAATCGTGCTCGACGTATCCGGTGAAAGCCGCAAGGGTCTCGAGGTCGAGGATCTGATCGACATGTTCCGCAAGATACGCGGCCAGACGCTCGACGATGACGAATTGCTGATCGGCTGATTGTTTGAAAAGGCGCCTTCGGGCGCCTTTTCGTTTGCCGTCAGCGCGCTTGCGTGAAGAAAATCTTGAAGGCGAAAACCGAAAAGACGCCGGCGATCGTATAGTCCAGCCCGCGCAGAACCTTCCTGTTGCGTTGCAGCCAGGCGGAGAGGACATCGGCGGCGATAACGATACCGATGCCGATCGGCAGTGCCACGATGATGGACCAGAGCCCAAGAAAAATCAGCTTGCCGGTGACGTGCGGATCGGATGCGCTGACGAATTGCGGCAGGAAGGTCATGAAAAAGATGATGATCTTCGGGTTCAACAGATTGACCCAGATACCGTTCAGCAAGGCCCCCTTCAGGGAAGATTGCGGTTTTTCGTCGGTCGTCTTGACCATCACGAAATCCGAACCCTTGCGGATCGCCTGAATGGCGAGCCAGACCAGATAGGCGGCGCCGCCGGTCTTTAGGATCATGAAGGCGGTCGGTGAGGCAACGATGAGCGCGGCAACACCGAAAGCGACAAGCATCGTATGTACGGTGATGCCGATATTGGTTCCCAGAAGGGTCATGAAACCCGCTGTGCGGCCCTCGCGTAGCGAACGGCTGATCCACAACGTCATGTCGGGTCCGGGCGTTACCGCCAGGAGCAATATGGCGATGGTGAAGGCGGCAAGTGTTGGCAGGCTTGGAACGAAATCCATCGCGGCACCCGTGAAATCTGGAGGTTGCCGTTGCTTAACGCGATTTCGCGTTTCTGCCAATGTTTTTGCGTGCCGATGAAATGGCGGGCAAAGCCGAGCCGGTCATGGCGAAAGCCACCGCAATTTTCAAATCGCGGTGGCTCCAGATATTCAGTTTTTCAGGAAGCTGGTGAAGGCGGCGGAATATTCCGTGTGCCAGCGCGACAGCGGCGGACGGTTCTGCACGATATCCTGAGCCGCCCAGAGAATGCGCTTCTCGTCCGTCGGGCGATCCACTTCGCCATCGGGGCAAAGGATGTAGAAATCACCCTTGCCGATACTGTCGACCATGAAGTCGACGGTCTGCTCGCCGGTCCACGCCCCTGCCGGCTTTTCCGTCCTGCCATGCGCCGTCAGGCCCGTAAAGACGAAGCCAGGGATCAGGAGATGGGCGGAAACTGCGCCGTTCGGAATATTGCGCAGTTCGTGCTGGAGCGCTTCCGTGAAGGCTTTTACACCCGCCTTCGAGACATTATAGGCGGGATCGCCGGGCGGGGTGGTGATGCCCTGTTTCGAGCCTGTATTGATGATGAGCGAGGCCTCGCCATGGGCGATCATGCCCTGCCCGAAGACGCGGCTGCCATTCACCACGCCCATCAGGTTGACGTTGATGACTTTTTCCCAATTGGTCTGCGGGCCAAAAATGGCGCTTCCGGGCTGGATGCCGGCATTGTTCATCAGCACGTGAACCCGCCCGAAACGCTGGATGACAGCACGTTCCAGCGCTTCCAGCTCATCGAGTTTCGACACGTCGGTGGGGATTGCGACGATCTGCGCCTCGCCGTCCTTTGCGACGGCCAGAATATCCGCGTGCGCTGCGGCGAGCCTGTCGCCATCGAGATCAGCGAGCACGACGCTCATGCCGAAACCGGCGAATTTGCGCGCGGCGGCAAGTCCGATGCCGGATGCGGCACCGGTGATGACGGCGACATTATCTTCCTTGAATGCGGGGTGGATGGTCGTCATAGGTTTCTCCTTCGCGTCGTTTTGTGCTGTTTCCAGCCGTTTGCAACGTTGCCTGAACCCTGAGTGGCTTCATTCACGGTCTTCAAGTCGATCGAGACGCTCCATGTTAAAGCGCGAAATTCCATAATGCATGTGACAAACCCTTCGTTCCAGTCATGAAGAGCCGGTGGCTTGCATTTGGCCTTTCGCAAATGCGCGTTGCCCTTTCGCGCCATTCGCTGTTTTGTCGCGCATCTTTTCGGAAAATCGCTTCACAGTTTTGGGGTTGCACTGTAAAAGTGCCGAAATCCCAAGGAAATGGCGGTACCCCGATGCCGTCATCATGCAGATGGACATCATTATGGCACTCCCGAAAGACGTTAAGAAAGTCGTTCTCGCCTATTCCGGCGGCCTCGACACCTCGATTATCCTGAAGTGGCTTCAGACGGAACTCGGCGCGGAAGTCGTGACTTTCACCGCCGATCTCGGCCAGGGCGAAGAGCTTGAGCCGGCACGCAAGAAGGCCGAGATGCTGGGCATCAAGGAAATCTTCATCGAGGACGTCCGCGAAGAGTTCGTTCGGGATTTCGTGTTCCCGATGTTCCGTGCCAACGCCGTTTATGAAGGCGTCTATCTGCTCGGCACCTCCATTGCACGTCCGCTGATTTCCAAGCACCTGATCGAGATCGCCAAGAAGACCGGCGCCGACGCCATTGCGCATGGCGCCACCGGCAAGGGTAACGACCAGGTCCGTTTCGAGCTTTCGGCTTATGCGCTGAACCCGGATATCAAGATCATCGCCCCCTGGCGCGACTGGACGTTCAAGAGCCGTACCGACCTCCTGAACTTCGCCGAACAGCACCAGATTCCCGTTGCCAAGGACAAGAAGGGCGAAGCGCCTTTCTCGGTTGACGCCAACCTTCTGCATTCCTCCTCCGAGGGCAAGGTTCTGGAAGACCCGGCACTGGAAGCTCCGGAATATGTGCATATGCGCACCATCTCGCCGGAAGCGGCCCCGGACAAGGCAACCGTCATCAAGGTCGGTTTCCGCAAGGGCGATGCCTGCTCCATCAACGGCGTTGAAATGTCGCCGGCCACGCTTCTTGCAACGCTCAACAATTACGGTCGTGAAAACGGCATCGGTCGTCTCGATCTCGTTGAGAACCGTTTCGTCGGCATGAAGTCTCGCGGTGTTTACGAGACGCCCGGCGGCACCATCCTGCTGGCCGCGCATCGCGCGATCGAATCCATCACGCTTGACCGGGGTGCAGCACACCTCAAGGACGAGCTGATGCCGCGTTACGCCGAACTGATCTATTACGGCTTCTGGTTCTCGCCCGAGCGTGAAATGCTGCAGGCTCTGATCGACAAGAGCCAGGAACATGTGGAAGGCGAAGTGACGCTGAAGCTCTACAAGGGCAACGTCATGGTAACCGGCCGCGAGAGCGCCAAGTCGCTTTATTCCGACGCGCTGGTAACCTTCGAAGACGACCACGGTGCTTACGACCAGAAGGATGCGGCCGGCTTCATCAAGCTCAATGCGCTACGCTTGCGCACCCTGGCCAAGCGTAACCTCAGCAAGTAATTTTCACTGAGGTACAGATAAGAAAAACCCGCAGGCGGGAACGCCCTGCGGGTTTTTTCACGTCTGTCTTTTGGAGACGATCCTGAAGCCGATGTAGCTTGCGACTGCCGTAAACTCCATCACCGGGATGATGATGCCAAAGCCGGTGAGAGGCGAGCCGACCAGCGAGGCCGCGGCTCCGCCCGCAAAACCCGATCCCATCTGGATAAAACCCATCATGGCCGATGCCGAACCGGCAATGTGCGGGAAGGGCGCAAGGGCGGCCGTCACCATCGAGGGCGTCAGCAAGGCGATGCCGACTGTCGCCACTGCCACTGGGCCCATGATGGAGAGGAAGGACGGCGGCACCAGGAACACCGACAGCATGATGAGAAGGCCACCCATGCCGGAAAAACAGAGGCCGAGCATGACCGAACGGCGGTCGCCCAGCCGCGGTGCGATATAACGCAGGGCGATGGAGCCGAAGAAATAAGCGCCGGTCTGCATCAGCATGCCGACGCCGAAGGCTGTGGGGGACATGCCGACTTCGTTGATAAGGATGAAAGTCAGCATGGTCGCCTGCGCATAAAGCGCGCCTATGGAGCCGCCGAGTACCAGTGCGGCGAGAAGAAAACGCGGCTCGGTCAACAACGTCCCATAGGCTGAGAGGAGCCGACGGGGACGGATCAGGCTTCTGTCCGGGACCGTCGTTTCGCGCAGAAAAACCACCACGCAGAAGATGGCGATGGCGCCGAGGCCGGCCATCAGGAAAAATACCGATTGCCAGCCGAAAGCCGCAAGCGATAGCCCGCCGATTGTCGGTCCCATGGCGGGACCGACGGCCAGCATGATGCCGATGAGGTTCATGATGCTGGAGGCTTCCGCGCCGGCAAACTGATCCCGCACCACGGCGCGCGCCACCGTCATGCCAACGGAGGCGCCTATGCCCTGGACAAGCCGGGCAAAAAGCAGCACTTCAATTGTCGGGGCAAGGATGGCGAGCAAGCCGCCGCCGAGAAAGATCGACAGGAAGACGAGGCTCGCCTTGCGCCGCCCGAAGGCGTCGGACGCCGGCCCGGCAAGCAGCTGCGCTATGGCGAAACCGGCAAAATAGAGGGAGAGACTGAGTTTTACGGCGGACTCGGTGGTGGCGAAAACCCGTGTCAGCTCCGGCATGGCCGGCGTGTAGATCGACATGGAAATGGGGGCCAGCGCCGTCAGCAACGCTCCAAGAATTGCCGTGCGCCTTGTTGACATGATCGTTTTTGACGACATTGCGATCAGCCGTTCTGGCCCGGCTGTTCCGGCTGCAGATTGTTGCGAAGCGTCTGCAGGAAGCTGCGGAAGAGCGCGACTTCCTCTTCATTCAGGCCCTGCGTGGCATGGCGGACGAGTTCATCGATCTCCTGGCGCACGGCTTCCAGCATGTCGGTGGAGGTCTCCGTCAGCACGATGCGCTTGGAACGCCTGTCCTGAGGGTCCTGCTGGCGTTCGATGAGGTTGAGCGATTGCAGCTTGTCGAGATAGGCGCAGATTGTCATGGGTTCGATCCCGAGACGGGCGGCGATGTCCGACTGCTTGCTGCCATCCACAACGGCAACCGTCAGCAAGGCTCTCGCCTCGCCGGGTGTCAGGCCCAGTCCGGCCTCAGAAATACGGCGCTCAAATGCACTGTTCAGCAGGCGCGCGCCGCTGTTCAGCAAAAATGCCAATGAATCTTTTTCGCGTTTAGTGCCCATGCTTCGCCTTTTCGTAAGCCAGCCTTACTAAATTCCGGGCGATAAGCAATGGTAAGCAAATCATATTGTCGAAAATCGAGTAAAGTATTTGTCAGTTCGGTCGCGGGACGCTCCGCAACATAATGCTAGTCATCACGTCGAAGCTAAAAAAGACAGCACATCCTGCATTTTCTCCACTTCATCTGCGGTGCCGATAGAACGGGCAATCTCCATCCTATCGGAAAAATAGGTCACAAAGTCGAAATCCGTATCATCGGTTACATCAGCTGTATCGATCACCTCGCCATTGGCGTTCAGCGTCTGTGCCGGTAGTTCGGACGAGAGCTCAAGCCAGGTATCGTGGCTGATTTTCCCGGCCTCGTAATATTTCTGTGCGATTTCCCGTAGTTCGCGGGGGCTGATGCGGGTGAAATCGATGCGATTTATCGTCTCTTCGAAGCCGGTCGCTGCGTCCGGCTGGGCTGCCTTGCCGAAATCGGTGCCGTCTACAGGTCTGGCGTTTCTGGAATTGTCTCTGAAAAGGAAATTATTAGAGGCTCTTAAAGAATAAATCTCCATAATACATATCTCCATCATGGGATATTATTGCGATGAATCAGACCACGCCGTCGCCCGGCCGGTCAATACTTCGCGATGGCGGCACCTGCGTATTCCACACCAAATTCCGGCATATTGAATTGGCGGTGGAGGCGTGCCCATATGGGCTTAAACCGGAATTGTACAAGGAAGATGAAATGCCATCCAAGACCGTCGCTTATCCCGCACTCGTTACCTGGAACGGTCATAACGGTCTGCCAAAATTCGATGCGGTCAAGGATGAGGATTTCGGCCCCGCCTTCGAAGCTGCGCTTCTGTCTCACGAACAGGAAATCGATGCGATTGCCGGCAATGTTCAGGCGCCCACCTTCGAAAATACCGTGACCGCACTCGAAATCGCGGGCGATGAGCTTTCCCGTATTTCGGCCCTGTTCTGGAACAGGGCAGGGGCGCACACCAATAGCGCCATTCAGGCGCTGGAGCGGGAAATCGCGCCGAAAATGTCACGACATTATTCGAAGATCGGCATGAACGAGGCCCTGTTCAAACGTATCGACACGCTGTGGGACGAGCGAGATGCGCTTGGCCTGACGGGCGAGGAGAAGCGGGTTCTCGAGCGACACTGGAAGGGTTTCGTGCGCTCCGGCGCCAAGCTGCAGAAAGACCGCCAGGAGCGTCTTGCGGCGATCAATGAGGAACTTGCCGGTCTTGGTGCGAAATTCGGGCAGAATGTGCTGGCGGATGAAAAGAGCTGGAAGCTGCTGCTCTCCGCAGAAGAGGAACTTGCCGGCATTCCCGGTTTCCTGCGTGATGCGATGGCGGGTGCCGCCCGCGAGTATGGTGAGGACGGCAAATTCGCCGTCACCCTTTCCCGCTCCATCATCGAACCTTTCCTCACCTTTTCCGAGCGCCGTGATTTGCG
The DNA here is from genome assembly GCA_025560025.1 of Agrobacterium tumefaciens. NCBI lineage: Bacteria > Pseudomonadati > Pseudomonadota > Alphaproteobacteria > Hyphomicrobiales > Rhizobiaceae > Agrobacterium > Agrobacterium tumefaciens. The sequence goes on along the minus strand of CP048485.1, from coordinate 2,390,617 downwards.
CGAACAGGCCTTCAAGGCATGGGTGGCGCGTGGTGAAAACGGCGGCGAAACCGACAATCGCGATACCGTTCATCGCACGCTGGAGCTGCGTGAGGAAAAAGCAAAGCTACTCGGCTACAGGAATTTCGCGGCCTACAAACTGGACGACACGATGGCGAAAACGCCGGATGCCGTGAACAGCCTTCTGGGACAGGTCTGGGAAAAGGCCGTGGCACGCGCCGGCGAGGAAGAGGGAGAGCTTGCCGCTATCATCACGCAGGAGGGCAAGAACCACGATGTCATGCCCTGGGACTGGCGCCATTATGCGGAAAAGCTGCGAGCGCAGAAATTCAACTTCTCCGAGGCTGAATTGAAGCCCTATCTGCAGCTGGAAAAAATCATCGAGGCCTGTTTCGATGTGGCCAACCGGCTCTTCGGAATTCGCGCCGTCGAGATCAAGGATGTCGCTGCCTATCATCCGGATGTGCGGGTTTTCGAAATCCGCGACGACAAGGGTGATCTGAAAGCGATGTTCCTTGGCGATTATTTCGCCCGTCCTTCCAAGCGTTCCGGCGCGTGGATGAGTTCTTTCCAGTCGCAGCACAAGTTGCCCCTGAAGAACGGCATCGTTGGCGAAATACCGATCATCTACAATGTCTGCAATTTCGCAAAACCGGCCGAGGGCAAGCCTGCGCTGCTATCGCTTGACGATGCGCGCACGCTGTTTCATGAATTTGGCCACGCCCTGCACGGCATGCTGTCTGATGTCACCTATCCTTCCGTTTCGGGAACGGGCGTCTCGCGTGATTTCGTGGAGTTGCCGTCGCAGCTTTACGAACATTGGCTGACCGTTCCGGAAATTCTGGAAAAATACGCGCTGCATTACGAAACTGGCGCATCCATGCCGAAAGAACTGCTGGACAAGGTGCTTGCGGCCCAGACCTTCAATGCCGGTTTCAGCACGGTGGAATTCACGTCTTCGGCAATCGTCGACATGGCGTTCCATACCCGGGAAAGCGTGAGCGATCCCATGGCTGTGCAAGGCGAGGTGCTCTCCGCGCTCAATATGCCGAAGTCCATTGTCATGCGGCATGCGACACCGCATTTCCAGCACGTGTTTTCGGGCGACGGATATTCTGCCGGCTATTATTCCTACATGTGGTCGGAAGTGCTGGACGCCGATGCCTTTTCGGCCTTCGAGGAAACCGGCAATCCCTTCGATGGTGAAATGGCGCGCAAATTGAAGGACAATATCTACTCCGTCGGCGGTTCCATCGATCCGGAGGAGGCCTATCTTGCTTTTCGCGGCAAGATGCCGAGCCCGGACGCCATGCTTTTGAAGCGTGGCCTCGTCTAAGAGTTCGGTATAAAAGACTGTCATATTTCTGAGCTAGAACCTGAGCGCAGGGGCCTTATGACAAGGCCCCCCCTTTCGCATTTGCAAAAAAAAGGTTATGAGCGCGCCAAACTAAATTGGCGCATCTCACGATAGTGGCGCCCAACCTCAGAGATTTTGAACAATGGCACTTCGCAACATCGCGATCATCGCGCACGTTGACCATGGAAAAACGACGCTCGTGGACGAGCTTCTGAAGCAGTCCGGCTCGTTCCGCGACAACCAGCGTGTCGCCGAGCGCGTGATGGATAGCAACGATCTCGAAAAGGAACGTGGCATCACCATTCTCGCCAAGGCGACCTCGGTGGAGTGGAAGGGTGTCCGCATCAACATCGTCGACACCCCCGGCCACGCCGACTTCGGCGGCGAAGTCGAGCGTATCCTGTCGATGGTGGACGGTGCGATCGTTCTGGTCGATAGCTCGGAAGGCCCGATGCCGCAGACCAAGTTCGTGGTCAGCAAGGCGCTGAAGGTCGGTCTTCGCCCGATCGTCGCGATCAACAAGATCGACCGTCCGGATGGCCGCCACGAAGAAGTCATCAACGAAGTCTTCGACCTCTTCGCAAACCTCGACGCCACCGACGAGCAGCTCGATTTCCCGATCCTCTACGGTTCCGGCCGTGACGGCTGGATGAACGTTAACCCGGAAGGCCCGAAGGATCAGGGTCTTGCGCCGCTGCTCGATCTGGTTCTCGAACATGTTCCGGAGCCCAAGGTTGAAGAAGGTCCGTTCCGCCTGATCGGCACCATCCTTGAAGCCAACAACTTCCTCGGCCGCATCATCACCGGCCGCATCGCTTCCGGTTCCATCAAGCCGAACCAGGCGGTGAAGGTTCTCGGCCAGGACGGCAAGGTTATTGAAAACGGCCGTATCTCGAAGATCCTCGCATTCCGCGGCATTGAGCGCACGTCAATCGAAGAAGCCCATGCCGGCGACATCGTCGCCATTGCAGGCCTCTCCAAGGGTACTGTTGCCGACACCTTCTGTGACCCCTCCGTCACCGAGGCGATGACCGCGCAGCCGATCGACCCGCCGACCGTTACCATGTCGTTCATCGTCAACGACAGCCCGCTGGCTGGCACCGAAGGCGACAAGGTCACGAGCCGCGTTATCCGTGACCGTCTGTTCAAGGAAGCCGAAGGCAACGTTGCGCTGAAGATCGAAGAAGCCGAAGGCAAGGATTCGTTCTTCGTTTCCGGCCGTGGCGAATTGCAGCTGGCGGTTCTGATCGAAACCATGCGTCGCGAAGGCTTCGAGCTTGCCGTTTCGCGTCCGCGCGTCGTGATGCACAAGGATGAGAACGGCACCCTGCTGGAGCCGATCGAAGAAGTCGTGATCGACGTTGACGAAGAGCATTCCGGCGTCGTCGTTCAGAAGATGTCCGAGCGCAAGGCTGAAATGGCCGAGCTTCGTCCTTCCGGCGGCAATCGCGTTCGTCTGAAGTTCTATGCACCGACCCGTGGCCTGATCGGCTACCAGTCGGAGCTTTTGACCGACACCCGCGGCACGGCGATCATGAACCGTCTGTTCCACGACTATCAGCCCTTCAAGGGCCAGATTGCCGGCCGCGTGAACGGCGTTCTCTTGTCGAACGGTTCGGGCGAAGCTGTGGCTTATGCCATGTTCAACCTGGAAGATCGCGGCCCGATGATCATCGAGCCGGGTGAAAAGGTCTATGCCGGCATGATCATCGGTATTCACTCTCGCGATAACGATCTCGAAGTGAACGTGCTGAAGGGCAAGCAGCTAACCAACATCCGCGCTGCCGGCAAGGATGAAGCCGTGAAGCTGACGCCGCCGATCCGCATGACGCTCGATCGCGCGCTTTCCTGGATTCAGGACGACGAGCTGATGGAAGTGACGCCGAAGTCCATCCGTCTGCGCAAGATGTTCCTGGACGCCAACGATCGCAAGCGTTTCGAAAAGGCCAAGCTCGCTGTCTGATTGCGGCTTGTCGTTATGAATTCGAAAAAACCCGGCCTCGAGCCGGGTTTTTTTATGCGTTCGTTTTTATGTGTGCATGAGTCGAAAGGTGCTTGTGCCAAAGGTTAAGGATGCGTTAATTTTTGTCGGTCGTCCACATGAATAGGCTGTGGGTAAGCTTGCCGGCGTTAACCTTTATGACTGGTAAGTTTCCGTGGCCGGGGCCAGAATCGCGTTATGAAAACGTTATCCATCGATGTTCGCCGTGCTGAACCGCATGATGCGCGCGCCATCTCCGAGGCGCACCGTCTGTCGTGGCAACAGGCCTATGCCGGGCTAATCCCGCACAGGCCGTTGACGCAGATGCTGGAGCGCCGCGGCGAAATCTGGTGGAAGAAGGCGACCAAAGGATCCGCCACCATGCTGGTGGTGGAAGTGGCCGGTGTGGTTGCCGGATATGCGACGCTGGGCCTCAGCCGGGCGCGCGGGCTGCCGCATGATGGCGAGATTTACGAGCTTTATCTGCGCCCGGAATATCAGGGCATCGGGCTTGGCTCCCTGTTGTTCACGGAGGCGCGCCGGCTGCTGACGTCGCTCGGCTGCAACGGTATCGTCGTCTGGTGCCTTGAAGACAGCGATGTCGCCAATCGTTTTTTCCGCTCGCATGGCGGCCGCGATATTGCAGAAGGCATGGAAGACTTCGGCGGCAAATCACTGCGCAAAGTCGGTTTCGTCTGGAACTGATAAAAATTGCGGGTGGATTTTAAGCCCGTTTGATCTTTCCGCCTTTGCCATGCGCAATAGCGATACCCTCAAATCCCGCATTCTGCCTTATCCGCCCAAAGCCATGTTGCAATGCGGCGACTTTCCCAGTATCGAAAACCAAATCCAACCCGTCGAATTGAGGGAAGCGAATGCGTATCGATGCAATTTCCGTAGGCAAGAATCCGCCGGATGACGTGAATGTCATCGTTGAAGTGCCGGTCGGTGGCCATCCGATCAAGTACGAGATGGACAAGGATGCGGGTGCGCTGGTCGTCGATCGCTTCCTCTACACGCCGATGACCTATCCGGGTAACTATGGTTTCGTGCCGCACACGCTGTCTGACGATGGCGACCCGATCGACGTTCTCATCTGCAACACCCGTCCGCTGGTTCCGGGCTGCGTGATCAATGTTCGCCCCATCGGCGTCATGATCATGGAAGATGACGGCGGTAAGGATGAGAAGATTCTGGCCGTGCCGGTTCCGAAGCTGACGCGCCGCTACGACAAGGTCCACAACTACACCGACCTGCCGGAAATCACGCTGAAGCAGATCGAGCACTTCTTCGAGCACTACAAGGATCTGGAGCCCGGCAAGTGGGTGAAGATGGGCGGCTGGCAGGATGTCGACGTTGCCAAGAAGCTGATCGTTGAAGCCATCGAGCGCTACAAGGCACAGGGCTGATCAGCGCTGGGCTTTGTGTAAGCATCGGGTCGATGCTTCCAGATTTTTAAAAAGCTTTTCGAAATCCTCCGGGTCGGTATCGATCCGGAGGATTTTTTTGCGCGCCGTTTCGCCTGAAATGAAGGTGATGGAAGATTTGGGCAGGCCCAGCTTTTTCGCCAGCAAAACAATGAGGGCCTTGTTCGCCTTGCCGCCTTCGGGCACGGCGCTGACGCGTATCTTCAGATGCGCGTTTCCGTCCGCATCCTGTTCCACGCCGTCAATCGCATCCCGCCCGCCATTCGGTGTGAGGCGAACAGGCAGGCGGACATGATCATGGTGCTTTTGCCAGGGGCCGCTCAAACGGTCATCGGATAGAGCGTGTTCCACATGAAGGAGCGGATGAAGAAGATGATCAGCAGCAGGATGATCGGCGAAATGTCGATACCGCCGAGATTGGGCAGAATGCGGCGAATGGGGCGCAGGGCCGGTTCCGTGACGTTGACCAGGAAACTCCCTATGGCGTTCACGAACTGGTTGCGGGAATTGATGACGTTGAAGGCGTAAAGCCAGGAAAAAATAGCGCTGGCAATCAGCACCCACGTATAGAGGTTCAAGGCCAGATCGATGGTCTGAAACAGGGCAAGCATCAATATCTCCGTATCTTGGTTGCTAGACATTTAGACATTGAACCGTGAACCGGCAAGTGTTGTGCCAGATCGTAATGATCTTTGGTCGGATCGACCGTCGATCACCATAATCCCGTTCATGGATTTGCAGCGGGATTTCGGACGGAAACCGATCATATTTTTCGTCATCCCCCTGAACGGAAGGGCTGGCGCTTCCCGTGATATCGCTCTATTGCAAACTTCTCATTGTCTCGAGAGCGCCCAGCCGATGTCCCTGCCTTCTGCCGAAAACCGCTTCGGTGCATTCCGGCACAGTTCCTATCGTCGTTTTTTCAGCGCCCGGTTTTTTTCGGCCTTCGCCATCCAGATCGTCAGCGTTTCCGTTGGCTGGCAGATGTATGAGGTCACCGGCAATGCCTTTTATCTTGGTCTGATCGGTCTCTTCCAGTTTCTGCCGTCGCTGCTTTTGATCCTCGTCACCGGAACTGTCGCCGACAGGCACAATCGCCGGCGCATCATGGCCATATGTCTTGTGATCGCGGCCGGTTGCGCCGCAGCCCTGCTTGGCTTGACGGTGACGCACAATTTTTCTCCCTGGCCGGTCTTCGCAATTCTCGTCGTGTTCGGGATCGAGCGTGCCTTCATGGGGCCTGCGGTTCAGTCGCTGGCGCCCAATCTCATACCCGTCGAGGATTTGCCGAACGCCATAGCCTGGAATTCTTCCTCCTGGCAGATGGCGTCCATTCTTGGTCCCGTCGCCGGCGGCCTGCTTTATGGTGCTGGCGCCTCCGTCGCCTATAGCGTCGCATTCGTTCTCTTCATCGTGTCGGCGGCGCTGGCCGTGACAATCCGTAAACCGGAACAGCGCGGCCCGGCGAAAGCCATCAGCCTTGAGACAATGCTGGCCGGGTTTAAATTCATCTCGCAGGAGAAAGTTGTTCTCGGCGCAATTTCGCTCGACCTCTTTGCCGTCCTGCTCGGCGGCGCTGTCGCTCTGATGCCGATTTTCGCCAAAGAAGTGTTGACGCTGGGCCCATGGGGCCTTGGGCTTCTGCGCGCGGCTCCCGGTATCGGCGCCATCACCGTTGCGGTTATTCTGGCGTTCAGGCCCATCCGCCACCACGCCGGCCTTCTGATGTTCGTTGGCGTCGGCCTCTTCGGTATTTCCACCGTGGTATTCGGGCTTTCCGAAACGGCATGGGTGTCCATTGCCGCATTGGTGGTCATGGGCGCATCGGACATGGTGTCCGTCTATGTGCGGGAGACATTGATCGCGCTCTGGACGCCGGATGAGGTGCGCGGGCGCGTGAATGCGGTCAACATGGTGTTTGTCGGCGCTTCCAACGAGCTGGGGGAATTCCGCGCCGGCACCATGGCCCATGTGGTCGGTGCGGTGCCTGCCGTCGTCATCGGGGGAGCGGGCACGCTTGCTGTCGCGGTTATCTGGGCGCTCGGCTTTTCAAAGCTGCGCAGGATCGACAATCTGGATGCGCCGCACTGACGGCGGATTGCTTCAGCGCTGCGCCTTGCCTTCAAAAACCAGATCAAGGAAATTGCCGAGCCATGACCGGAGCGGCGTGTCGAACAACATACGGCCCTCCAGATGCTGGCTGCCGACCTGCGCATTAGGCATGCCGAAACGCTGCGCGCCGCGCACCACCCAGCTATGCATCATGGCGCGTGTCAATTCGGCGTGAAACTGCAGGCCCCAGGCATTTTTTCCATATCGATAAGCCTGATTGGGATAGGTCTCGCCTGACGCCAGAAGCTCGGCTCCCCGGGGAAGTTCGAAACCCTCGCGGTGAAAATGATAGACCATCTTCGGCCAATGCGGCATCAGGAGCCGTCCGTGTTCGGTGGCGTGAAGCGGATACCAGCCGATCTCCACCTTGCCTTCCCTGTCGGCCTCGACCTTGCCGCCCAGATGTTTGGACAGCATCTGCGCGCCAAGACAGATGCCGAGAAAGGGCTTGTTTTCCTTCAACGGTACCTTCAGCCAGTCGATTTCGGCCTTGACGTAATCATGCGGGTCATTGGCGCTCATCGGGCCGCCGAAGATGATGGCGCCCGCATGTTTTTCCAGCGTTTGCGGCAGGTCATCGCCGAGCGCGGGGCGTCTTATATCCAGACGATAGCCTTTTTCCACCAGCATCTGGCCAACGCGGCCGGGCGTGGAACGTTCCTGATGCAGGACCACGAGCAGGGAAGGTTGTCTGCTCTGTTGCCTGGAAGGGTCAAACAGCATCGTCTTTGTTTTCGCTTTCTTCAGCGGGCCCGGACCTCGTGGCGGCCTGCTGACGTTGCAGAACCCTGTCGCGAACTGAAACGCCAAGCAGATCGGCGACACGCCAGATCACATGGTCTTCCATTTCGCTTCGTTCGCCGTCAGCGTAAACAATATCCCAGAGTATGCCAATAAGCTCCACGCGCTGATCTTCATCGAGATGGCGGCGGATATCGGTGGTGAAACGATAATAATCGACGGCTTCCTTGCCGGCCTCCTGGCCTGCGGTGAGAAGCGCGTCCAGCTTGCCGGCGTCGAGATGATAATAATCCTGGAGGATTTCGCGAAGACGGTCGCGCTCGCTTTTCGAGACTGTGCCGTCGGCTTCCATCACCTGAAAACAGAGGGCGGCAACTGCTACCCTCAGATCATCAGGGCCGAATTCATCCGTGTGCTGGCCGACGAGGTTCTGAATAAACGACTGTATTTGGTTGAACATTGATAGCCTGTTCGTCAGAAGAGTTTGAGCCGGGTCTTGGGTTCGGCTTCCACGCCCGGTTTCTTGACGCCCGGATCATCCGGCGCGCCGCCGAAAAAGGGTACCGCTTCGGCCTTCGCGTCGGCCATGTCCGCTTCCGCCGGTGCTTCGATTGTCGCCGGTTCTTTTTCCTTGGGAACCGATACGACCGGCTTGACCTCGATCGGCGCAGCCGGTGGAGCGGGTTTCGGCTCGAGAACAGGCTCGGCGGCCTTGTCGACAATGATGGTTGCGGGAGCGGGTTCGGCGCGGGGCGGTGCTGCAGCAATCGCATTTTCGATGGTCAGATCTTCGACGGGGCCTTCGAGCTGGCCGAAAGGCGCTTTCCATTCGAAGGCATCGAGACGGCCGGTGACGGGCGAAACGGGCAGCCATTTTTCCGAGGCGATGCCGTCGGCCACCCAGGCCGGATCACGCGGCGCGCGCAGGGCCTGCGCCATCCAGTAGCGCACCCGGCCCTGATCGCCGGTTTCAGCCTCCTCGATATCGGCCATCAGCAGGAAGATGCTTTCGCGTGGCTCGATGCGGGCGGCGGCCTCTGCCTTGGCTCGCGCCTTGGCAAATTCCTTGGCGTCGAGTGCGGCCTGCGCCACGGCGAAGAGGGATTCGATGTTGTTGGGCTTCAGGCTTTCAAGCCGTTCGGCGCGTTTCAGGCGGTCAATAGCCGTATCGCCGCTGCGCGCCCGCACGTAAAGCTCTGCTATCTGCGGGTGCGGATCGGTCTTCCAGACCGGCTCCAGAACCGTTGCTGCCTTGCGCAGATTGTCCTCGCGCAGATAGGATTTTGCGGCGATCAATGCTGCAGGCACAAGGCTTTTCGCGAGCTTGAGGGCGTGTTTGGCATCCTCGCGTGCGCCCACCGGATCGCTTTCCAGTTTTTCACCGGCCTTCGCAGTGAGAAGCACGGCTTTCAGGCGTTCCGCCTCACCGCGTTCGATGACGCCTGCCGCCTTCTGCTGGTCGAGGAGGCGGATCGCGTCGTCCCATTGTCCATTGCGGCAGCGGTTTTCCAGCGTCGCCTGCGCTGCCCATGGCAGGTAAGGGGCCTTTTCCGCCGCGTCCTCGGCATATTGCTGGGCGGCCTCATAGGCCCCCTGACGGCGGGCCTCGATATAGAGGCCGCGAAGACCAAGCTCCCGGGTCTCGGGATCGCGGGACATCGCCTCGAATTTGCGTCGCGCCTCGTCATATTTGCCTTCAATGAGGTCAGCCTGTGCATCGAGCAGGTGGATAAGCGGCTCCTGGTCGGCGCTGAGCAACCCTTGGGTACGGGCCGTCATCTTGCGGGCGAGGATGGCATTGCCGGCGCCGGCGGCGATGAGGCCGGTGGAGAGCGCCTGATAACCACGGTCGCGCTTGCGGGCGCGAAAATAACGCCGGGCGGCGTTCGGCGACGTCCATATGGCGTTGACGATCCACCAGACCAGCATGACGGCGGCAACCAGCGCCGCGATGATCGAGGCGGCGACCATCAGGCTCATTTCGATCAGCTGGCCCTGCCAGACGATGGAAAGCACGCCGGGCCTATCCGCCAGCCACGAGAAACCGAAGCCGAGCGCCAGAACGATAAGGGCGAAAGTCAGAATTCTGGTCATGCCCTCACCCCTGCTTACCGGTGCTGGTGATGGCGCGGGTCAAGGTGCCACCCACCAGGTTTTCAACCTCGATCCGTGCATCCAGAGATTTTTTGTAATCGGCGGATGCCGTCCTGGCGACCTCGGGAAGTCCATTCCATTCGAGCGCCGCTCCCTGAAGATCGCCATTGCGCAGCTTGTTCTCCATCCGCGCGATCATGGCGTCGGGTGTCTCGCCTTCGATATTTCCAACCGGGCGCACCTTCACCAGCGAAAAGGCGCTTTCCGTCAGGCGCTCAACGATGCCTTGGTTGGGATCGGGCTGATTGATGGCGGACAGCATGGAATTGGCAACGTCCGGAAACTTCTGCATCAGTTCCGAACGCGATGGCACACCGGTTGCGGCAAAGGATTGCAGCGATGCGATGGCGGGATCGTCAGGGGTCACCTTGGAGAGCGTATCGAGTTCGGTCAGGAACGGTCCGCTCCGATCAATCGCGGCCTTCAGAGCGGCCGATGCGATGGCGCGGGCGACTTCGATATCGTCGCGCGGTTCATTGACCTTCGCTTCCGCATCGGTCAGTCGACGCGTCAAATCCGCCGTCGCTGAAGCCTGCGCGGATCGCTCCGACTGGAGCGCGGATTCCAGTGCTGCTATTTTTTCCGAAAGTGCATCTACCTGTGGCGCCTCGCCCTTTGCGTTCTCGAGGGTTGCGATGCGTTGTTCCAGCGCCGAAGTATCTCCGCTGCTGGTCGGAACATTGGCGAGCTGTTGACGCAGACTACCGAGATCGGTTTTCAGTGCCGCGATCTCATCGCTTCCGGTTCTGCCGGCACTAAAGGACGGCAGGATGCCGGCATATTGCATGCTGCCGGCAGCGGCGAGCGCCACGAGGCCACCAACGATACCGGCCGCGATGAGGCCGGAGGTTGCGGCCTGTTTGCGTTCGGGTTGCTGCGGCGTGGAGGGCCTGACCGGTCCCGACGATGGGGTGCTGGTCGAGGGTCTTGCGCTGGCAGTCGCGCTTCCGGATGCGGCAGAGGCCGATGATGTGGAAGCAGAAGTCGCAGGCTTTGCGCCGGTTGCGGCGGAGGAAGAGGCGCTTGCCCCGATGGTACCTGTCGTGGGCTTCGCATCGGTTTTAGGCGGAACAGGGGTCGTCGAAACGGCTTCTGTCTGCTTGTCCACGGGCTTCTCCCCCTGTGGCCGTTCGGCTGCGGCCTCTGCCTTGTGGACGTTCGGTTCGGGCTCGATCGGGGTCTTGTGTGGCTGGTCCCAAACCGGGGCAGGGTTCGCCGCTGCGGTTGCCGCAGGCTTTTGTTCAGAAACGCCGGGTTCTCCGGTTGTGGCCTTCTCGCTGGTCCGGTCGTCAGTCTTGGCAGCGTCCACGTCGGCGGAAATTGCTTTCACGTCTTTTGCGTCCAGGTCGATGGTGACCGGTTCGGCTTTGGACTTGGAGTGGCGTGGCGGCTTTCCCGATACCATGACAACCTCATTTCTGCCTGCAATAGTCTAAACCTAGTCAGTGACGGCGGCAAAGGAAAGGGGCGAGCCCGAATTAGGTTCCCGACTTACCGGGAAGAAGTTCAAACATCGCCGCTTCGTTCGCGCTTTCTGCCGCCGCTGTATTCTCGCGAAAGATTTCCGGAACCAGCGAAAGCACATTGCGGCTGATGCAGACGAATTGTGTAGAGCCCAGCGCCGCCACATATTTTTCCGCCGACGCGTGACGGAAAAATGCCTTTGCCGCTTCCGATGAATAAAGCAGCACCACATCGGCAGTTCTCTTCAGAAGCGCCGTTTCAAGCATATCGTCCGAAAGATCTGACAGCTGCATTTCGTAACAGTCGACTGCCCGGAATGGGATCCCGGCAGCAGCAAGGCCGTCTTCGAACACGGTGCCTCGTGGCGTACCGGCGAGATAAAGCAGGGGGCCCTCGTTCTTCAAAAGGGAGCGATGCTCCGCGACGAGCCCGGCGAGACCCACCGCATCGCCCGAGGCGGTGAAGATATTCGTGAAGCCGATTGTTTCTGCCGCTTCCGCCGTCGCCTCGCCGACGGCGAAGAGCGGTTTTGACCAATGGGGTGCAAGTCGGTCGCGCAGGGTCTCCAGCGATCGCAGGGCCTCGGCGCTGGTGGCCGCAATGGCTGATAGCGGGTCCGACAATGCCGGGATGGCGCGCTGGCCGTGGTGGACAGGATGAAACAGCGGGAGAAGCACCGGCTCGTGGCCGAGGGCTTCAAGCTTTGCGGCCGTCTTTTCGCCCGAACGATGCGGCCGGGTGACGACGATCCGCATCGGCTCAGCTCCAGCCATCGAAGAAGTTGCTGCCGGCCCGGGCGCGCACGTCCTCGCCGGCCTTGCGACCCAAAGCTTCGGCATCCTTGCGAGCTCCGGAAATCTCGACGCTGTGGCTCGTCTGTCCGTCCGGGGTGAGGATCAGGCCGGAAAAATGCAGCTCCTCACTGTCACACGTGGCATAGCCCGCAATGGGGGTGCGACAGGAACCATCGAGGGCTGCCAGAAAGGCGCGCTCGCAGGTGACCGCATCATAGGTGGGCATGTCGTTGATGGATGACAGCAACACGTCCATGCGCGTGTCACCGACGCGGCTCTCGACGCAGATCGCACCCTGCGCGGGAGCTGGCGGGAAATCCTTCGGATCGAGGATTTCCGTCGGGACATTGTCCATGCCCAGCCTCTTCAAGCCGGCAAAGGCGAGAAGCGTGGCATCCGCCTGACCTTCTTCGAGTTTACGCAGGCGGGTTTCCACCTGGCCGCGAAAGATGATGACGCTCAGATCCGGCCGCAGGCGGCGGATCAGCGCCTGGCGGCGCAGGGATGCCGAGCCGACCACGGCACCCTGCGGTAGCTCCAGAAGTTTCGGTGCGGTGCGGCCGATAAAGGCATCGCGCATGTCTTCGCGCGGCAGGAAGGCAGAGAGATGCAGACCTTGAGGCGGAACGGTTGGCATGTCCTTGGAGGAATGCACGGCAATATCGAGTTCGCCGGACAGAAGCTGGCTCTCCAGTTCCTCCGTAAACAGCCCCTTGCCGCCGATCTCTGACAAAGCCCGGTCGGTTATCCGGTCACCCTTGGTGGACAGCACGACGACTTCGAACATATCTTCCGGCAGACCATGCGCCGACATCAGCCGGTTACGGGTCTCGTAAGCCTGTGCAAGCGCCAGAGGGCTGCCGCGCGTGCCGATTCGGAAAGGTTTTGTTTGCATCCGCGTCTATCCATTGTTACCGGAGTTGTCTTAGACCAACTCAGCGCATGATCGCAATGAACGAACAGATTTGATGACCCCCTTTCTTCGTATCCTCGGCATAGAGACAAGCTGTGACGAAACCGCTGCATCCATTGTGGTTCGGCATGCGGACGGGCGTGGAGAGATCGTCTCCGACGTCGTTTTGTCGCAGCTTGAGGAACATAGCGCCTATGGTGGCGTGGTGCCGGAAATTGCTGCGCGCGCTCATGTCGAAGCGCTGGATACGCTGGTGGAAGAAGCGCTGGAGCAGGCGGGTGTCACCCTTGCCGATGTCGATGCCATAGCGGCCACATCCGGCCCTGGTCTCATCGGGGGTCTTCTTGTGGGGCTGATGACGGGCAAGGCCATCGCGAAGGCGGCGGGCAAACCTCTTTACGCCATCAACCATCTGGAAGGCCATGCGCTGACGGCGCGCCTGACCGACGGCCTTTCTTTCCCCTATCTGATGCTGCTGGTTTCCGGCGGCCACACGCAACTGGTGCTGGTGCGCGGCGTGGGTGACTATGAGCGCTGGGGCACCACCATCGATGACGCGCTCGGGGAAGCCTTCGACAAGACGGCGAAGCTTCTGGGGCTGCCCTATCCCGGTGGGCCTGCCGTTGAAAAGGCAGCAGCGAAAGGCAATCCGGACCGATTTGCGCTGCCGCGCCCGATGGTGGGTGAGGCAAGGCTCGATTTTTCCTTTTCCGGCCTGAAGACGGCGGTACGACAGGCCGCGACCGCCATCGCACCGCTTTCGGAGCATGATATTGCCGATATCTGCGCCTCCTTCCAGAAGGCGGTATCACGCACCCTCAAGGATCGCATCGGCCGGGGCCTTGCCCGTTTCAGCCAGGAGTTTCCGCATCTGGAAACCAGGCCTGCGCTGGTCGTGGCTGGCGGCGTAGCTGCCAATCAGGAAATCCGCCAGACGCTGCAGGCGCTTTGCGACACGCACGGCTTCCGCTTTGTTGCGCCGCCGCACCGGCTCTGCACCGACAATGCTGCGATGATCGCCTGGGCCGGGCTGGAGCGGATGGCAGATGGCAGGCAAGCCGACCCACTGGAGATTCCGCCGCGCTCACGCTGGCCTCTTGATGGCAGCGCGGAGACATTGATCGGTTTCGGCAAAAGGGGAGCCAAGGCCTGATGCAGCGGGAGAAAATCGTCGTTATCGGCGCTGGCGCCTTCGGAACCGCGCTCGCCGTCGTCATCGCGCTGGAAAACCGCCATGACGTGACCCTGCTCGGCCGCGATGCGTCCCTGATGGCCGATCTCAAGGTGGATCGCATCCACGAGGCCGTTCTTCCGGGTGCCGACCTTCCCTATGCGCTTGAATTTTCCGTCGAGCCGGAGGTGCTGGCCGGTGCCGGCATCGTGTTGTTCGCCATGCCCTCGCAGGCCCATGCGGATGCGGCACGTCATTATGGCCCCTATCTGGCTGATGATTGCATTATCGTCACCTGCGCCAAGGGTATCGACCGCAGCTCGGGGCGCCTGCTGACGGAACTTCTGGAAGCGGAACTGCCGCATCATCCAATCGCCGTTCTCTCTGGTCCGGGGTTCGCTGCCGATATTGCGCGCGGATTGCCGACGGCCATGGCGATTGCGGCGGAAGATGCGGGGATTGCCGAGCGCCTGGCGACCACGATTTCCGGCAGAACCTTCAGGCTCTATGCTTCGACCGACCGCATCGGCGTGCAGCTTGGCGGGGCGTTGAAGAACGTGCTCGCCATCGCCGCCGGGATTGTCGAAGGCGCCGGGCTGGGTGATTCCGCCCGGGCGGCGCTGATTTCGCGCGGGCTGGCCGAAATGTCACGTCTGGTCGTCGCCATGGGCGGCAAGGCGGATACGGTGCGCGGTCTTTCAGGCCTTGGTGATCTGGTTCTGACCGCCACCAGCCACCAGTCGCGAAACCTGCGTTTCGGCATCGCGCTCGGCCGGGGTGAGGGCAAGGATATGTCCGGCGGGCTGGTGGAGGGCGCTTTTGCGGCAGCCGTCGCCGCCCGGCTCGGTGAAAATCATGCTGTCGACATGCCGGTGACCGAGGCGGTGGCCGCCATTATCGACGGCAATCTGGATGTGGCGAGCGCCATGCAACAATTGATGACACGGCCCATCACCACCGAATGAGGTGAGGCCTTCGCTCCAAATCGCCGACGCTTTTGGAGGACATGTTTTAACGAGGAGACGAGAATGCTGTTTGCGTTTATCTGCAAGGACAAGCCCGGCCATCTGAACGTGCGTATGGAAACGCGCCCGGCGCATCTGGAGCATCTGAACAGGCTGAATGCCGAGGGCACGCTGAAGATCGCCGGCCCGTTTCTTGACGCCGAAGGTAAGCCAAATGGCAGCCTCGTCATCGTGGAAGCTGCCGATATCGAGGCCGCGAAGGCGCTTGCCGATGCCGACCCCTATGCCAAGGCTGGCCTGTTCGAAAGCGTGGATGTGAAGCCCTATAATTGGGTCTTCAACAATCCGGGAGCGTGATCGGCCATGGCGAATTACTGGCTTTACAAGTCCGAGCCGTTCAAATGGTCCTGGGAGATGCAGAAGGCCAAGGGTGAGGCCGGCGAAGAATGGACCGGCGTGCGCAACTATCAGGCCCGCAACAACATGCGCGCCATGAAAATCGGCGATAAGGGTTTCTTCTACCATTCCAATGAGGGGCTTGATGTCGTCGGCATCGTCGAAGTCTGTGCGCTTTCGCATCCGGATTCGACCGCCGAAGGCGATCTGAAATGGGATTGCGTGGATATCCGTGCGGTTTGTGACATGCCGCAGCCGGTTTCGCTGAAGGATGTGAAGGCCAA
Source organism: Agrobacterium tumefaciens (assembly GCA_025560025.1). NCBI lineage: Bacteria > Pseudomonadati > Pseudomonadota > Alphaproteobacteria > Hyphomicrobiales > Rhizobiaceae > Agrobacterium > Agrobacterium tumefaciens. Next base: position 2,374,858 of record CP048485.1, on the reverse strand, counting down.
TCCGAAACTGGAGAAGATGTCTCTCGTCACTTCGATGCGGCTTTCCGTGCAGCCGGTGACGGAAGAGGAATATCTCGAGGTCTGCCGTATGGGTGGCCTCGCCAATCCGCCAAAGTCACCGGACTGATCCTCCGGTGAGGACAGACCCCGAGCGCTTCATCCTCGACAACGCTGCCATCATGCATCCGCCGCATGTGCCGGAGTTGCGCCTTCATCTTGCCACCGAAGCCCATGAACTGTGGCTGAAGACGGAGGAGGAGTTGCAGGAGATCGGCCTGCCGCCGCCCTTCTGGGCCTTTGCCTGGGCGGGTGGGCAGGGGCTTGCCCGTTATGTTCTCGACCATCCCGAAAGCGTTTGCGGCAAGCGCGTGCTGGATTTTGCCAGTGGCTCCGGTCTCGTCGCCATCGCTGCGGCAAAAGCGGGCGCCAGTGCGGTTCTGGCGGCCGATATCGACCCCTGGACGGAGACGGCCATTCGGCTGAATGCAGCGCTTAATGGCGTGGCTGTCGATTTTACCGGGCTCAACCTGGTTGGGAAGCCGATTGAGGCAGATGTTCTGCTGGCGGGCGACGTGTTTTATGACCGCGCTTTTGCCGATCTTCTCGTGCCATGGTTTCTGGAGCTGACGGAGAAGGGCGTGAGCGTGCTCATCGGCGATCCGGGCCGCGCCTATCTACCCAAACAGCGCCTTTTCGCCGAGGCAACCTACCAGGTGCCGGTGACGCGGGCCCTGGAGGACAGCGAAGTCAAAAAGACCACCGTGTGGCGCTTCGTCTGATTACATTTTAATTTAGGGCCGGATAACGCAGACACCATGCTCATAGGCGCAGGCGTTGCCGGCAGTCGCGGCACGGACGTTGATGATTTTTGCCTTGGGTGCCAACTGCACGCCTGTCGTGGCACCTGTAACCCTTTTTGAAAGACCGCCGCCTATCGCGAAATAATTGCCGTTTCCGCGAACCCTCAAGGCCGATATCGCACCCACATAGGTGCCGCCGGGGAGGGTTGAAGGCAGGCCGTCCGTGGAGAAACTGACCTGCGACTGCCGTTGCTGATAATGGTGGCGTCCGTTAGAATCCTCTGCCGTTGCAGCAGGCACGGCGGTGAAAACGACGCCTGTTGACAGCATGACCATAGTGGCGATTCGACGCTGTAACATGAGCCTCATTCTCCGGATTTTTTCGGTTAATGAATAGTAAATTACACGATTTATGACTTACGTAAAGGTAAATATTTTGAGGGTGTAAATCTTGGAAACGCTCGATTTTTTATTTTCGAGCAAAAAAATTCCAAAAAAAATTCGTGAACCAATCGATTAAATTGGAATCGGTCATGAAATGTGCTTGTCGTGATGCTTCCATGTGATTAAACGTCGCGGTTGGTGCAATGCACATTCTTTCGTCATGTGCTGTTGCTTGGGGGCGCCCTTCTCTGTGGGCGCACGGGAAAACGCCGCGAGGTTCTGATGGCGAATCTGACAAATAACCGGCCTCTGTCGCCGCATCTTCAAGTTTACAAGCTGATTCCGACGATGGTCTCATCCATCGTGCACCGTATCACGGGCGGCGCACTTTATTTCGGAACGCTGCTGGTTGCCTGGTGGCTGATCGCGCTTGCCTCCGGCCCGGCCTATTACGACTGGGTCAACTGGGCGATGGGCACGATTATCGGCAGGCTTATCCTGATCGGTTATACTTGGGCTCTCGTTCACCACCTGCTGGGCGGTCTTCGTCACTTCATGTGGGATCTGGGATACGGCTTCGAAAAGCATTTCACCACCAAGCTGGCAAAGGCCTCGTGGGTGGTGTCGATCTGTCTGACCGCGCTGATCTGGGTCGTCGCCCTGATCGTGCGCTGAGGAGATTTATCATGGATATGCGTACCCCTCTCGGAAAGGTTCGCGGCCTCGGCTCCGCCAAGGAAGGCACCGACCATTTCTGGCGTCAGCGCCTGACGGCGGTTGCCAACGTTCCGCTGCTGATCTTCTTCGTGGTCTTCCTCATCCAGTATGCCGGCGCGCCCTATCAGGAAGTCGTCGCCGCGCTGTCGAACCCGCTTGTCGCTGTCATCATGGGTCTGGTGCTGGTTTCCGGCCTCATCCACATGAAGCTCGGCATGCAGGTCATCATTGAAGACTATATTCACGCCGAGGTTTCGAAGCTCGTTCTTCTGATGCTCAATACGTTTTTCGCGGTTCTCATTGGCGGTCTTTGCATCTTCGCCATTCTGAAAATCGCATTCGCAGGATAATTCCGCCATGGCATCGATCAGTTCACCTTCCCAGAATGGCAAGGCTTACACCTATGTCGATCACTCCTATGACGTGATCGTGGTGGGCGCCGGTGGCGCGGGTCTGCGCGCAACGCTCGGCATGGCGGAACAGGGTTTCCGCACGGCCTGCATCACCAAGGTTTTCCCGACGCGCTCGCACACGGTCGCGGCGCAGGGCGGCATCGCCGCCTCGCTCACCAACATGACGCCCGACTGTTGGCAGTGGCACCTTTACGACACCGTAAAGGGCTCCGACTGGCTGGGCGATGTCGACGCGATGCAATATCTCGCCATGGAAGCGCCAAAGGCGGTCTATGAGCTGGAGCATTATGGCGTGCCGTTCTCGCGCAATGCCGAAGGCAAGATCTACCAGCGCCCGTTCGGCGGTCACATGCAGAACTACGGCGAAGGCCCGCCGGTACAGCGCACCTGCGCTGCCGCCGACCGTACCGGCCATGCCATTCTGCACACGCTTTATGGCCAGTCGCTGCGCAACAATGCGGAATTCTTCATCGAATATTTCGCGCTCGACCTCATCATGTCGGCAGACGGTCGTTGCACCGGCGTCGTGGCATGGAACCTCGATGACGGCACGATCCATCGCTTCTCCGCCAAGATGGTGGTGCTGGCGACCGGCGGTTACGGCCGCGCCTATTTCTCGGCAACCTCGGCCCACACTTGCACGGGTGACGGCGGCGGCATGATTGCCCGTGCCGGCCTGCCGCTTCAGGATATGGAGTTCGTGCAGTTCCATCCGACCGGCATTTACGGCGCGGGTTGCCTGATCACCGAAGGCGCACGCGGCGAAGGCGGTTATCTCGTGAATTCCGAAGGCGAGCGCTTCATGGAGCGTTATGCGCCTTCCGCGAAGGACCTTGCCTCTCGTGACGTCGTGTCGCGCTGCATGACGATGGAAATCCGTGAAGGCCGCGGCGTCGGCAAGAACAAGGACCACATCTTCCTGCATCTCGATCACCTCGATCCGGCGATCCTGCATGAGCGTCTTCCGGGCATTTCCGAAAGCGCCAAGATTTTCGCCGGCGTCGACGTGACGCGTGAGCCGATCCCTGTTCTGCCGACGGTTCACTACAATATGGGCGGCATTCCCACCAACTATTGGGGTGAAGTGCTGAATGCCGATGCCAACAACCCGGAACGCATCGCACCCGGCCTGATGGCCGTCGGCGAAGCCGGCTGCGCTTCGGTGCACGGCGCCAACCGCCTCGGCTCCAACTCGCTGATCGACCTCGTGGTCTTCGGCCGCGCCGCTGCTATCCGCGCCGCCCAGGTCATCGACCGCGATGCGGCGGTTCCTGCGCTCGATATCGCTGCCTGCGACAAGATCATGGAACGCTTCGACAGCCTGCGTTACGCCAATGGCTCGACTCCTACGGCGGTGCTGCGCGACAAGATGCAGCGCGCCATGCAGGCCGATGCGGCCGTGTTCCGCACGCAGGAATCGCTGGAAAGCGGTTGCCAGCGCCTTTCCGCCATCTGGAAGGAACTGCCTGACGTCAAGGTCACCGATCGTTCGATGGTCTGGAACTCCGATCTGGTCGAAACGCTCGAGCTGCACAACCTCATGGCCAACGCGATCACCACGGTCTATGGCGCGGAAGCGCGCAAGGAAAGCCGCGGTTCGCACGCCCGCGAGGATTTCGTCGACGGTCCGTTCGCCGGTCGCGACGACGTGAACTGGCGCAAGCACACGCTTGCCTGGGTCAGCCCGGAAGGTGACGTCAAGCTCGACTATCGCCCTGTTCACACCGACCTCATCGCCGACGGCATCGATCCGAAAAAGATCGAGCCGAAGGCGCGCGTCTACTGATTTGAGGAACTGGATATGGTTGAACTCGCTCTCCCCAAGAATTCCCAGATCAGCGAAGGCAAGGTCTGGCCGAAGCCTGATGGTGCCAAGAACGTCCGCGAATACCGGATCTATCGCTGGAACCCGGATGACGGCCAGAACCCGCGCATCGATACTTATTATATCGATGTTGACGATTGCGGGCCGATGGTTCTCGATGCGCTTCTCTACATCAAGAACAATATCGACCCGACGCTGACGCTGCGCCGCTCCTGCCGTGAAGGCATCTGCGGCTCCTGCGCCATGAACATCGACGGCACCAATACGCTCGCCTGCACCAAGGGCATGGAAGAGATCAACGGCACGGTGAAGGTCTATCCGCTGCCGCATATGCCAGTCGTGAAGGACCTCGTTCCTGATCTGTCGAACTTCTACGCCCAGCACCGCTCCATCGAGCCCTGGCTGAAGACGGTTTCGCCGACGCCTGCCAAGGAATGGAAACAGAGCCACGAGGATCGTCTGAAGCTCGACGGTCTTTATGAGTGCATTCTCTGCGCCTGCTGCTCCACCTCCTGTCCCAGCTACTGGTGGAATGGCGACCGTTACCTCGGTCCGGCCGTTCTGCTGCAGGCCTATCGCTGGCTGATCGACAGCCGCGACGAAGCAACGGGCGAACGCCTCGACAATCTCGAGGACCCGTTCCGTCTTTATCGCTGCCACACCATCATGAACTGCGCGCAGGCTTGCCCGAAGGGCTTGAACCCGGCCAAGGCGATCGCGGAAATCAAGAAGATGATGGTCGAGCGTCGCGTCTGAAGGCGATTCGCCTGGACAGAAAATCTATCGGGTCGCGGTGTGGACTGCGGCCCTTTTTTACAACCGGGTGCGGGAAATTTCGGTAAAAATCGACCGAAATTGTAATTATCCCGGCCATCGCTTGCGCAAGATAAGGCTTTGGTAATAATTCAGCCTTCTTGTTTGATCATGGTCTTTCCGGAAGCGAGAGAATCGGGAGCTTGATATGCAATTCAGATATGTGGTGACGGGCCTTGCGGTTGTAATGAGCCTCGCCGGTTGCCAACGTACCTCCTACGATTACAACAACAATAGCGGCAGTAATCCCGGTTATACGCCGCCGCTGCAGGCTCAGCCGGTTCCGTCCGTTCAGTCTGGCGCGCTGCCGCCACCCGGTGGTACTTCGGGTAGTCAGTTCCCTTCGGCGCCCGCTTCTGCGACGCCTGGCGGCACCGATGTGGCATCTGCCGCTCCGCCGACAACGGCGCTCGATGTCACCAAGGAATCCATGGTCGGCAACTGGCGTGTTTCCAACGGCGGCGCCAATTGCGACATGTTCCTGACGCTCACCAATCTCGGCAGTGGTTCGCGTGGCGGCACGCGTGGCTGCTCCGGCGAGCTGACGGCGATGGGCTCCTGGGAAGTGTCCGGCAAGATGGTCCTCTTCAAGAACCGTTCGGGCGATACGATCGGCCGCGTCTACAAGAGCGCCGATGCGCGCTTTGACGGCACGACCAATAGCGGCCAGCCGCTCAGCCTCAGCCGATAGAGCATTTCCGGTGTATCCGGATCGCCCTGCCTGTTCTGAGCCATTCCATTCGTCGCGGATGCCTGTCGGTGTCCGCGGCCGGAGCGCTTTTCCATGAAGCCATTGCCCGATTACAATCATAGTGTCGTTGAACAGCTCAACGCATTAACGGCAGCTGGCACCTTGCAGGCGGATGCGGCGCAACTCGGCGTGGCGGCTCACCTCGACCGTATCCTTGCCGATCTGAAGGCACGCAAGCCCGCCAAGAAAAAAAGCGCGCTCGGCTGGATGTTCGCGCGCAAGGCCGGTCCAGCTGCGCCCGTCAAGGGATTGTATGTCTATGGCAGCGTCGGCCGCGGCAAGACGATGCTGATGGACATGTTCTATGAGATGGCGCCCGTCACTTCCAAACGGCGCTGCCATTTTCACGAGTTCATGGCGGATGTGCATAATCGCGTGCATGCGCATCGGCAGAAGCTGAAGAATGGCGAAACCAAACAGGCAGACCCCATTCCGCCTGTCGCGGCCCAACTTCTGGCGGAAGCGGAGCTCCTTTGCTTCGATGAGTTCACCGTCACGGATATTGCCGATGCGATGATCCTCGCCCGGCTGTTCAGCGAACTCTTCGCCAATGGCTGCACTCTGGTAACGACATCCAACGTCGTTCCCGACAATCTCTACAAAGACGGGCTCAATCGCGGCCTGTTCCTGCCTTTCGTCGACTTGCTGAAGAAATATGTTGAGGTCGTGACGCTGGACAGCCCCACCGATTACCGGATGGAAAAGCTGGAAAGCCTGCCGGTCTATGTCACGCCGCTCGACGGTTCGGCGGATCAGGCGATGGATATGGCCTGGCGGCACATGACCGGTGGCCACCTTGTCGCGCCAACGGAAATACCGATGAAGGGCCGCTCCATTCTGGTGCCGCGCGCCAGTGGCCGTGTGGCGCGCTTCTCCTTCTCCGATCTTTGCGAGAAGCCGCTCGGGGCTTCCGACTTCCTGGCCATCGCCAATCGTTTCGATACGGTCTTCATCGACCATATTCCGTTCTTGAATGCGGACAAGCGCAACGAGACCAAGCGTTTCATCATCCTCATCGATGCGCTTTACGACCACAGTGTCCGGCTTTTTGCCTCCGCTGCAGCCATGCCGGAAGACCTGCTCGGCAAGCGCAAGGGAACCGAAGGCTTCGAGTTTGATCGCACTGCCTCGCGGCTGTTTGAGATGCGCAGCGCGGATTATCTGGCGCTGCATCACGAAAAACGGCAGAAAGTTTGACACTTTCGTGACGTATTTTCTTACGTTTACGTAAGAAAATAATGATCTAAACGATTGAAAATATTCATCACAAAAGAATCTGTTGCCAATTTTGGCCAATGGGGCTAATCGAAGTCCGACAATTTGGCTGCCGGTTTGGCGCGGTGAAATTGAATTGAAGCTCAAGAGGAAGCATTCGATGGCTCGCAAAAAAATTGCACTTATTGGTTCTGGCATGATCGGCGGCACGCTGGCGCATCTCGCCAGCCTGAAGGAACTGGGCGATATCGTCCTCTTCGATATTGCCGACGGCATCCCGCAGGGCAAGGGTCTGGATATTGCCCAGTCCGGCCCGGTTGAAGGCTTCAATGCAAAGCTCACCGGCGCTTCTGATTACGCCGCCATCGAAGGTGCTGACGTCTGCATCGTCACCGCTGGCGTTGCCCGCAAGCCGGGCATGAGCCGCGACGATCTTCTCGGCATCAACCTCAAGGTCATGGAGCAGGTCGGCGCCGGCATCAAGAAATATGCCCCGAATGCTTTCGTCATCTGCATCACCAACCCGCTCGACGCCATGGTGTGGGCGCTGCAGAAGTTCTCCGGCCTGCCGAAGAACAAGGTCGTCGGCATGGCCGGCGTTCTCGACAGCGCCCGTTTCCGTCTTTTCCTCTCCGAAGAATTCAATGTTTCGGTTGAAGACGTCACCGCCTTCGTTCTTGGCGGCCACGGCGACACCATGGTGCCGCTCGCACGCTACTCCACGGTTGCCGGCATTCCGCTGACCGACCTCGTCAAGATGGGCTGGCTTACCGCCGAGCGTCTCGAAGAGATCGTACAGCGCACCCGCGACGGCGGTGCGGAAATCGTCGGCCTGCTCAAGACCGGTTCGGCTTATTACGCACCGGCCGCCTCCGCGATCGAAATGGCTGAATCCTACCTCAAGGACAAGAAGCGCGTCCTGCCCGCCGCTGCCCATCTTTCGGGTCAGTATGGCGTTGACGATATGTATGTCGGCGTTCCCACCATCATCGGTGCCGGCGGTATCGAGCGTATCATCGAGATCGAGCTGAACAAGGAAGAAGAAGCAGCTTTCCGCAAGTCCGTCGGCGCTGTCGCCGGTCTTTGCGAGGCCTGCATCAACATTGCTCCGTCGCTGAAGTAATAGCCTCTAGCGGCTCCAAACAGGGATTATTCCATGAATATTCACGAATATCAGGCCAAGGCTCTTCTGAAGGGCTACGGCGCGCCGGTTGCTGAAGGCGTCGCCATCCTCAAGGTCGAAGAAGCCGAAGCTGCCGCAAAGCAGCTTCCCGGCCCGCTCTACGTCGTCAAGAGCCAGATTCACGCCGGCGGCCGCGGCAAGGGCAAGTTCAAGGAACTCGGCCCCGACGCCAAGGGCGGCGTTCGCCTGGCGAAGTCGATCGACGAAGTCGTTTCCCATGCCAAGGACATGCTCGGCAACACGCTGGTAACGGCGCAGACGGGCGACGCCGGCAAGCAGGTCAACCGTCTCTACATCGAAGACGGTGCCGACATTGCCCGCGAACTCTACTGCTCGCTGCTGGTTGACCGTTCCGTCGGCCAGGTCGCATTCGTGGTTTCTACGGAAGGCGGCATGGACATCGAAGCTGTCGCCCACGACACGCCGGAAAAGATCCACACCATCGCCATCAACCCGGAAAAGGGTGTGAGCGACGCTGACGTTGCCGCGATCTCCAAGGCTCTCGAGCTTGATGGCGTTGCTGCCGAAGACGCCAAGGCGCTGTTCCCGATCCTCTACAAGGCCTTCAACGAGAAGGACATGGCTCTCCTCGAGGTCAACCCGCTGATCGTCATGGAAAATGGCCATCTGCGCGTTCTCGACGCCAAGATGTCCTTCGACGGCAATGCGCTGTTCCGCCACGACGACGTCAAGGCGCTGCGCGACGAAACCGAAGAAGACGCCAAGGAAATCGAAGCCTCCAAGTGGGACCTCGCTTACGTTGCTCTCGACGGCAACATCGGCTGCATGGTCAACGGTGCCGGTCTCGCCATGGCGACGATGGACATCATCAAGCTTTACGGCAAAGAGCCGGCTAACTTCTGCGACGTCGGCGGCGGCGCCGGCAAGGAGAAGGTTGCGGCAGCCTTCAAGATCATCACCGCTGACCCGAAGGTCGAGGGCATCCTCGTCAACATCTTCGGCGGCATCATGAAGTGCGACGTCATCGCCGAAGGCGTGATTGCCGCGGTGAAGGAAGTTGGTTTGCAGGTTCCGCTCGTTGTTCGCCTAGAAGGCACCAACGTCGAACTTGGCAAGAAGCTTCTCAACGAATCTGGCCTTGCGATTACGGCTGCTGACGATCTGGACGACGCAGCCAAGAAGATCGTCGCGGCGATCAACGGCTAATTGAGGGACCGGAAATAATGTCTATTCTTGTTAATAAAGACACGAAGATCCTTGTTCAGGGTCTGACCGGCAAGACCGGAACCTTCCACACCGAACAGGCGCTTGCTTATTACGGCACGCAGATGGTCGGCGGTATTCACCCGAAGAAGGGTGGCGAAACCTGGACCGGTTCCAAGGGCGAAAGCCTGCCGATCTTCGCAACGGTTGCCGAAGCCAAGGAAAAGACCGGTGCAGACGCATCCGTGATCTATGTTCCGCCGGCAGGTGCAGCAGACGCCATCATCGAAGCCATCGATGCGGAAATTCCGTTCATCACCTGCATCACCGAAGGTATCCCGGTCATGGACATGGTGCGCGTCAAGGCTCGCCTCGACCGCTCCAAGTCGCGCCTGCTCGGCCCGAACTGCCCGGGTATCCTGACGCCGGAAGAATGCAAGATCGGTATCATGCCGGGCTCCATCTTCCGCAAGGGTTCGGTCGGTATCGTTTCCCGTTCGGGCACGCTCACCTATGAAGCCGTGTTCCAGACCTCCAACGAAGGCCTCGGCCAGACCACGGCTGTCGGCATCGGCGGCGACCCGGTCAAGGGCACCGAGTTCATCGACGTCCTGGAAATGTTCCTCGCCGACGACGCCACCCAGTCGATCATCATGATCGGCGAAATCGGCGGCTCGGCTGAAGAAGATGCGGCGCAGTTCCTGATCGACGAAGCCAAGAAGGGCCGCAAGAAGCCGATGGCCGGCTTCATCGCGGGCCGTACGGCTCCGAAGGGCCGCACCATGGGCCACGCCGGCGCTGTCGTTTCCGGCGGCAAGGGCGACGCAGAGTCGAAGATCGCAGCAATGGAAGCAGCCGGCATCAAGGTATCGCCCTCTCCGGCGCGCCTCGGCAAGACGCTGGTTGAAGTCCTCAAGGGCTGAGACCACATGAGACCGGTAACGGGCGGCGCGGCTTCAACGCTGCGCTGCCCGATGCCGCAAGAACGACAGACAGAACGGCATACCGCCCCGGCGGCAGACAGCAATAATCAAAGCGGCAGGCTGGTCAAGCAGCCCTAACGGCATCGAGGAGGCGGACGGACAAGTCCGCAAGAACACAATGGCAAGGCAAGAAGCGAACGAGCAGTTTCAGATCACGTCGTTTCTGGACGGCGCGAATGCAGCCTATATCGAGCAGCTCTATGCCCGGTACGAAGAGGATCCCTCTTCCGTGTCGCCGGAGTGGCAGAGCTTCTTCAAGGCGTTGTCCGATAATCCGGAAGACGTGAAGAAGGCGGCCAAGGGCGCCTCCTGGAAGCGCGCCAACTGGCCGATCCCGGCCAATGGCGACCTGGTATCCGCTCTCGACGGCAACTGGGCCACGGTCGAGAAGGCCATCGAAAAGAAGGTTCAGGCGAAGGCCGAGGCGAAGAGCGCCGATACCGGCAAGGCCGTCAGCCCGGCTGAAGTGCTTCAGGCGACCCGTGACAGCGTCCGCGCCATCATGATGATCCGCGCCTATCGCATGCGCGGCCACCTGCACGCCAAGCTCGACCCGCTCGGCATTGCCAGCGCCGTTGAGGATTACAACGAGCTTTCGCCGAAGTCCTACGGCTTCGAAGAAAGCGATTACGACCGCAAGATTTTCATCGATAACGTTCTCGGTCTCGAATATGCGACCGTGCGCGAGATGGTCGATATTCTCGAGCGTACCTATTGCTCGACGCTCGGCGTCGAATTCATGCATATGTCCAACCCGGAAGAAAAGGGCTGGATCCAGGAACGCATCGAAGGCCCGGACAAGGGTGTCGCTTTCACGCCGGAAGGCAAGAAGGCCATTCTTTCCAAGCTGGTCGAAGCCGAAGGTTACGAGCAGTTCCTCGACGTGCGTTTCAAGGGCACCAAGCGTTTCGGCCTCGACGGCGGTGAATCGCTGATCCCGGCGCTCGAACAGATCATCAAGCGCGGCGGCCAGGACGGCCTGGAAGAAGTCGTGCTCGGCATGGCCCACCGCGGCCGTCTGAACGTTCTCACCAACGTCATGGGCAAGCCGCACCGCGCCGTGTTCCACGAATTCAAGGGCGGTTCGTTCAAGCCTGACGACGTCGAAGGTTCCGGCGACGTGAAGTACCATCTCGGTGCTTCCTCCGACCGCGAATTCGATGGCAACAAGGTTCACCTGTCGCTGACGGCCAACCCGTCGCACCTTGAAATTGTCAACCCCGTCGTCATGGGCAAGGCGCGCGCCAAGCAGGACCAGCTTGCCAAGGCATGGGACGGCGACATCATCCCGCTGTCCGAACGCGCCAAGGTGCTGCCGCTGCTGCTGCACGGCGATGCCGCTTTTGCGGGTCAGGGCGTGGTTGCTGAAATTCTCGGCCTTTCCGGCCTGCGCGGTCACCGCGTTGCCGGCACCATGCATTTCATCATCAACAACCAGATCGGTTTCACGACGAACCCGGCCTTCTCGCGCTCGTCGCCCTATCCGTCCGACGTTGCCAAGATGATCGAGGCGCCGATCTTCCACGTCAATGGCGACGATCCGGAAGCGGTTACCTATGCGGCAAAGGTTGCCACCGAATACCGCATGAAGTTCCACAAGCCTGTCGTCATCGACATGTTCTGTTACCGCCGCTTCGGCCATAATGAAGGCGACGAGCCGGCGTTCACGCAGCCGAAGATGTACAAGGTCATCCGTGGTCACAAGACCGTCGCGCGCATCTATGCCGACCGTCTGATCGCCGAAGGCCTGATCAACGAAGGCGAATTCGAGAAGATGAAGGCCGACTGGCGCGCCCATCTGGAGCAGGAATTCGAAGCGGGCCAGTCCTACAAGCCGAACAAGGCCGACTGGCTGGACGGCCAGTGGTCGGGTCTGCGCGCCGCCGACAATGCCGATGAGCAGCGTCGCGGCAAGACCGGCGTGCCGATGAAGCAGCTGAAGGAAATCGGCAAGAAGCTGTCGACCATTCCGGAAGGCTTCAGCGCCCACCGCACGATCCAGCGTTTCATGGAAAACCGCTCGCAGATGATCGAGACGGGTGAGGGCATCGACTGGGCGATGGCGGAAGCACTTGCTTTCGGTTCGCTTGTTGCCGATGGCCACAAGATCCGTCTCTCCGGTCAGGATTGCGAACGCGGCACCTTCTCGCAGCGCCACTCGGTCCTCTACGATCAGGAAACCGAAGAACGTTACATCCCGCTCGCCAATCTTTCGCCAACGCAGGCCCGTTACGAAGTCATCAACTCGATGCTTTCGGAAGAAGCGGTTCTCGGTTTCGAATATGGCTACTCGCTGGCCCGTCCGAATGCGCTGACGCTCTGGGAAGCCCAGTTCGGCGACTTCGCCAACGGCGCTCAGGTGGTGTTCGACCAGTTCATCTCTTCGGGTGAACGCAAGTGGCTGCGCATGTCCGGTCTCGTCTGCCTTCTGCCGCACGGTTATGAAGGTCAGGGTCCGGAGCACTCGTCCGCCCGTCTGGAGCGCTGGCTGCAGATGTGCGCCGAAGACAACATGCAGGTTGCCAACTGCACGACGCCGGCCAACTACTTCCACATCCTGCGCCGTCAGATGAAGCGTGACTTCCGCAAGCCGCTGATCCTGATGACGCCGAAGTCGCTGCTGCGTCACAAGCGCGCCACCTCGTCGCTGGCGGAGCTTGCGGGTGAGTCCTCCTTCCACCGTCTCCTGTGGGACGATGCTGAAGTCATCAAGGACGGCCCGATCAAGCTGCAGAAGGATTCGAAGATCCGTCGCGTCGTCATGTGCACGGGCAAGGTCTATTACGATCTGCTCGAGGAGCGTGAAAAGCGCGGTATCGACGACATCTACCTGCTGCGCGTCGAACAGCTCTATCCGTTCCCGGCCAAGGCGCTCATCAACGAGCTTTCGCGTTTCCGCAATGCGGAGATGGTCTGGTGCCAGGAAGAGCCGAAGAACATGGGTGCGTGGTCGTTCATCGATCCTTACCTTGAATGGGTTCTGGCGCATATCGACGCCAAGTACCAGAAGGTCCGTTACACGGGCCGTCCGGCTGCCGCCTCTCCGGCGACCGGCCTGATGTCCAAGCACCTGGCGCAGCTTGCTGCGTTCCTGGAAGACGCGCTGGGAGAGTGAGAACTCTCCCGCATCGCCCCGCAAAAAAGACACCTGAATAACGGAACTAGATCATGGCCACTGAAATCCGCGTACCAACCCTCGGCGAATCCGTCAGCGAAGCGACCGTCGGCACCTGGTTCAAGAAGGTCGGCGATACCGTCAAGGCCGACGAACCGCTCGTTGAACTGGAAACCGACAAGGTTACCGTCGAAGTCCCGGCGCCCGCCTCCGGCGTGTTGACCGAAATCGTCGCGCAGAATGGCGAAACCGTCGGTCTCGACGCGCTTCTCGGCCAGATCGCCGAAGGTGCTGCCGGCGCTGCGACTTCCGCACCCGCTGCCGAACCGGCAAAGCCTGCTGCCGCCGCAGCTGCCCCGGCCCCTGCGGCAACCGCTGCTCCGGCAACGGGCTCCATGCCGCCGGCACCTGCCGCCGGCAAGCTGCTTGCTGAAAACAACCTGTCTGCCGATCAGGTCGACGGTTCGGGCAAGCGTGGCCAGGTTCTGAAGGGCGACGTTCTCGCTGCCGTCGCCAAGGGCGTTTCGGCACCGGCCGCCGCTCCGGCTCCGGTTGCTGCTGCTCCCCGTCCGGTGTCCGCCGAGCAGGATCAGGTTCGTGAAGAGCGCGTGAAGATGACGCGCCTGCGCCAGACGATCGCCCGTCGCCTGAAGGATGCGCAGAACACCGCCGCCATGCTGACCACCTATAACGAGGTGGACATGAGCGCCGTCATGGACCTGCGTAACCGCTACAAGGATGTGTTCGAGAAGAAGCATGGCGTCAAGCTCGGCTTCATGGGCTTCTTCACCAAGGCCGTGACCCACGCGCTGAAGGAACTGCCGGCCGTCAACGCTGAAATCGACGGCACGGACATCATCTACAAGAACTATTGTCACGTCGGCATGGCTGTCGGCACCGACAAGGGTCTCGTTGTTCCGGTTATCCGCGATGCTGACCAGCTCTCCATCGCCGGCGTCGAAAAGGAACTGGGTCGCCTCGCCAAGGCAGCCCGTGACGGTTCGCTCGGCATGGCCGACATGCAGGGCGGCACCTTCACCATCACCAATGGCGGTGTCTACGGTTCGCTGATGTCGTCGCCGATCCTCAACGCGCCGCAGTCCGGCATCCTCGGCATGCACAAGATCCAGGAGCGCCCGGTTGCGATCGGCGGTCAGGTCGTCATCCGTCCGATGATGTATCTGGCGCTCTCCTACGATCACCGTATCGTTGACGGCAAGGAAGCCGTGACCTTCCTCGTCCGCGTCAAGGAAAGCCTCGAAGATCCGGAACGCCTGGTTCTCGATCTCTGATCGGTCTTGCTTTTCGTTTCGGCGGGGTTTCAATTGAGGCCCCGCTGAAATTCCATCAGGAGAGCGAACGTGCAGCCGACATTTCTTGCCGCTTCACCCTTTCTACCGCTGATCGGTCTCAGCGTCCTTCTGTTTGTGGTGCATATCATGCTGCAGGCAATGACGGCGACGCGGGAATTTGGGATGGACTGGAATGCCGGCCCAAGGGATGCGGAGAGGAAGCCTGAAGGCAGGTTCACCGGCCGAGCAGCACGCGCCTCGGAAAATTTCCGGGAAACCTATCCCGCTTTCATCGCGCTCGCCTTCGGTGTCATCATGGCCGGCGATCCGTCCGGGCTGGCACTCACCGGCGCATGGATCTGGCTGATCTGCCGGGTGGCCTATATTCCACTTTATCTGGCCGGTGTGCCCTATATTCGTTCGCTGGTCTGGCTGGGCTCGATGCTCGGCCTGCTGCTGATGCTCTTCGTGTTGATGTTCTAGAGGCTGGTTTCCGATGCATCAGTATTTGATCGAACTTGCATCCCTGATGGCGATCTTCGCTTTCGCAATCGTCTCGCCCGGCGCCGATCTGGCGATGGTCATGCGTCAGGCCATGGTACATGGGCGAAAACAGGCCATCATCACCAGCTTCGGCGTGGGCACATCGCTGATGTTCCATGTCACCTATACGATCCTCGGACTTGGTCTCATCATTTCCCAGTCGATCTATCTCTTTAATATCGTCAAATGGCTGGGTGTTGCCTATCTCATCTATATCGGCATCAAGGCGCTGCGCGCCGGCAAGACCGAATTGCCGGAGGTCGGTGCGGATGGTGTCGTGCCGGTCAAAAGCAGGCAGACCGCACTCAAGGCCTTCACGCTCGGTTTTGCCGCCAATGCGCTCAATCCCAAGCCGGTGTTTTTCTTCCTGTCGATCTTTTCGACGGTGGTTCATGCGCATACGCCCGTCACCATCAAATTCGGATACGGCCTCGTCATGGCAAGCTGCCTTATCCTCTGGTTCGTCGGGGTCAGCCTGTTCATGACCACGCCTCGCATGCGCGCCGCATTTCAGCGCGCCAGCCAATGGATCGACCGCACCAGCGGCGTGGTCTTCATCGCACTCGGTATAAAACTAGCAACGGAAAAAGCGGCCTGAGTTTCAGGTCAAACGGAAGCAGGGCGGTTCAAAATCCTGCCCGATATCAATCAGGAACAGAAACATGGCATATGATGTAGTTGTAATCGGTACGGGTCCCGGCGGTTATGTTTGCGCGGTCAAGGCGGCACAGCTCGGCCTGAAGGTCGCTGTCATTGAAAAGCGCGCGACCTATGGCGGCACCTGCCTCAATGTCGGCTGCATCCCTTCCAAGGCGCTGCTGCATGCGTCAGAAACCTTCGCGCATGTCGCCCATGGCGTCGATACGCTCGGTATCGAAGTTGCCGCTCCGAAGCTGAACCTTGAAAAGATGATGGGCCACAAGGACGGCGTGGTAAAGGCCAATGTCGACGGCGTCGCCTTCCTGTTCAAGAAGAACAAGATTGATGCCTTCCAGGGCACGGGCAAGGTGGTTTCCGCCGGCAAGGTTTCCGTCACCAACGACAAGGGTGAGACGCAGGAGATCGAGGCGAAGAACATCGTCATCGCCACGGGTTCGGATGTCGCCGGCATTCCCGGCGTTCAGGTTGATATCGATGAAAACGTCATCGTCTCCTCCACTGGTGCAATCGCTCTTTCCAAGGTTCCGGAAAAGCTGATCGTTGTTGGCGGCGGCGTCATCGGCCTGGAGCTCGGTTCGGTCTGGTCGCGCCTCGGCGCGAAGGTGACCGTCGTCGAATATCTCGACAATATTCTCGGCGGCATGGATGGCGAAGTATCCAAGCAGGCGCAGCGTCTGCTGGCCAAGCAGGGTCTCGATTTCAAGCTCGGCGCGAAGGTTACGGCCGTTGAAAAGACCGCTGGCGGCGCAAAGGTTGTGTTCGAACCGGTCAAGGGCGGCGCTGCCGAAACGCTGGAAGCAAACGTCGTGCTGATCTCCACCGGCCGCAAGCCCTACACCGAAGGCCTCGGCCTTGCGGAAGCCGGCGTCGTGCTGGACAGCCGTGGCCGTGTCGAAATCGACGGTCACTACAAGACCAATGTCGACGGCATCTATGCAATCGGTGACGTGGTGAAGGGTCCGATGCTGGCGCACAAGGCGGAAGACGAGGGCGTTGCTCTCGCGGAAATCCTCGCTGGCCAGCGCGGCCATGTGAACTACGACGTCATTCCGGCAGTGGTTTATACGCAGCCCGAAATCGCTTCCGTCGGCAAGACCGAAGAAGAACTGAAGGCCGCTGGCGTCGCTTACAAGGTCGGCAAGTTCCCCTTCACCGCCAATGGCCGCGCCCGCGCCATGCAGGTGACGGATGGTTTCGTGAAAATCCTCGCCGACAAGGAAACCGACCGGGTTCTCGGCGGTCACATTGTCGGTTTCGGCGCTGGCGAGATGATCCACGAGATCACCGTGCTGATGGAATTCGGCGGTTCTTCGGAAGATCTCGGCCGCACCTGCCATGCGCATCCGACCATGTCGGAAGCGGTGAAGGAAGCAGCGCTCGCGACCTTCTTCAAGCCGATCCATATGTGATCGGCTTTGGAGCCAGACACTCCAACATTAAATTTCAGTCATCTGCTGAACCCCGGCTTGCCATGCAGGCCGGGGTTTTCCATACTTATGCCATAGCCAATCTAACCTTTTGATAAAAGGCAATAAAATGGCATATTCCAGTCAAGTTTCCTTCTCTGTTCCGCAGCGTGTCATTCACTGGGCAATGGCACTTCTGATCTTCTTCAATCTGCTGTTTCCCGATGCCATGGCCCATGCCTACCGGCTGATGCGGCGGGGCGAAACATTGACACCGGATCAAATCTCCTCGGCCAATATTCATGCCTATGTTGGTTTTGCCATTTTGTTGCTTGCGCTTCTGCGCCTCTGTCTACGCTTCTTCCAGGGTGTGCCGCCGCATCCCGCCTTGGAGCCGCGGCCGTTTCAGATCGCCGCCAAAGTGGCGCATTTCACCTTTTATGCGCTGTTCTTTGCCCTGCCTCTCTCCGGCATCGCGGCCTATTATTTCGGCGCTCAGGCGGCCGGGCAGCTGCATTCCGGCCCGTTCAAGGTGCTGATGTGGGTGTTGATCGTCGGCCATGTCGCAGCCGTTCTAGTTCATCAGTTCTACTGGCGCACCAATGTCCTGAAGCGCATGACGCACGGCTAGCCGCTTCAGGTTCTGCCGCTCATTCGGCGAGAGGCGGCGCTTTGTCGCGTTTTCTGACCGCCGGAAAAGGCGGATGGTGAGCCTTGCCGCATCAGGCGGCCGGGGATCGAGGATGCGGGATTGCGAAGACATATTGCCGGGTGCTGACTGGCGGGATTGCTTTCAGGGAGAGATGATAAGGCCGCAATCGTCATCTCTCGACGTGAGCAGACTTCTTCTCGATCATCCTCCGGCGTGGATCAACGGTCTCATGGTGCTTCGCAACCGTATCGTTTCGTTTTTCGGTTTAAAAACGGTCGAGCTGGCGGCAGGCACATCAGCGGGCGGGTTTCCCGTCCTGTCCTCCACGCCTAAGCGAACGGTGCTGGGCTTCGATGACCGTCATCTCGATTTCCGGATCATCATCGACCTTGAAGACAAAGGGAAGCACCAGCTGGTCAATGTCACGACCATCGTCAGACGCAAGAACCTGTTCGGAAGACTGTATCTTCTTGCCGTCGGGCCGTTTCACCGCCGCATCGTGCCAGCGACAATGCGACCGCTCTGCAGGGATATCCAGCCCGTCAGTAAGTAGATGCAGGTTTTAGTCGACGCGGGTCAGCGTGAATCCCTGCGCGCGCAGGAGTTCGACAACACCTTCCTCGCCCGGCAGATGCAGGGCGCCGACGGCCATGAAGACATTTCCCTTGCCAAGCTCCGGGGCCGCCCGATCCGCCATGACATGATTGCGGTCGGTGATGATGCGTTGCTCGAAGGCGGCGTAACCCTGGTCGCTCTCTGCCGGCTTTTTGGTGTCGAGGCTTTTCAGCATCGGCATCGTCATGCCGATATCGCCGCTGACGTAGAGATCCGTCATGGTCGTCATGATGTCATCCATGCGGTCGCCCAGTTCGAGCGTTTCAATCAGCGCCTGCAGATGAAATTCCATTGGCAGTTCGGACATGGCCGTCAGCTGTTCGACCATGGTCTCCAGCCCGACGAGACGTTTTCCATCTGCGAGCGCATCTTCGGCCAGCTTCTTGTCGAGAAAGGACAGGCCGGTGGCCTTGCGGGCGAATTCGCAGGCGGGCAGGGCCACGAAGCTCGACAACATCCAGGGCTTCATGCGCGAAACGGCATTCAACGGAATGCCACGTTCCTTAAGGCCCTTTTCAAGACGGGCGACATTTTCGGGCGACAGGATGTCGGTGATCGATTTGCCGTCCAGAAACATGGTGAGCTCGGGCCGGGTCAACAGCGATGCGGCGATCTTCTTGTCATCAACGATTTCGTCCGATTCCACGATGACCGTCGCGGAGGTCTCAAAAGCGGGTGCGGCAGCAGTCGGCATGCCGAGAACGCGCGGATCCGTGACGTGCATGGTGCCGAGGAGAAAGGAGGGTTCCGTTCCGGCTTTTTCGATGCGCCAGAAATTGCCCTTGCCGTTCGGGATTGCGGCTGCTTCCTGTTCGATCTTCGCAAAGCCCTGCGGATCGCTTTTGCGCATTTCCACGAGGATGTCGTTGCCGGTGCAGCTTATCTCCTGTTCGGCGGCCTGCGCCTCACCCAGCGACAGCAACGTCGCGAGCAGGATGGCAACGGCTGTGACATGAATGGCTGCGAGCAACCAGAGCATGGCGTCGCCGGTCTTGCCCATCAGGGTGGCGGTGAGATTTTGTGGCTTTATAAGGCTTTGCATAGGTACCATCCGGTTCTTGCTTGCTTATAGAACGGTGGCTTGGATGTCTGGTTAATGGTTATGGTTAACCATTTCTCATCTCATGCGCGCGGATGGGCATTGTCGTAGATTTCCAGCAGTCTTGCGGTGTCGACACCGGTATAGACCTGGGTGGTGGAAAGGCTGGCATGGCCGAGCAGTTCCTGAATGGTACGCAGATCGCCGCCGCCGGCCAGAAGATGGGTGGCGAAGGAATGGCGCAGGGCATGTGGCGTCGCATTTTCCGGCAGGCCGAAAGCGCCGCGCAATTTCTGCATCTCGCGCTGTATGATGGCGGGCTGCAACTTGCCGCCGCGCGCACCGAGGAATAGCGGCTCGTCCGCTGCCAGATGATAGGGGCAAAGCTTTTTATAGGCCTCAACCGCTTCCGTCACCACCGCCAGCAGGGGAACGATACGGGTCTTGTTGCCTTTGCCAGTGATGCGAAGGCTGCGGCCGCCGGGTGGAAAATCGGCCGGGATCAGCCCAAGGGCTTCGGAAATGCGAAGGCCACAGCCGTATAGAAGTGAAAGGACAGCGGCGTTGCGGGCGGCGATCCAGGGCTCTTCGTTCAACTGTGCCTCGGTGGTGGTGATCTTCAGCGCCTGCCGGTCGGTGAGCGGTTTCGGCAGTGATTTCGGCTGTTTCGGCGCGCGCATGGCGGTAGCACCGGCGGCATTTACGAGGCCTTTTTTCTGCAGGTGGTGAAGAAGCGACCGCAGGCCTGCCAGGTGTCTGCCCAGTGACCGCGCACCGGCGCCTTCCTTGCGGCGGCTGGCCAGAAAGGCGCGAAGATCGACCGGGCGCAAATCAGCTATGTCGGTGATGGCTGCGGGCTTACCGATGTAACCCGTGAGAAACCTCAGGAACTGGCGGGTGTCGCGTTCATAGGCCTCGACGGTGTTGTCAGAAAGCCGGCGTTCGCCGGCGAGGGCGGCAAGCCAGGACTGGCGTTCGTTCAAAAGATCGGCTTGGGCAAATGTCAGGATTTCGGTCACACGGCGCTCCATTCCATAACTCGAAGCTATGCCCTTATGGTCAGCATTTGGTTAAGAGGTGGACTTTGCAAGGCGCGCCCACTACATCCGGGCGGTTTCCTTTTTCCTGTCGCCGGGGCATGGTCGCCACATCATGGCAAAAGATTCGTCCGATCTGTTTGGGGCTCTGTTCGACCCGCCGTCGCCCACGCGCACGGTGCCCGTTCTCGTGCCCATGCCGGCGCCGGGACCCTATAGCTACGCCGTGCCTGAAGATATGGTGGTGGAGACGGGCTCCGTCGTTCAGGTGCCGCTCGGCCCGCGGCAGGTCTTCGGTGTGGTGTGGGACGATGCCGG
Organism: Agrobacterium tumefaciens; assembly: GCA_025560025.1. Lineage (NCBI taxonomy): Bacteria > Pseudomonadati > Pseudomonadota > Alphaproteobacteria > Hyphomicrobiales > Rhizobiaceae > Agrobacterium > Agrobacterium tumefaciens. The sequence goes on along the minus strand of CP048485.1, from coordinate 2,353,933 downwards.
AGAGAAGAGCGTCGACCCGAAGAAACTGCGGCCCATTACCAAGAGTTTCAAGTGCCCGCCGCTGAAGGCGGAGATGCGCCGTTTCGTTGACTGGGTCGCCGCCTACACGCTGTCTCCCCCCGGTCTCGTGGCGCGCATGGCGCTTCGCGCGCCCGCCGCCTTCGATCCAGAACCGATGATCGAGGGCCTTCGGTTGACCGAAGGCAGGCCGGAGCGCCTGACCCCCGCCCGCGAGCGGGTGATGGAACTGGCGGCAGAGGGGCATGGCTGGACGAAGAGCGGGCTTGCCCATGCCGCCGGCGTTTCAACCAGCGTCATCGATGGCCTTGTCAAGCAGGGCGTATTCGAGACGGTGTTTCTGCCGGCGCCGCCTGTCGTGGCCGAGCCCGATCCTGACTATGTCGAGCCGCGTCTGGAAGGCCCGCAGAAACAGGCCGCTTCGGAGATACTTGAAGATGTACGCAAGGGCGGGTTTCATGTCTCGCTGATCGATGGCGTGACCGGCTCGGGCAAGACCGAGGTCTATTTCGAGGCTGTGGCGGAGACGCTGAGGCAAGGCAAGCAGGTCCTCATCCTTTTGCCCGAAATTGCGCTGACGGCGGCCTTCCTTGAACGTTTTCAGGACCGTTTCGGTGCGAAGCCGGCGGAATGGCATTCGGACCTGTCGCCGCGCATGCGTGAAAAGGTCTGGCGGCAGGCGGTGACGGGTGAGGTGAAGGTGGTGGCCGGCGCACGCTCGGCACTTTTTCTGCCTTTCGACAATCTCGGTCTGATCATCGTCGATGAAGAGCACGACCCGGCCTACAAGCAGGAGGACCGCGTCTATTATAATGCCCGCGACATGGCGGTGGTCAGAGCACGGATCGCGGAATTCCCTGTCGTGCTGGTGTCGGCCACGCCATCGGTCGAAAGCCAGGTCAACGGCAGTTCGGGGCGTTATAACACCATTCATCTGCACACGCGGTTCGGCGATGCGGCTATGCCCGATCTGCACCTTGTCGATATGCGCCGTCATCCGCCGGAAAGGGGAGGGTTTCTGTCACCCGTCCTGCTGCGCGGCATCGGCAAGACGATCGAGAAAGGCGAGCAGGCGCTGCTCTTCCTCAATCGCCGCGGTTATGCGCCGCTGACGCTCTGCCGGGTCTGCGGCCATCGTTTCCAGTGCCCGCAATGTTCCAGCTGGCTGGTGGAGCACCGCTTCCGCAATCAATTGCAATGCCACCAGTGCGGCCACAGCGAGCCGACGCCCGACCATTGCCCGGAATGCGGCACCTTCGATCATCTGGTGGCCTGCGGGCCGGGTGTGGAGCGCATCGCCGAGGAAGTGGAAAAACATTTCCCCGAGGCCCGCACCATCGTGCTTTCCTCCGATCTCATGGGCGTCAAGCGCCTGCGGCTGGAGCTGGAGGCGATCGTCAAGGGCGAGGCCGATATCGTGATCGGCACGCAGCTTGTCGCCAAGGGACATAATTTTCCGCTGATGACGCTGGTGGGCATCGTCGATGCCGATCTCGGCCTTGCCAATGGCGATCCGCGTGCGGCGGAGCGAACGTTTCAGCTATTGTCGCAGGTTACGGGGCGCGCAGGGCGTACGGGGTTGAAGAGCCATGGCCTGTTGCAGACCTACCAGCCGCAGCATCCCGTGATGCAGGCGATCGTTTCAGGTGATGCCTCGGCCTTTTACGAAAGGGAGATCGTGGAGCGGGAAAAAGCCGTCCTGCCGCCATTCGGGCGTCTTGCCTCGGTTATTGTCTCCGCCGATACGCGCGGGGAGGCCGAAACCCATGCGCGCGGCTTGAGGGCGGCGGCGCCGCAGGTAACGGGCATCATGCTGCTCGGCCCGGCGGAAGCGCCGCTCGCACTCATTCGCGGCCGTCATCGTTTCCGGTTGCTGGTGCACGGGCGGCGCAATTCCGACATGCAGTCCTTTCTCCGGACGCTTCTCGCCAATGGCCCGAAGGAGCGGGGCAGCGTCCATGTTCAGCTGGATATCGATCCGCAAAGTTTCCTCTGAACATTGTCAATGAAGGCGTTTTCCGGCTGTCATGGCCGTGTCATAACGCAGCAGGCGAAAAGAACGATTTGGGGAACGAGATGGAGTTTTATTTTCCGGCCGAATTCGGCGAACAGCTGGCCTTTGGAGCCGCGGTGATATCGGCCGCGATCGGTCTGTTTTTCATGTTTGCACCCGGCATTACCCTTCGCGCCTTCGGCCTGCAGCCGGCTGGCGAGAGCAGGGATGGTTATGCGCTGGTGCGCTCGTCGCTTGCCGGGTTCTATCTCGGTCTCGGCGCGGCCGCGCTGCTTCTGGCGCAGCCCATGGTCTATCTTGCTTTCGGTGCGGCCTTTTCTCTCAGCGTGTTCGGCGGCATCCTCTCCATTCTGTCAGATGGAGGCGCAACCATGCGGAATTGCTTACTCATGGTTGTGCATTTTGTCCTGGCCGCATTGTCGTTGAGCTACGTCTTCGGACTGATCTAAGCCGGGCTTTTTGGCTTTTGTGCCGCACCAGACCCGCATCCTGAGCGAAATCGGAAAATTTAAACGCATTCCCCCTTGCCCAAACGGCGCTTTCCGCTATTACGCGTGTTGCGAGTCCCGGCGTCCTATGCTAGACGGACCGCGAAATTGGGAAAAGGCAGGGGGGAATTCCGGTCTTTTTCGGGGAAATTGAAACGATTTCAAGAATTTGATGCGGTGGATCGCCACCGTTGACAATCTTGGACGATTAGCAGGGAAAAAGTGCCCGTGGCAGACACCTCCCATGGAACATCCGGTGTAGCGGAAAGGTATGCGTCGTCGCTTTTCGAGCTTGCTTTGGAAGCGGGTGCGGTCGAAGCGGTTGGGGCCGATCTGGATAAGTTCGGCGCACTTCTCGACGAAAGCGACGATTTGAAGCGTCTGGTTGCGAGCCCGGTGTTTTCCGCCGAGGATCAGTTCAAGGCAATCACCGCGATCTGCGAGAAGGCCGGTATCGCCGGTCTTGCTGTCAATTTCCTCAAGGTCGTTGCCAATAATCGCCGTCTCTTTGCCGTTCCCGGCATGATCCGCGCCTACCGCACCATTGCCGCCGCCCACCGCGGCGAAATCACCGCCGAGGTTACCTCGGCACATGCGCTCGACGAGGCGCAGGAAACTGAACTGAAAGCGGCGCTGAAGAGCGTTACCGGCAAGGATGTGACGATTTCCGTTACCGTCGATCCGTCGATCCTCGGCGGCCTGATCGTCAAGGTCGGTTCCCGCCAGATCGATACGTCTCTTCGCACCAAACTTTCCACCCTTAAGCTTGCACTGAAAGAGGTTGGCTGATGGATATCCGCGCCGCGGAAATTTCCGCAATTCTGAAAGATCAAATCAAAAATTTCGGCAACGAGGCGGAAGTCTCGGAAGTCGGTCAGGTGCTTTCCGTCGGTGACGGTATCGCCCGCGTCTATGGCCTCGACAATGTTCAGGCCGGCGAAATGGTCGAGTTCCCCGGCGGCATCCGCGGCATGGCGCTCAACCTTGAAGCCGACAACGTCGGTGTGGTTATCTTCGGTTCGGACCGTGACATCAAGGAAGGCGACACCGTAAAGCGGACTGGCGCTATCGTTGACGTTCCTGTCGGCCCGGAACTGCTTGGCCGCGTCGTTGACGCGCTCGGCAACCCGATCGACGGCAAGGGCCCGATCAATGCCGCCAAGCGTTCGCGCGTTGACGTCAAGGCTCCCGGCATCATTCCGCGCAAGTCGGTTCATGAGCCGATGTCGACCGGCCTCAAGGCCATCGACGCGCTCATCCCGGTTGGCCGTGGCCAGCGCGAGCTCGTCATCGGCGACCGCCAGACCGGCAAGACCGCCATCATTCTCGACACGATCCTGAACCAGAAGGCCATTCACGATAATGGCCCTGACGGCGACAAGCTTTATTGCGTGTACGTCGCTATCGGTCAGAAGCGTTCGACCGTTGCCCAGTTCGTGAAGGTTCTGGAAGAGCGCGGCGCGCTGCAGTATTCGATCATTGTTGCTGCTACCGCTTCCGACCCGGCTCCGATGCAGTACCTCGCTCCGTTTGCCGGCTGCGCCATGGGTGAGTACTTCCGTGACAACGGCAAGCACGCTCTCATCGGTTATGACGACCTTTCCAAGCAGGCCGTTGCCTATCGTCAGATGTCGCTTCTGCTGCGCCGCCCGCCGGGCCGCGAAGCTTATCCGGGCGACGTTTTCTACCTTCACTCCCGCCTTCTCGAGCGCGCTGCAAAGCTCTCCGATGAAATGGGTGCTGGTTCGCTGACGGCTCTGCCTGTCATCGAAACCCAGGGTAACGACGTTTCGGCCTTTATTCCGACCAACGTGATCTCGATCACCGACGGCCAGATCTTCCTTGAAACCGACCTGTTCTACCAGGGCATTCGTCCGGCCGTTAACGTTGGTCTGTCGGTTTCGCGCGTTGGCTCTGCCGCTCAGATCAAGGCGATGAAGCAGGTTGCCGGTTCGATCAAGGGTGAACTTGCCCAGTATCGCGAAATGGCTGCCTTCGCCCAGTTCGGTTCGGACCTCGATGCTTCCACGCAGCGCCTGCTCAACCGCGGCGCCCGCCTGACCGAGCTTCTGAAGCAGCCGCAGTTCTCTCCGCTCAAGACGGAAGAACAGGTCGCGGTGATCTTCGCCGGTGTCAACGGCTACCTCGACAAGATTCCGGTCGCACAGGTCGGCAAGTTCGAGCAGGGTCTGCTCTCCTACCTCCGCTCGGAAGGCAAGGCGATCCTCGACACCATCCGCACGGAAAAGTCTATCAGCGACGATACCAAGGGCAAGCTCAAGGGCGCTCTTGATAACTTCGCCAAGTCTTTCTCGTAATCAGGGCTCTTTTACTCGGACGGATAACGGATGCCTTCACTAAAGGATCTGAAAAACCGCATTGCCTCCGTGAAGGCGACGCAGAAGATTACCAAGGCGATGAAAATGGTCGCCGCGGCGAAGCTTCGGCGCGCCCAGGAAGCTGCGGAGGCCGCCCGGCCTTATTCTCAGCGCATGAGCGCCGTTCTTGCCAACATCGCCACGGCGGTTGAGGCGGACGTTGCTCCGGCGCTGATGACCGGCACCGGCAAGGACGACGTGCATCTGCTCGTCGTCTGCACGGCTGAACGTGGTCTTTGCGGTGGTTTCAACTCGCAAATCGCCCGTTTTGCCCGCGATCACGCCCGCAAGCTGATTTCTGAAGGCAAGACGGTCAAGATCATCACGGTCGGCAAGAAGGGTTATGACAGCCTTCGCCGCGAATTTGCAGCCAACATCATCGAACGCATCGAACTGCGCGACGTGAAGAAGGTCGGTTTTGAAAATGCCGACCAGATCGCCAAGAAGGTGATCTCGCTGTTCAACGCTGGCGAATTCGATGTCTGCACGCTGATCTATTCGGAATTCAAGTCCGTCATCAGCCAGATCCCGACCGGCCTGCAGCTCATTCCTGCCGCAACGCCTGTTGTGGAAGAGGATGTCGCGACGCAGAGCGCCGTCTACGAATATGAGCCGGATGCGGCTTCTATTCTGGAAGACCTTATTCCGCGCAACATTTCGGTTCAGGTTTTCCGGGCTCTGCTCGAAAACGTTGCCGGTGAAATGGGCGCCAAGATGAGCGCGATGGACAATGCAACGCGCAATGCCGGTGAGATGATCAACAAGCTGACGCTTTCCTACAACCGTCAGCGTCAGGCTCAGATCACCAAGGAACTCATTGAAATCATTTCGGGCGCGGAAGCGCTCTGAGGTAAGGAAAGAGGGTAAGGATAATGGCTAAGGCAGCTACCCCCAAGAAAACCGCAGCGGTGAACGGCGCGGGCAAGGTTACCCAGGTTATCGGCGCTGTTGTCGACGTGGCGTTCGAAGGCGAACTGCCTCCGATCCTGAACGCGCTCGAAACCGAGAACAACGGCAACCGCCTCGTTCTGGAAGTCGCGCAGCACCTCGGTGAAAACGTCGTTCGCACGATCGCCATGGACTCGACCGAAGGTCTCGTCCGTGGTCAGGCCGTGGCCAACACCGGCGCACCGATCGAAGTTCCGGTCGGTCCGGAAACGCTCGGCCGCATCATGAACGTCATCGGCGAGCCGGTTGACGAAGCTGGTCCGATCACCACGGCCAAGAAGCGCGCCATCCACCAGGATGCACCGTCTTACGTCGAGCAGTCGACCGAAGCACAGATCCTCGTCACCGGCATCAAGGTCGTCGACCTTCTGGCTCCTTACGCCAAGGGCGGCAAGATCGGCCTGTTCGGCGGCGCCGGCGTTGGCAAGACGGTTCTCATCATGGAACTGATCAACAACGTCGCCAAGGCGCATGGTGGTTATTCGGTATTCGCCGGCGTGGGTGAACGTACCCGCGAAGGTAACGACCTCTACCACGAAATGATCGAATCGAACGTCAACAAGCTCGGCGGCGGCGAAGGCTCCAAGGCTGCGCTCGTTTACGGCCAGATGAACGAACCGCCGGGCGCCCGCGCTCGCGTTGCTTTGACCGGTCTGACGATCGCTGAAAACTTCCGTGACGAAGGCCAGGACGTTCTGTTCTTCGTGGACAACATCTTCCGCTTCACGCAGGCTGGTTCGGAAGTGTCGGCTCTGCTCGGCCGTATTCCTTCGGCCGTGGGTTATCAGCCGACGCTGGCAACCGACATGGGCCAGATGCAGGAACGCATCACCACCACGAACAAGGGTTCGATCACCTCGGTTCAGGCTATTTACGTTCCCGCCGACGACTTGACCGACCCGGCGCCGGCAACCTCGTTCGCGCATCTTGACGCAACCACGGTTCTGTCGCGTTCGATCGCCGAAAAGGGTATTTACCCGGCTGTTGACCCGCTCGACTCCACCTCGCGTATGCTCGACCCGATGATCGTTGGTGAAGAGCACTACGAAGTTGCCCGTAAGGTTCAGTCGACCCTGCAGCGCTACAAGTCTCTCCAGGACATCATCGCCATCCTCGGCATGGACGAACTGTCGGAAGAAGACAAGCTGACGGTTGCCCGCGCCCGCAAGATCGAGCGCTTCCTGTCGCAGCCGTTCTTCGTCGCTGAAGTCTTCACCGGTTCGCCGGGCAAGCTCGTTGCGCTCGAAGACACGATCAAGGGCTTCAAGGGCCTGGTCAACGGCGAATATGACAGCCTGCCGGAAGCTGCTTTCTACATGGTCGGTTCGATGGAAGAAGCCATCGAAAAGGCAAAGAAGCTGGCTGGCGAAGCTGCCTGATCATGAATTGGCAGGCGCGTGGATAAACCGCGCGCCTTGCCGGCAATGGCGGCGAAACCGGAATGGCTTTGCCAGCATTGTAGAAGACAAGTCCGTGACGCCCGCGTAATTGAAAAGAAGTGAATAGCCATGGCTGACAGTTTCAAATTCGATCTCGTTTCCCCGGAACGTCTGCTCGTTTCCGAAACGGTTACGGAAGTCGTCATCCCGGCTACGCTGGGTGAGATGACGGTGCTGGCAAATCATGCGCCGACCATGACGACGATCAAGCCGGGCCTGGTGACGGTGAAGTTCGCCTCCGGCGAAACGCATAAATACGTCGTTTTCGGCGGTTTTGCCGATATTCTCCCGACGGGTTGCACGCTTCTGGCAGAATCCGCCGTTTCGGCCGATGATATGTCCCCCGACACGCTGCAGAAGCGTATCGATGCGGCCAAGGCCGAAATCCAGGAGGGTAATCATCACCACGAGCATCTGACCAAGCTTGAAAAGCATCTCTACGAACTGACGAACCTGCATGAGGTTCTCGTCGCTGCTTGAAAGCACCGGGCGGGTTCGAAAGAATGACTGCCCACACAATTTCAAACCAGAAAAGCGGCCGTCTCGGTCGCTTTTTTGTTTTCAGCCCGCGTTTGTCATCTGAGGAAAGAAATTCGTTCTCGCAAGGGTCGCTCTTTTGGGCGACTGCCCGTTATTGCCCGAAATAGATTCCGATTTTCAGGGGCATGGGCTAGATGTGATGCTGAGACGAAATGCTGCTTCCGCCAATTGGGTAAGGTGAGGCGCATTTCCAGACTGGAGGAGTAATGCGGTGTCGGCAGAGGCAAGTTACCGAAGGGTTGTGAGAACCGCTTTGAAACAGGGAGCCGTAACCGCAGGTGAGAGGGCCGTGCCGGAAGAAGTGCCCGTTGCCTTTTCTTACGGTGGCAGCACCCATGCGGTGATGATGGCAAGCCCCGCCGATCTTGTCGATTTCGCCGTCGGCTTCAGTCTCACGGAAGGCATCATATCGATGCGTTCTGAAATCCTCTCAGTCGAGGTGGTCGAGGCAGGGCAAGGTTATGATGTTCAGGTGGATCTGCGGGACGCTGAAGCAGAGGCGCTGCGCGCGAGGCGGCGGCACATGGCAGGCCCGGTCGGCTGCGGCCTGTGCGGGATTGAATCCATCGAGCAGGCCGTGCGGGTTGTGCCGGATCTGAGCGGTGCGAGAATGTCCATCCACGGCCATGGGATTGTTGCCGCGATGAAAGCGCTCAACGATGCGCAAAGCCTTAACCGCGAGACAAGGGCCGTTCACGGTGCGGGTTTTTATGATCCTGGAAAGGGCCTGCTTGCCGCGCGTGAGGATGTCGGCCGCCATAACGCGCTCGACAAGCTTGCGGGGGCGGTTGTCAATGCCGGCATCGCCGCGGGGACAGGCATTGTCGTCGTTACCAGCCGCCTGTCGGTGGAGATGGTTCAGAAGACGGCGATCCTCGGCAGTCCCGTTTTGGCGGCAATTTCAGCTCCCACCGCACTTGCCATCGAAACTGCCGAGAGAGCAGGCATCACGCTTGTTGCGCTGGTGCGGGGTGAAGATTTTGAAATCTTCACCCGCGCGGGTCGTATTATTTTATAGCGCCGGGGGCCTATATCTGCCCGTGGTCTTTCGACCTGGTCTGCGCGGCTAAAACTCCGCCCATTCTGCCACCACGTTTCCATGCGATCTCACCGGGGCATATCGCTGTTGCGGCGCTGCCAGTCTGGTGACGGCGGCTGGCTTCCTGTCGTTCGGCTGGGTGGAGGAAAGGGGCACGTCACGTGATATTCTGAACTGGCGTAGCAATTCGTGCAGTGTTTCAGCTTCATTGGCGAGACCATGGCTGGCAGCGGTGGTTTCCTCCACCATCGCGGCATTTTTCTGGGTTGCCTGATCCATGACGTTGACGGCCTGATTGATCTCTCTCAGCCCGTTCGCCTGTTCGCGCGATGCCTCGACAATGGCCGAGACGTTTGCATCGATTTCACCCATCTGGGACTGAATATCCCGCAGGGCGCCGCCGGTTCTGCCGACCAGATCGACACCATTGGCGACCTGTTCGCGCGAGGTGTTGATGAGGGACTTGATTTCCTTGGCGGCAACGGCGGATCGTTGCGCGAGTTCCCGGACCTCCTGCGCCACGACGGCAAAACCCTTGCCAGCCTCACCGGCGCGGGCGGCCTCGACGCCGGCATTCAGGGCAAGAAGATTGGTCTGGAAGGCGATATCATCTATGACGCCGATAATGTTGGTGATTTCGCCGGAGGAGCGCGAAATCGCGTCCATGGCGGAAATTGCCTGCTGAACGATTTCGCCGGAATGTTCGGCGTGATCTTTCGTGCGCAACACCAGCTTCCCGGCTTCGCCGGCGCGCTGGCTGGCATCGGTAACCGTGGTGGTGATCTCCTCCAGCGCGGCAGCGGTTTCCTCCAGCGAGGCGGCCTGCTGTTCGGTGCGTTGCGAGAGCTGATCCGCAGCTATGCGTATCTCGCCCGAGCCGGATGCGATTGTCGAGGCATTGTGGGCGATCGTCTGCATGGTGGTCTGAAGCTTGCCGACCACGTCGTTGAAGTCGTGCCGCAACTTCTCCATGCTTGGTACGAAACTATTGTCGAGGCGCTGGACCAGATCGCCTTCGGCAAGCGCCTGCAAGGCTTCGGCAAGAACGGTAATCGCGCTCATGCGCGGAGTGACGTCAGTTGCGAATTTTACGACCTTCACCACCTTGCCCGCTTCATCCAGCACCGGATTATAGGCGGCCTGAATCCATATTTCCTTGCCGCTTTTTCCGTAGCGAACGAATTCGTCCGAGATGAATTCTCCCGATGCCAGCCGCTGCCAGAAATTGGCATAGGCCGGCGATGCCGCGTAAGCGGGATCGCAGAACATGCGGTGGTGTTTGCCCTCAATTTCCTTGAGGTCGTAATTCACCGTGGCGCAGAAATTCGGATTGGCGGTAATGATCGTGCCGTCGGGGAAGAATTCGATCGTTGCCTGGGAGCGCGACAGCGCCTCCAGCTTGCCGGCATCTTCCACAGCCTTGATCTTCTTGGCGGTGATGTCAGTCGCGATCTTGACGACCTTATAGGGTTTGCCCGAACGGAAGATCGGGTTGTAGGAGGCTTCGATCCAGATGACCGAGCCGTCCTTGCGGATGCGGCGATATTCCTTGGCCTGAAATTCGCCCCGGGCAAGGGATTCCCAGAATTCCTGATAGGCGCGCGATGATGCGAGATCCCGGTCGCAGAAGATGCGATGATGTTTGCCGACGATCTCGGTGAGTTCATAACCGAGCGCCATGCAGAAATTGCTGTTTGCCGTGAGAATATTGCCTTTGAGATCGAATTCTATAACCGCCTGCGATCTGGATATCGCATCGAGGATGTTTCGGTTATCTGCGCTTTTCCCTAACCCCAGCATTGGACGTCCCCCAAATTTCGGTCCACGGTGCGGCGAACCACACAGTATATGCGGTTCACGCCGTATTACTTTGAACATCGGACAGGTTTTGCTGCTGAAAGCAGCAATTCAGGCACTTGCGACTTTTCTGCCTTGGTCAGGTATCGTTGCGGTGAGGCACTGATCTTCGGCTTTAATATTAGATATCTATAATATTAAAATGTTCTTATTTAGCGAAGTCGCGCAGCAGGAAAAGCAAAACCGCCGGGCATACGCACCGGCGGTATGGTTTGACGGGGATAAACGCAGGTGCGAACGTCGTCGGACCTGTCTTCTCGGCTTAGGCCGCGAGATCTTCTGCTTCGGTTCCCTTGAACATCTTTGCGAGGTTCAGGAAGCAGATCATTCCATGTTCGTTGGCAATGATGCCTTCCGAATAGGACTTATCGAAAGATGCCGAGATTTCCGGAACCGGCTGGACCTGATTTGCCGGGATTGTCAGAATGTCGGACACGCGGTCGACGAGCATGCCGATGACCATGTTGTGCACTTCTGCCACGACGATGGCGCTTCTCTCGTTTGCAACGGTGCTCTTCATGCCGAGCTTGTGGGCCAGATCGATGATCGGAATGACCGAGCCGCGCAGGTTCATTACGCCGATAACGTCTTTCGGCGCGTGGGGAATAGGCGTGGAAGGCGCCCAGCCGCGAATTTCGCGGATAGTCGTCGTCTTCACGCAGAATTCCTGATCATGCAGACGGAACGCGATGATTTCCAGCGTCTCACCGCCAAAATTGGTAGAGTTTATCATTGCCATCAGAATTCTTCCCAATGCTCGCTGTGGAGGCCGGCGCAAGTGCACCGACACTTGCATATGCGGATTTGGCGTTCTGCCTGGTGCCTGAACAGCCGGAAATACTATTTCCGTCTTCAATGGAAGATTCGTAACATGAGATGGTTTCGCAAACCTAAATGCGGACGGCTCTGGAGTGTTTTCGTTTCCTTCGAAGCGCGAAAACACTCTCTTCTCTGATTTACGCATTGTCCGGACGCAAACCCGTTACGCATTTTTACTGGAGTGCTTAGTATTCTTTCTCGTAAAATATGCCGGCTGCACCTTCGCCATCGCCGCCCGCCTCACCGCGCAGTTTCACACCGCGCCCGACATCGAGGTTGATGATGGCTTTGGCACCGGATTCACCGCTCTGCTGCAGTTCGAGATAGGTTCTCTCATTGAGATATTTGCCGGCAGAAACGCGGGCCTGGCCCTCTGAATCGGTGGAAATATCCAGATCATCGACGCCGAGATTGCTTCTGAGCTTGTCGAACAGCGAGGTTGAGCGACCGCCGGCCAGCTGGGCGGCGGCATCTGCCAGTCGGGCGATCTGCAAGGCGGAGAGTTTCGACATGGACTGACCGAAGATCAGCTGGGCCATGACTTCATCCTGCGGCAGGGCAGGGGCTGAGGAGAAGGCGAATGTCGGGTCGTTGGCGTTGCCGGAAACCGCGACCGTGACGGTGGTTGAACCGACCGTCGAGTCCGCCTTCATATCGAGAACCGGGATGAGGCCGCCACCGAAGCTGATGTTGCCGGTGGTGAAATCAAGACGACGGGTGAGGATTTCCAGCCTGCCGCGACGCATTTCAAAGCCGCCGGAGATGACGGGAACAGCCGCCGTGCCGCGTATCGTGAGATTGCCCGTCAACTCGGCGTCGATGCCGCGTCCGCGTACGAAGATGCCGCTTGGGGCGTTCACCTGCAGATCGAGATTGATGGTGGAGGAACTGCCGCTGCCGCCCTGATCGCCACCCAGTGCTTTTGCCTGCGCGCGGACCTTCGGTGGGGCATTCTTGTGCTTGACGTCGATCTCCGTCAGCGAGGCCGGAAGCTTTTCGGGAATGGTGATGGCGCTTCTGTCTAGCGTCAGATTGCCGCCGAGAATGGGCGAATTCAGCAGCGGGCCTTTTAATGTCAGCGTGCCACTTACCACAGTGGTCACCAGCGTGCCGTCATTATAACCGGCGCGATCCAGTGTGATCGAAATATCCGCGGGGAAGCCCGAGCCGCCGGCTATGCCGACGCTGCCGGTTCCCGAGATTGTGCCGCCGCTTGCCAGCTTGCCCGTCAACCGGGAAATGACGGCGCGGTCACGATCGAAGGTGATGGTTGCACCCAGTCCGTTGATCGTCAGGTTCCGGCGTACGTCGGTCAGGCGTGTGCCATCGGTGGTGATGCTGCCGGTCACGACGGGTGCGGAGGCGCTGCCGGAAATCTTCACGTCGATGGCGGCCGTGCCATCCACATCGAGGCCCTGGGCGGCGGTCTGCGCGGCAACCGCAGAGAAGGGCAGCCTGCCGGTAAAGGCCATTGAAAGCGGGCGATTGCCGGCAATGCCAAGGGAGCCGCCGCCCGCAAGCGACATGCCGCCCTGACCGGTCACATTGGTGTCGATCTGCAGCGTACCGCCCGCGAAACGGCCGTTCGCCTTGATGCCAAGCGCGGCAAGTCCTGCGGCGCGGGTCTGCGCGACCTCGGCATTCGCCCAGTTCAGATTATAATCAACCGAGGGGTCGGATGCCGCTCCCTTGGCGCTGACAGTGCCGGATATGCTGCCTGCCGCATCCAGCCCGGCAGCGAAGGCGTTTGCAAGACTGGCGGGAAGCGAACGGATATCGGCATTGATGTCGAGCGCCGATCCGGCGGTGCCGTTGACCTCAATGCGTCCATCGCCGGTGATGATGGTCAGATCGGAGATGCGCGCCGTGCCATTCTGGATGGCAATGGTGCTTGGTTTTTCAAGCCGCACGGCAATGCCCTTGGGAGCGGCGGAAAAGGCGTCGAGCCTCACCGTCATCGGCGTTCCGCCGGTATCTGCGCTGCCCTTCACCACCAGCGGTGCATTGTCGTAACGGCCGTTGACGTCGAATTGCGTTGTCGTGCCGGAATGGCCGATGGTGGCGTTCAGGCCGGAAATCGATGCGGCGCCGGCATTGACGCTATCGGCACTGACCTTGCCATTGATCGCAAGCGCCTGCAGGTCATCGATGGAGATATCCGCCGCCAGCTTCGAAATCGTCGTCGTGCCCTGACGGATGCTGTTGCCATTGGCCTTTATCGTTGCGGCAATCCGGCCATTGGCATTGCTCAGCGCTATATCTCCGACAACATCGCCTTCCGCCTGTTGCGCGGCCAGTGCGGCCAGCAGGGCTAGATCAGGGAAGTTGAAGGAAAGATTGCCGGAGGGGAGGAATTGCTGCGAGAATTGCAGCTGCCCGTCCAAGATGTTACGGCCCACCGCGACGTGAAGTTCCGGGATCGCCGTGCCGTTTTCGGTCTGCACGACATTGGCGTTAGCGTCAATTTTCTGCTGGTCGAGGCTGCCGCTGGCCGTCAGTTTCGCCTGTGGAGCGTTGGGATCGGCCTTGCCTGAGGCGTTGACCTTCAGCGCTTCGAGTTTTCGTCCGGCAAGGATCGCACTTTCGGAACTCAAAGTGACATTGAAATCGGGTGCGGCAAGCGCGCCGCTGGCTTCGATTGCAAAATCGGCAACGCCTTTGGCCTGCGGCGTCAGCTTTTCGAGCGCCGGAAATTTACCTGTCAGATTGGCGCTCAACGCGTCGTTTTCGAGGCTGACATCGCCGGCCGCTTCGATCGTTCCTGATTTGACCACGAGGTTCTGAACGCTGGTGCGCCCGCCAATGATCAGGTCGATATCGCCCTGGAGAGCAATGGTGGTATCGAATTTTTCGGCAAGCGCCGGCGGCAGGGTGGCGGGCAAAGCGAAGAGCTGCACGCTGGATGTCAGGCGATTATTGGCGAGGTCGAAACTGCCGTTCAGCGTTCCACCCACGCTGGCACTTTCCAGCGTCGCGCCATCAAAGCCAATGGCGGAAGAAGTGAGGCGGAGCGGCGCCTTGATGGTGACGGGTGCGCGCACCAGCCGGTCGATATCCGGGCTGACGAAAGACGATTGCGCGACGGAAAGGATGGTTTGGATAGTGCCGCTCTGGTCGGCAATGTTGAGATCGGTGCTTTCCGCCGTCAGCTTGATATCGTCTAGCTTGCCTTGCGGCAAAGAAAGGCTGCGCAATGACGCCGTGGTCTTGAGATGTGCGGCATCGGCGTTGCCCTTTAGCGAAAGATCAAGCCCGTTGATAAGGGCCTGAACCTCGCCATTGTTCAGCGGCCAGCGAAAATCGACCGGACCGGCAGTGCCGATGAGGTTCGCGCTAAGATCGTTCTGACCGTTTGGATCGACGATGCCGGAAGCCGTCAGCAACAGGGTGCCGGTTTCCAGCGTGCTGCTGCCGATTTCGATGCGGTTCTGCGGAGAAAGCGTGGCGTTCGCATCGAGTTTCGTCTCGCCGGCAAAAAGCTGGCGGAAGGCAGGGGGCAGAAGCAGATCCGGCTGGCCGCCGCCGGCAATCTCGATGCGGCGTGTGCCGTCGTCGGCAAGAAGATGGCGGCCCGTGACATTGAGGATCTGGTTGCCTGCGACATTGCCGCGCAAGGTGCCGGTCCAGTCGGAAAGCGGCCCTTCGCCGTTCACGTCGATAGCCACGGCTGGCGTGCCGGGAAGAGAAAGCAGCGTGGCAAGAAGCCCGCCCTCGGGCTCTTTCATCTCCGCTTTCAGCTTCAGCACATTTTCATTCGGAAGAAATGCGACATCCGCATTGACGGAGGCATTGGGAGCATTCAGCCGGTTGGCCGTGAGCGACAGCCGCATGTCGTCCTGCGCCGCCTTCAGATTGCCTTCGGCCGTCAGGTCGAAGGGGCGCCCGAGAAGCGACTGCCCGAGGCTGATATCGGGAAAGCTGAAATTATCGATGACGATTTCGATTGGCAGTGAGGAATTGCCGGCGCTTTTCGTCGCTGTTTCCTGTGCGGGAAGCGGCTTACGCTCGACATCGATCGATCCGGCCGACACACGGTCGGCATGGAAGGTGCCGGCAAGCAGCGAGAGCGGCGACCAATCGACGGCAATCTGGTTTACGCGGGCATAGGCTCCCTGCCGGTCCGAAAGGGTGACGTTGTCGAGCCGCAGGCGGCCAGTCAAAAGACCGCTGGGCGGGGATATTTCAATCGTCTGATCGGGTGTGGATACGAGCGATGAAATCTGTTTTGCGGCAATTCTGGCACCCATCGGTGTAAAACCAACGAACAGAACCACAAGCAACGCCAGCACAACGCCGCACAAAGCGACGTAGCCCAGCCATTTCAGCAATCGAATCAACGTTCTCATCAAAGGTAATCTACACTCTGTTACAAGGGTGTTCGACAGCGGCGTTTAAAATGACTGGCCGATGCCGGCATAAATGCCGAAATTGTTGCCACCATCATATTTATCAAGCGGCATGGCGACATCGAGACGCAGAGGCCCGAAGGGCGTCGCGTAACGCAGACCGATACCGGCGCCAGCCCGGATATCGGAAAAATCCGGCGTCACTTCATCCGAAACCACGCCGGCATCGATGAAAGGCACGATGCCGATCGTATCGGTGACCTTGATGCGGGCCTCAACGGAACCTACCACATAAGAGCGGCCGCCGGTTGCATCACCCGCTGCATTATAGGGCGATATTTCCTGATAGCTGTAGCCGCGCACCGATCCGCCGCCGCCGGCATAGAAGCGCCGGGTCGTCGGTATGTCCTGCAGGTCGCTGCCGCCGACCAGCACGCCGCCGGAAAGCTTTCCGGCCATGATCAGCCGGTCCTCGGCGCCAAGTCCCTTGTAGCCCGTGATGGAGCCCTCGAAAGAGGAGAAAAACGTGCCGTTCAGCGCCTCATAGCTTGGCTTGGCGGCCAGGGAGGCACGGAAGCCTTCGGTGGGGTTGAGCTTGTCATCGCGGGTATCGCGCACGAATTCCAGCGGTATGGAGGTGGTCAGATATTCATTCTTGCCGAATGCGTCTTCGGTATCGGCCCATTGCACCTCGAGACCGGCGGCGGCGGTGTCGGTATCGTTCAGCTCATAGCTGAAACCGGCCGTTCCCGTCAGCGTCTTCGCCTCATAGGTATCGGGATGTTCGGTCTTGGCGATCAGGCTGGTCTTGAAGGTGGTACGCGGATTGAACATGCCGGGCTTGGTGAAGGTGATGCCCGCCGAATAATCCATGCCTTCGACGCTGGATGCTTCGGCGATGCGCGAAACCGAGCCTTCGATGCGCAGTGATTCCGCCTGCCCGAACAGGTTCCTGTGGCCCCAATAACCCTGGAGGCCAATGCCTTCGGTGGTGGAATATTGGGCGCCGACGCCGAAATAGCGGTGCTTGCCCTCCGACACCTCGATGGTGAGCGGAATGGAGCCGTCTCGCGAAAGCGTTCCTGCTTCCTTGATCGTCAGGCTGGAAAAGACTCCGAGCTGGCGCAGCCGGTCTGCGGCCTTGCGCAGCTTTTCCGGCGAATAGGGCTCGCCGCCATTGAGGCGCGAATAACGGCGGATGAAGTCCCCATCGACGGTTTTTTCACCGGTGACGGTCACCTCTCCGAGGGGCGCAACAGGCCCGCCTTCGGCTGCCATGGTAATGTCGACCGTGTTCGTCGCGTGGTTTGCGACCGCCTCGCGTTTCGTCAGCCTGGCAAGCGGGCGACCTTCGGCCTTGAGATCATCAATGAGCTTGTTGCCGGCGCGGATGATTGCCAGAGACCCGGCATCGCCGCCGGTGATGAGGCCGTATTCTTCAAGGTTGCGGCCCGTCACATCACCTTCGAGGCGGACGCTGCCGAGCGTGAATTTGGGACCAGGCGTCACCGTTATGACCACAGGCACGGGTGCGCTGTGATCGAATACCGGGTTGGGCGGCAGAGCATCCACATCCTTGCCAGCGACGGTGACATTGACGATGCCGCCGTAACGGGCGTTTTCATATAGTGCCGCGATCAGCCTGTCCCTGTCATCTCTCGCCTTTATCAGAAGACCGAGGTCACCCGAGGCGGGTTTGTCCTTGTCGGCCAGAAGAAGGGAGCTGTTTTCGAGGCTGCCCTTCAGCGATTTGTCGGCTTCGGGGGCATTGAGCGTGACGGCATATTTAACCGGGTTGATAACCTCAACCTCCGGTTCTTCCGAACCCCAGAGGCGCATACCGAACAGTTTGAAGGCAAAGGCGTCACGGGTAAACGCCGGATACAGGGCGAACGTGACAGCAACCGCAAGCGCGGTGCCAGCCTTCCGATACGCAATACCTGTCTTCGGGTTAGTTCGTGTTCTTCGCATAAGCTGCTTTATGGTTGAGCATTTATTGTCGCCCTAACCCGTTTCCTGTCCGTTAACATTGCAATTTAATCATAAATAAACGGCCTTGAGGACCCTTCGACTGGTATTTTGCCGCCCTAAACGCAAAAAGCCCCGGGTGACCGGGGCTTCTGTGCAACGGTATTTCGCGGTGCGATTAACGGCAACGCGCCGTGTAACGCTGACCGTACTGGTCGCGATAATAGCAATAGCCCGGCTCGGAAGCATTGCCGATCAAGGCACCGCCTACGCCGCCGATGGCTGCACCCACTGCCGCGCCACGAACATTGCCCGTGATAGCGCCGCCAAGGACCGCACCGGAAACGGCACCGATCGAAGCACCCTTTTCGGTCTGCGTGCAGCTTGCAAGCGACAGGCCGACCAGCGCAAATATGATTGCCTTTTTCATGAAACTCTCTCCAACGTTACAATGAGCTCTTCGGCTCGGTAGGCGTCCCATATTTATCTGCGGCGACTGCTACCTCCGACCGCCACAGATAACTAACAATTCGATGTCGTTTAGGGAAGCCTCCAGTTCAGGCATTCCTCCCGAGCGTAAATCGATTGCGTCCCAAACAACGGCGCGTTGCGAAAAAGGTTCCAAATTTCGTGGTTTTTTGATGTGAATCAATTTTGTACTTTTCATCGGCATCTATAAACGGTTTATTGGAATGGTTCAAAACAACGGCGAATTGACGCAGACGCGGTTAAAGTGACCCGCAAGGGTTGACGGCTCCGGTGTCGGGGCAGAAAACGATCTGGTCAATTCTGGAGCATGGCATGGACTTCGAGGCATTTTTCACGGCGGAACTGCAAAGCCTGCATTCTGAGGGACGCTATCGCGTTTTTGCGGATATCGAGCGCCAGCAGGGCAATTTTCCCCGTGCGACACGGTACAACGCCAATGGCGAGCGCAAGGACGTCACCGTCTGGTGCTCGAACGACTATCTCGGCATGGGCCAGAACCCGAAAGTCATCGAAGCCATGAAAGCCGCCATTGACCACTGTGGCGCGGGTGCGGGAGGCACCCGGAATATTTCTGGCACCAACCATTACCACGTCCTTCTTGAACAGGAACTTGCCGATCTGCACGGCAAGGAATCGGCGCTGATCTTCACCTCGGGTTATGTCTCCAACTGGGCAACCCTCGGAACGCTCGGCCAGAAAATTCCGGGCCTCATCATTTTCTCGGATGCGCTCAACCATGCTTCGATGATCGAGGGTATCCGTTACGGCCGTTGCGAGCGGGTGATCTGGAAGCACAATGATCTCGAAGATCTCGAGGCGAAGCTTAAAGCCGCTGATCCGAACGCGCCGAAGCTCATCGCCTTTGAATCCGTCTATTCGATGGATGGCGATATCGCGCCGATCAAGGAAATCTGCGACCTGGCCGACCGTTATGGCGCCATGACCTATCTCGATGAGGTTCACGCTGTGGGCATGTATGGCCCGCGCGGCGGCGGCATTGCCGAGCGCGAAGGTCTCATGGATCGCGTGACGATCATCGAGGGAACGCTTGGCAAGGCCTTCGGCGTGATGGGCGGTTACATTACCGGCTCCACGGCGGTCTGCGACTTCATTCGTTCTTTCGCCTCCGGTTTCATCTTCACGACGGCCCTGCCGCCGTCGCTTGCCGCTGGCGCGATTGCCTCGATCCAGCATCTTAAGGCAAGCCCCTTCGAGCGCGCGCGCCATCAGGACCGGGTGCGCAAGCTGCGCGGTCTTCTCGATGCGCGCGGCATTCCGCACATGGACAATCCAAGCCATATCGTGCCGGTCATGGTGGGCGATGCCGCCAAGTGCAAATGGATTTCGGATATTCTGCTCGATAGTCACGGCGTTTATGTGCAGCCGATCAACTATCCGACCGTGCCGCGCAAGACCGAGCGCCTGCGCATCACACCGACGCCGCTGCATAGCGATGCCGATATCGAGCATCTGGTCGGTGCGCTGCACCAGCTCTGGTCGCATTGTGCGCTGGCGCGGGCGGTGGCGTGAAGCCGGGATTTAAATAAGAGAAGACCGGGCCGCGTTTACGCGGCCTTTTCTTTGGTGGCGATCAATTCCAGCGCATGGTTTCGGGCTTCCTCATCCGCCGCGAACACATCTTCAATCGTGGCTGCGGATCGGCCGTCATGCATGCGGTCCATGACCGTTTCGACGATATCGGCCATATCGAGAAATCCGATGCCGCCCTCGACGAAAGCGTGAAAAGCGGTCTCTTCGGCCGCATTCAGGGCCGCACCCTGCAGGCCGCCGCGCACCAGCGCCGTGCGTGCCAGACGGATCGCCGGAAACCGGGCTTCATCCGGCGCTTCGAAATCCAGCCGCGCCAGTTTCGCGAAATCCAGCCGCTCGACATTCAGATTGCCGCGTTGAGGGTAGGTGAGAGCATAGGAGATGGCGGTGCGCATATCGGGGGAGCCGAGCTGGGCGATATAGGAGCCGTCGGTGTAACCCACCATCGAATGGATGATCGACTGCGGGTGGACGATCACCTCGACCTGATCGGGCCTGAGATCGAAGAGATATTTCGCCTCGATCATTTCCAGCCCCTTGTTGAACATCGAGGCGCTGCCGATGGAGACCTTCAGCCCCATGGACCAGTTGGGGTGGGCGCGTGCGATATCCGCCGTGACATTGGCCATCTGCTCACGCGACCAGGTGCGGAACGGGCCGCCGGATGCGGTGAGTACGATGCGCTCCACGGCCTGCTTGTGATCGCCCGTCAGGCACTGGAAGATTGCGCTGTGCTCGCTGTCGACCGGGATCAGCCTGCCACCGCCCTGTTTGACCGTGCGCAGGAAAACATCGCCCGCCGAAACGAGGCATTCCTTGTTGGCAAGCGCTATATCCGCGCCGCGCCGCGCGGCCGTCAATGTGGGTACGAGACCAGGTGTTCCGGCAATCGCTGCCATCACCCAGCCTGCTTCCATCGAGGCCGCTTCCTCGAGGCCGGATTTGCCCGCCGCAACCTTGATGCCGGTGCCGGCAAGGGCGGATTTCAGCGCTTCGTATTTGTCATCCTCGGCTGTCACCGCAAGCTCAGCGCCGAATTCGCGCGCCTGTTCCGCCAGAAGCGCGATGTTGCCCGCGCCGGTGAGCGCCATGATCTCGAATTGGCCACGGCCACCCAGCTGACGCACGACATCCAGCGTGTTCGTACCGATCGAACCCGTCGAGCCCAATATGGTCAGTTTGCGTGGCGTTTCACTGGCAGTCGTCATCTTCAGTCCGTCGGTCGTTTGCGGTTTGCACCTTTTGGCGCATGCCGTTCTCCCGAAACCGCTGCACGCTTTCGGGCGACATGCATTAGCCTCTACTCGCGAAAATCAGCCATAACAAGGATAAAGCCCTGCTATTGTTTTTCTCCAAGGCAAAGCCATATGCTGAAAAAACGATGAGAGGATATTGATGCGACGTTTTCTGGTTTCCAGCGGATGGATTTTTGCGACAAGCCTTGTGCTGGTTCTGGTATTTATTCCTTTCGACCCGCGTCTTTCGGAACGTGCCCAGGCCCTGCCTGGAACGATCGTATCCTTCAATCGCTCCATTACCGATTTCGGAACGTTCAGCTGGATGCTCTATTCCACGGGCGCTCTTGCCATCCTTGCCTATATTGCCGCGCGGGTCTTGCAGGCGCGCACCTATGCCGGGCGATTGAGAACGGCGTGGCGGCTTCTTGCCTATTTTTTCCTGACGATCGGTACCGCCAGCATTCTCGTCCATACGCTGAAATTCCTGATCGGGCGGGCGCGGCCAGAGCTTCTTCTGGAAATGGGCGCCTATAGCCTCACGCCTTTTACCGGCGATAATCTCTATGAAAGCTTTCCCTCCGGCCATTCAACCGCTGCCGGCGCCTTTTTCGGCGTCTTCGCGATGCTGATGCCGCGCTTCCGCTGGGTGTTCCTTCTGCTTGCGCTTGCCATCGGTGTTTCCCGCGTCATTGTTGGCGCGCATTATCCAAGCGACGTTGCCGCCGGGCTGCTGCTTGGCTTGTGGACTGCCATGGCCTTCGCCTTTATCTTCGCCCGGTCCGAAATGCTTTTTCGCTTCGATGCTCATGGTTGGCCGCAGCCGAAAAATGCAAACCTTCCGGCGGCGGATGCGCGATAGAGACGTGTGACGGGACTGAAACGGGGGAAGGTGATGGCAGAAGCGAAAATCTCACCGGAAAATGAAGGCAAGGCCGTTCAGCACATCCGCACCTCCGTCGCGGTTGCCGGTGGCGGGCCGGCCGGCCTGATGCTTGGCCTGCTGCTTGCCCGCAGCGGCGTCGATGTGACGGTGGTCGAGAAACACGGGGATTTCCTGCGTGATTTTCGCGGTGATACGATCCACCCTTCCACGCTTGAGTTGATGGAGCAGCTGGGTTTCATAGAGGAGTTCCTGAGGCTGCCACATACGCGTGCGCCACGGCTGAACGGGGTCATCGGCGGCGAGCGCGTCACCATTGCTGATTTTTCCCGGTTGCCGGTCCGGCATCGTTTCATTGCCTTCATGCCGCAATGGGATTTTCTCAATTTCATCGTCGGCAAGGCTGGGCAATACGAGAATTTCCGGCTGCTGATGAATGCGCCGGTAACGGGTCTGATCGAGCGCGACGGACGTGTCGGCGGTTTCACCGTCAATACACCGGAAGGCGTGATCGAAATCGAGGCCAATCTGGTGGTGGGAGCGGATGGCCGTAATTCCATCATCCGCGAAGCGGCGGGGCTGGAAGTGCAGCGTTTCGGCATTCCGACCGAAGTGCTGTGGATGCGTCTTTCAAGGCAGCCGGGGGATTCGACCGAAACCATGGGTCATGCTGGCTCGCGGCAGGGTTTCGTGATGATTAATCGTGGCGATTACTGGCAATGCGGTTACGTGGTGCGCAAGGGCTTCTTCGCGGACATAAAGCTTGAGGGACTTGAAGCCTTCCGGGACAGGGTTGCGGAAATCTGCCCTTTCCCACGCGAGAGGCTTGACGAAATCATGAGCTGGGACGACGTGCATCTCCTGACCGTTCGTATCGACCGGTTGAAGCGCTGGTGGAAACCGGGCCTCATCTGCATCGGCGATGCGGCCCACGCCATGTCGCCTGTTGGCGGTGTCGGCATCAATCTCGCTGTTCAGGACGCCGTGGCCGCAGCCAATGTCCTCGTGCCCGTGTTCTCGTCCGGCCGGGCTGTTACCGATGACGATCTCGCCGCAATCCAGAAACGTCGATCCTTCCCGACCAAGGCCACGCAGTTTCTGCAGCGGATGATGCGTATCGGTCGCAAGAAGGAGCAGGCGGATACGGGCACGGCGGAAAAGCCGAAAGGTCCGCCCGCCTTTGTGCTGGCGATCATGCGATTTCCGCTTTTTGCCCATCTGACGGGCCGGCTGGTGGGGCTTGGATTTCGTCGGGAAAAGATCGAGACCGTATGACGCCGCTCAGGCGGCGTCTTCGATCTCCCTGGCATATTTAAGACCGATAACGGCCGAGCCAATCAGCCCCGGCTCGATCCGGCAAATGGCGGGCACGACGAGCGGGCGGTTGAAGCGCCTGAGAATGCGGCTCCTGACGGCCTCGTCCAGAGCGCCCACAAGTTCCCTGGAATTCGAAAGCCCGCCGCCAACCGGCACGATGGTCGCGCCGGTAACGTTGATCACCATCGCCAGCGGGGAGGCGAGAATATCGATGAGAACATCGATGGTTCTGGCGGATTGCGCATCCCCCGCCTGCCAGGCGGCAATAATATCCTCGCTGGTCATATCCTGCCGGTGAAGATGCAGATGCAGCTTTTCCATGCCGCGGGCACTGCCGATAGCGTCGACGCAGCCGGTGAGGCCGCAGCCGCATTCGAAGCGCGGCAGCGAGACCGGCGGGTTGCCCGCCAATGTCGCGGCCACTGGGCCGTGGCCCCATTCGCCGGCAAAACCGCCATCGCTATTGATGAGCTTACCGTCGATCACCAGCCCGCCGCCGACGCCCGTTCCAAGGATGACGCCGAAGACGACGCGATGACCCTGTCCGGAGCCGATCTCCGATTCGGCGATCACGAAACAATCCGCGTCGTTCGAAACGATGACGGGAAGGTTGAGCGCCTTTTCGAGCTCGTCCTTCAAGACGGTACGGTGAATACTGGGAATATTGGCAACGGTGGCCTTGCCCGTTTCCGGATCGATGACGCCGGCAATCGACAGCGAGACGCAGCCGGGTGTGCCGCCGCTCTCGTCGATGACGGATTTCAGGCCGGCGGCGAAGTCTTCAAAACTGGTTTTCGGTGTCGGTATGCGCGGAACGGGGCGAATATCGTCCGGGGCATGGGCAATGGCGCCCTTGATGGTCGTTCCGCCGATATCGAAACAAACGATCATGGTTCACACTCCCGAACGCTTGGCATCATAGATTTTTTCTCCTGATATCCATGTCGAATGCATCTGGAGGTCGGGTGTCAGCATGACGAAATCAGCATCGAAACCAGGCAGAAGTTTACCCTTGCCGGAGGCGCCGATTGCCTGCGCCGGATAGGCTGAGGCCATTCTGAACGCCTCCTCCAGCGGTGTTTCCATCTTCTCATGCATGAAGCGGATGCAGGAGAGCATGTCGATATCCGCACCCGCAAGCGTACCGTCGGCCAGGGTCAATCGGCCGCCATTGCGATAGACCTGCCGGCCGTTCAGTTCGAAACCGTCGTCATCCGTGCCGATGGTGGACATGGCATCGGTGACGAGGAAAATGCGGGCCGGGCCGTTCTTGGCACGAAGCGCAATGCCGATTGCAGCCGGATCGACATGGAAACCATCGGCGATCAGCCCGCAATCCAGTCCACCGTTCGAAAGCGCGGCTCCGACCAGCCCTGGTTCGCGGTGGCCAAGAGGGCTCATCGCGTTGAAGAGATGGGTCACCATGGATGCGCCGGCTTCAGCATAGGCCGTCGCCACATCAAGGCCGGTATCGGTATGGCCGAGGCTGACGACGATGCCGGCGTCCCTGAGGGCCGCAACCTGTTCGGCCGTCACGTTTTCGGGGGCAATGGTTGTCAGCACGAAGGGAAGTTGCGCCTTGCAGCCGGTCAGGACTGCGAGGTCGGCCGTCTCCATCTTGCGGATCAGCGCCGGATCATGCGTGCCCTTGCGCGCAACGGAAAGATGCGGTCCCTCGAAATGCAGGCCTAGGAAACCGGGCACCTGCGCCTTGCTGGCGGCAATGCCCGCCTGCGCCGCTATGGCGGTCACGTCCGGCCGGTCGGTGATGAGCGTGACCATCAGCGCCGTGGTGCCGAATTGCGCATGAGCGGAACAGATGCGGGCAATGCCCGCCACATCCGGCTGGTTGTTGAACATGACGCCGCCGCCGCCATTGACCTGGAGGTCGATGAAGCCCGGCGCGATCAGCAGTCCATTCACATCGATTGTCTCGGCGTCGGCGGGTACGCTGTCCGAAATTGCGGCAACATGCCCGTCGCGGGTCAGAAGCACCTTGTCATCGTGCCACGTGACGCCGTCGAAAATGCGCGCGCCGATAAATGCCCTGATGCCGCTCATTGGGTTTCCGTGACCTTCTTCAACGCCACGGGCGCATCCGGGTTGAAGCCTCTTGCACGCGACAATTGCTCGATGAAACCGTAGAACGGCGCGATCAGCAGCAAGGCATCCGTCAGCGGATGGTTGGTTTCTACGAAGGGCAGCGGCTTGGCCGGGCTGCCCTTGGCGGAAGTGACGAAAACATTCGCGCCTTTTTGAGCGAGATTTGCGGCAATATCCGTGACGGAGGTTTCGGCGCGGTCGCGCGCGGCAAAGGCGATGACCGGAAATTTCGGTGCGACCAGCGAGACCGGGCCGTGCATGACTTCCGCCGAAGAATAGGCTTCCGCATGCAGCTCGCAGGTTTCCTTGCACTTCAACGCGGCTTCCGCGGCAATCGCAAGGGCGGGACCGCGACCCAGCATATAAAGCGATTCCTCGCCCTTCACCGCCTCAGCGATCTGGCTCCAGTCGAGTGCGATTGCTTTGGCGAAATTCTGCGGCAGGGCGCTGACGGCCTTGGCCAGAAGGCTGTCTTCCGTCCATTCGGCCAGGATCGCGAGGCCGGCAACGATGGAATTGACGAAGGACTTGGTCGCGGCAACCGCTTTTTCCGGTCCTGCCTGGATATCGATCGCCTGATTGGCCGCATCGCCAAGCGGAGAGGGCAGGGTGTTGACGAGGGAGAAGGTGAGTGCGCCGCCCTTGCGGGCGCTTTGTGCCAGGGCAACGATGTCAGGGCTTTTACCCGATTGCGACACAGCGAAGGCCGCCGCCCGTTCCAGCCGCAGTTTTGTCTGGTAGATGGAAGCGAGCGAGGGGCCGAGAGAGGCCACCGGAAGGCCGGTCTGCAATTCGATCGCATATTTCAGAAAATGTGCAGCGTGGTCGGAGGAGCCGCGCGCAATCGTGACGATAACCGCCGGATCGCGGGCCTTCAGCTGGCTGCCGGCCTCGTGGAAATCATTTTTCGCATTGTCCAGCAGACGGGCGACGGCATCGGGAATCTCGTTGATTTCCTGGCGCATCAGGGTTGTCATCGTTTTCTGTCCTTGGTCGGTGTGTTTATTCGGAGGTCATCGTCAGTTCGGCGACGAGGTCGTAGGCGTCGCTGCGATAAAGGGCGCGGGATATTTCCATGAGGCGTCCGCTTTCCAGATAGGCCATGCGCTGCACGGACAGCGCCGCCGAGCCCGGCGGAACGCCCAGCAGCAGGGTCTCCTCATCCGTCAGATTGCGGGCGGAGATGCGCTGAATGGCGCGGACGGGGCGAATGCCGTTTTTTTCGAGCTCCATATAGAGCGAGTTTTCCACCAATTGTGGGTCGGGCAGAATATCACCGGGCAGGCTCGTGACTTCGAGTGCGATCGGCTGGTCGTTGGCAAGGCGCAGTCGTGTCAACCTTGCAACCATGGCGGATTGGGACAGGCCGAGAGCCATCATCTCGTCACCGGTCGGATAAAACAGTCCCCTGTCCAGCCAGCGCGTGCTCGCGGCCATGCCGCGGCGGCGCATGTCCTCGGTAAACGAGGTCAGCTTGGTCAAGGGCTGCTGCATGCGGGTGATGGGCTTGACGACAAAGGTGCCCGAACCGTGCCTGCGCACCAGAAGCCCATCACGGACGAGATCGTCCACCGCCTTGCGCACGGTGACACGGCTGACGCAGGCGCTTTCGGCAATATCGCGCTCGGGCGGCAAGGCGTCGCCGTGTTTCAGGCGGCCGGCATTGATGGCATCTTCAATCGTCTGACGCAGTTTCAGGTAAAGCGGGCCGCCGCCTCCTGATTGCAGGTCGTCCAGATTAAGCGCTGCGCCGTTCATGCATAACCTCTGTCACAATCGATGTGGCGAATTTTCGCTATACCACACGCACCACAATCGGCAATACCAAAATAGAACCATTGGTGTATTTGTACGATAAATCGGTGTTTTTTTCGATATTTTGCCAAATAATAAGGCCATGTGCTTGATATTTTCGCATTAACCAAAAAAAATTTCCCACAACAGGAATTGCTCTAGACGATTGGCATTTTTTTGGTATTGTTTTTTACGTCGGTGGCCGCAGCGGTCTTGTTTCGCTTGCGCGTCAGCGGAAAAATCGATTTCCAGTCCTCAGCGGGATTTGCGAAATCGAATTTAGCTTGACCGTTGTGAAAATTAATTTCATCGTGGCAGGAAATTATCGCAGATATGTGAATAACCAGCACAGAAATGGTTGCTTCTGCGAAAATGAATTACGAATGAACAGGGAACAAAGTTCATGAAGGTGGGAATTATCGGACTCGGATTCCGTCTCGGTTATCTGGGCTACGTTTTTCATGAGATTGACAAGGACTTCGAGATCGTCGGTTACGTCGATCCCGCGCCGGCTGGTTTGCCGGGTCTCAAGGAAAAGGGCATTTCGGTTGGCAAGGCGTATGACAGCCCCGAGGCGCTGATCGCCGGCGAGAAATTCGACCTCTTGATGATCGGCTCGCCGAACCATATGCATCTTGAGCATATCCGCATCGGGCTTGAGGCCGGTTGCACCATCTTCTCCGAAAAGCCCATCGTCGTCAGCATCGAGGAAAGCCTCGAACTCGCCCGGTTGCTCAACAAGCATGGTCATGAGCGGCTGCTGGTGGGTCTGGTCCTGCGTTATTCGCCGCTTTACCGCGATCTGCGCGCGGCACAGGCTGAAGGCAAGCTGGGCGATGTCGTTTCCATCGAGGCTTCGGAACATATCCCGCCCTATCACGGCGCATTCTTCATGCGCGACTGGCGGCGTTACGAGAATTATTCCGGCTCCTTCATGCTGGAAAAATGCTGCCACGACCTCGATCTCTATAATGGTGTTGTCGGTGCGCGGCCGCGTTTCGTGTCGAGTTTCGGCGGACGCAAGAGCTTCACGCCTGCGAATGCCCCGCAAAATGACGGTATCAACGACATGGAGGTCTACCATCGCAAGCCAAGCGGCTGGATGGGCTCGGAAAAGGTCTTCGACAGCGACGGCGACATCATCGATTATCAGACGGCGATCGTCGAATATGAGAACGGCGCGTCGCTTGCCTTCCATACCAATCTCAACGTTCCCGATGATTTCCGCCGTTTCTGCGTCATCGGCGCCAAAGGCATGGCGGAGGGCGATTTCGTGCGCGGTTTCCTGAACGTGCACAATGCCCGGACCAACGAAAAGACTGTCGCCAAGACCTATTCGGCGGCGACTGCGCTCTCCCAGCATTACGGTGCGGATGAGCAGATGGCCGAGGACGTGATCGACCATATCGTCAAGGGCACGCCGCTGCCGGTTTCCGCACTTGATGCCATCGAGGCCGGTATTCTGGCGCTTGCCATGGATGAGGCGCGCCACGGCCGCAAGGTGGTGGATCTCAAGCCGGTGTGGGAGGAATACGATCTGGCGCTTCATGGGCAGCCGAAGACGCCTGCGGCGAAATCGGCTTAAGGGGGCGCGGCGATGGATGCGAAACGCAGCGCGGTCGTCTTTGCCTGGCTTCTTCTTTTGCCGGCACTTCTATACATCACGGTTATCGTTGCTTATCCGCTCGTCGATACCTTCATCCTGTCCTTTACCGATGCGTCGCTCAGAAAAACGACGAATTGGGTAGGCTTCATCAACTACGACAAGATCTTCAACGCGACTTTTGCCGATGTCATCACGCGGACCTTCATCTGGACGTTCTTTTCCGTCTCGATAAAGATGATCATCGGCACATTTGGCGCAGTGCTTCTGAACTCTGCCGTTCCGGGCCGCGCGCTGTTTCGCATCCTGACCATGCCGCCATGGATCGTGCCGATGGCTATCGGCATCTTCATGTGGGGCTGGATGTATAACGGCCAGTTCGGCATGATTTCCGGCGTGCTGCAGAACCTTGGCCTTGTGAATGGTCCGGTCGCTTTCCTCGCCTATGGCAATACGGCCTTCTGGGCGACCATCATCACCGATGTGTGGATCGGCGTGCCGATGGTGACGCTCTATCTGCTGGCCGCCATTCAGGCCATTCCGCAGGACCTCTATGAGGCGGCCTGGACGGATGGGGCAAGCCGCGCCTACCGCTTCCGCCGCATCACGCTGCCGCTGATGCTGCCCGCCATGATCACCATGTCGATGATCTCGCTGATTTCGACCTTCAATTCCTTCGACATCATCTGGATCCTGACGCAGGGCGGTCCGACCGGCCAGACGACGACCATGATCATCGACACGTACAAGACGGCGATCGGCTCTTACAAATACGGTGAGGGTGCCGCCCGCGCCGTGCTGATCTGCATCTTCCTGTCGATCTTCACCTATTTCTACTTCCGCATCACCAGCCGTATCTCGCAGGAGGCCAGCCGATGACCGACAAGAATGCGATGATCAACCGCTACAGGTGGTATGAAATGGTCGGGATCTATTGCGGCATCGCCGTGTTCCTGACCTTCGTCCTGGCGCCTTTCGTGGAAGGGTTTCTGGTTTCGCTGAAACCGCTCAGCCTGCTGTTTTCCTCGCCGTATAAATTCTGGCCGGAGAACGGTTCCTTCGAGGCCTATCGGACCATGTGGGTCAGCGTTCCCGGCTTTGCCCGCTACGTCTTCAACTCCTTCTTCATTTCGACGATCTCGACGATCATCGTTCTGCTTCTGGTGGTGCCGGCCTCCTATGCTTTTGCCCGGTTCCAGTTTCGCGGTCGCGGACAATTGCTCGGCGCGTTTCTGGCGATCAACATGTTCTCCGGCGCGGTGCTGCTGATCCCGCTTTACCGATTGATGCGCAATATGGGCGTGCTGAACACTTATTTCGCGATGATCATTCCCGGTGCAGCTTTCCTGATCCCCACCGCCATCTGGCTTTTGCGGACCTACATGCTGCGTATTCCGCGTGAGCTGGAGGAAGCGGCCTATGTGGATGGTGCGAGCTATTTCTATACCTTCCGCCGGGTGATCTTGCCGCTTGCGATGCCTGGCATCGCGGTCGTCTCCATCACCACCTTCATCGGCGCCTATGCCCAGCAGTTCATCTTCGCGCTTACCTTCAATTCCAAGACCGAATATATGCCGCTGCCCATTGGTCTGTTCGCTTATTTCGGTCGTCAGGAAGTCATCTGGAATGAGTTGATGGCAGCCAGCTTCGTCGGCATTGCGCCGGCCATGGTCGTCATCTTCTTCATGCAACGATATCTCGTCAGCGGTCTGACCGCCGGCGCGGTGAAATAATCAACAATCGGAACGACCACCAGAAAATGGGAGACTACCTATGGCACTGAAACATTACGGATTGGCGCTTTGCGCTGTCGCATTTGCCGGTTCCACTGCCCTTGGCACGGTGACGGCGCATGCCGCCGACAAGGAGATCAGCTGGATCTATTGCGGCGACAAGATGGACCCCATCCATGAGAAGTATATCAAGGAATGGGAAGGCAAGAATGCCGGCTTCAAGGTCGTGCCTGAAGTCGTCGGCTGGGCGCAGTGCCAGGACAAGGCAACCACGCTCGCTGCCGCCGGCACCCCGGTCGCCATGGCCTATGTCGGTTCGCGCACGCTGAAGCAGTTCGCGCAGAACGATCTCATCGTTCCGGTGCCGATGACGGAAGACGAAAAGAAGACCTATTACCCGAACATTGTCGACACGGTCACCTTCGAGGATACGCAGTGGGGCGTGCCGGTCGCTTTCTCGACCAAGGCGCTTTACTGGAACAAGGACCTGTTCAAGCAGGCCGGTCTCGACCCGGAAACACCGCCGAAGACCTGGGCTGAAGAAATCGCCTTCGCCAAGCAGATCAAGGAAAAGACCGGCATCGCCGGTTACGGCCTGCCGGCCAAGACCTTCGACAACACCATGCACCAGTTCATGCACTGGGTTTACACCAATAACGGCAAGGTTATCGATGGTGACAAGATCACCGTCGACAGCCCGCAGGTTGTCGCGGCTCTTAAGGCCTATAAGGACATCACGCCTTATTCCGTCGAAGGTCCGACCGCCTATGAGCAGAACGAAATCCGCGCCATCTTCCTCGATGGCAAGGTTGGCATGATCCAGGCCGGTTCGGGTGCCGCAACCCGTCTGCAGGAAACCAAGATCAACTGGGGCATCGCGACCCTGCCGCTCGGCCCTGAAGCCAAGGGTCCCGGCACGCTGCTCATCACCGACAGCCTCGCGATCTTCAAGGGAACGGGCGTGGAAGAAAAGGCGACCGAATTCGCCAAGTTCATCACCTCGCCCGGCCCGCAGGGCGAATACGAGTTGCAGGGCGGCGCTGGCCTCACCCCGCTTCGTCCGTCGCCGAAGGTTGATGAATTCATCGCCAAGGACCCCTTCTGGAAGCCGCTGATCGACGGTATCGCCTATGGTGGTCCCGAGCCGCTCTTCACCGACTACAAGGGCTTTCAGGACACGATGATCGAGATGGTGCAGTCTGTCGTTACCGGCAAGGCTACGCCGGAGGATGCCGCGAAGAAGGCCTCGTCCGCTCTCGAGCAGTATAAGTAATCCACATTGACAAGGTTGCGGGCGAAGGCCGCCCGCAACCGGCATATTTCGCCGCGGGAATGCCTGCCGCCATTATGGCCGCTCCGTCCCGTGTTTTTTAACGGTTCCGATCCGACACGGTTTATTCCATGTTGCGGAACGTCTCTGAACGCAGCCTGATGTCGGCTGGTGACGGGAGAGGCAAGTTTTGGGTCAGCTTTATCTCAATAACGTCCGCAAGAACTATGGACATTTCGAAGTCATCAAGGGCGTTCAGCTCGACATCAGGGATGGCGAGTTCGTCGTTTTTGTCGGCCCCTCGGGATGCGGCAAATCCACATTGCTGCGCATGATCGCCGGCCTTGAGGATATTACCGCCGGCGACGTCGTCATTAACGGCGTGAAGGTCAATGAATTGCCGCCGGTCAAACGCGGCATCGCCATGGTCTTCCAGTCCTATGCGCTCTATCCGCATATGACGGTTTTCGAAAACATCGCTTTTCCGCTGCGCGTCGAAAAGATGGAAGAAAGCAAGATCAAGGAGAAGGTCGAGGGGGTTGCCAAGATCCTGCAACTCGACCAGCGCCTGCAGCAGCGCCCCGGCATGTTGTCCGGTGGCCAGCGCCAGCGCGTTGCGATCGGTCGCGCCATTGTTCGCGAGCCGAAGATATTCCTGTTTGACGAGCCGCTTTCCAACCTCGATGCGGCACTTCGGTCCGATATGCGTATCGAGCTCACCAATCTTCACCGGACGCTGCAGGCGACGATGATCTATGTGACGCACGATCAGGTGGAGGCCATGACCATGGCCGACCGCATCGTTGTGCTGAATGCCGGTGAAATCGCCCAGGTCGGGGCGCCGCTGGAGCTTTATCATAAGCCGGCGAATCTCTTCGTTGCCGGGTTTATCGGCAACCCAAAAATGAACTTCCTGAAGGTCACCTGCAAATCCGCCAGCGCCGATGGGGTGACCGTTGAATATGAGGGGCAGACGATCACCGTGCCGGTGGAGCCGCGTGCCGGCCTGGAAGGCAAGCAGCTGACGCTTGGCATCCGTCCGGAACATACCGGTCTTGAAATGGCTGACCTCAATGTGAAGGTTGCACCGAGCGTCATCGAGCGGCTGGGGGTGAATACGATCGCCTATGGCGTTGCCCCAACGGGCGAGAACTATTGCGCGCTGCTTTCCGGCTCCGCGCCGGTTGTCGTCGACGAGCCTATCGTGACCGGCATCAAGGCGTCGGATTGCCATCTGTTTGATGAGAGCGGTATCGCGCTGGAACGGCGTGTCGATCTTTCAGTCCTCAAGCTGATACAATAAAGGGCAGGAACCGGGCCATGAAATCTGTATTGCCATGCCCGGTTTTTCCTGACGCGATCCATTCTCGACGGTTTTCTTTCGCCTTTTCCGGACGAAAAAATAACGCCGGGCTTTCGGCCCGGCGCTCGAATATTTCTCGCAAAAGCGTTGGATCAAGGCATCGAGTTGGGCATGTAGCCGGTGAAACCGCTGATTTTCCAGCGGCCCTCATGCAGCCGGCAATAATAGAGCGTCTGCCATTTCATGACGTCGAAGCTGCCATCGGCCTTGCGAAGCCCGCCATCGAACTTCTTGCGGACCAGCGCTGTTTCACCCTCCACTTCGATTTCTTCCAATGTGGTGGTCGCGAAGATCGCACCCCGCGGGTCTTCGGCGAAGTGCTGGGTTTGGAAATCCTGCGCCTGTCGCAGCCATTCATCGCGATAGGCCACGAGCGACGGGAAGGACAGACGCCAGTTGTCCGGGTTCGCATCCCGGTTGGCATTGATACCGAGGAAGCCCTCTTCGACGAAATCATCCGCGACCTTCGACCAGTCGGCGGCGAGGAACGCGTCGATATCCCGCGTCACCAGCATCTCCCATATGGAATGGCGGGCGACGTCTGTTTCGGGAAAGGGGTTTTTAAAGGGATCGCGCATGATCTGGGTCCATTGTTGAAATTATTTTCAGGATTCGGAAATTTCGCTGGCGAATATTGTTCGCATATGCTCATCTTGCAATCAACAGAGAAAATAATTTTCAAATCAAAGGTGTCCGCCGTGTCGTCAACGGGACGAAGCATGATCGATTCATGGGTATGTACAGTTGACGGGCGTCTCGGATTAGAGTGCATCGGTAACGGGGCCAAGCCTTAAGTTTTGGCGGAACGGAGACCGGTGAGCATGGATATTTTCGCAAGGATTCAGGAAGACAAGGGGCAGTTCTCGCAATCGGAGCGGCGGATCGCCGAGATTCTGGTTTCGGACTTCGAATTCGCCGTCAATGCGTCGATCATCGAGCTGGCCGCGCGTGCAGAAGTTTCCCCGCCAACGGTGACGCGCTTCTGCCGCCGTCTGGGCTGCCAGAGCTTTTCGGATTTTAAGGTCAGCCTTGCCAAGACCGCCTATGTGGGTATTCGCTATCTCACTTCGGAGCCCACCAGCACCGGTCCGTCGGATGTCGCCGAGGAGGTGCTTGCCAAGGCGCAGGAGGCACTTTTCCTGCTGCACAAGACGCTTGATCCCGCCCTTGCCGGTGAAGCGGCGATCAAGATCGCCAATAGTGGCATGATCTACGCCTTCGGTGCGGGCGGGAACTCCTCGATGATCGCGTCGGAAATCCAGAACCGGCTGTTTCGCCTGGGCCTGCGTGTTTCGACAAGCGCCGACCACAGCATGCAATTGATGATGACGGCTGCCGCCCGGAAGGAAGACGTCATCATCGGCTCCTCTTTTTCCGGCCGCAACATGGAGCTGGTAAAATGCTTCAGGCTGGCACGGGAAATGGGAGTGGCCACCATTGCGCTGACCCAGAGCGACACGCCCGTCGCCATGGCGGCCGATATGGTGGTGGCCGTCAACGTACCTGAGGGAAACAATATCTTCCGTCCGACCTCATCGCGTTACGCCTATCTGGCCGCCGTCGATATTCTGGCGACCCTTGCTGCCTATCACCATCGGCAAAGGTCGATGGTGACCCTGCGTCACATCAAGCAGCAACTCGTGGAACATCGCGACCCGGATGACCGGCAATTGCTGGGTGACTGAAAGCGGGATGGGAAAAGTGTGAGCGGTTTACCTGAAATTCCGCTTTGGAACTGGTCGGAAAGCTTTAAAGGAGTGGCATGAGATGCAGGACAGGAAAGACCGGGTCGCCGTCGTAACGGGGGCGGCAGGTGACATAGGCCGGGCAATTGCCGTGGCGCTTTCTGAAAGCCATGAAAAGGTGGTGTTGGTTGATATCGATGCCGACGCCCTTTCCACTGCGCTTTCCCTGCTTTCCGGTTCCGCCTTCGTTCCGAAAACCTGCGATGTGACCGATCCGCAGGACCTTGCAAGGCTGGCCCTGGAGGTCGCGGAGTTGGGTGATGTCGCGACCCTGGTCAACAATGCGGGCGCTGCAAGAGCGGTCAGCCTGCACGACACGACCGCCGAGATATGGCGCAAGGACAATGCCCTTAATCTGGAAGCGCCGTTTCTCTGCTTCAGGGCTTTCGAAGAGGCGCTGAAGCGGACGCAGGGATCTGTCATCAATATCACCTCCGTCAACGGCATGTCGGTGTTCGGCCATCCGGCCTATAGCGCCGCGAAGGCGGGGCTGATCCATCTGACGAAGCTGATCGCCGTCGAATACGGTAAATTCGGCATCCGTTCCAATGCCGTTGCGCCGGGAACCGTGCGCACGCAGGCATGGGAGGCGCGGGCGGCGGTCAATCCTCAGGTTTTTGAGGAAGCCAAGCACTGGTATCCATTGCAGCGCATCGTGCGGCCAGAAGATGTGGCCAATGCCGTCGCCTTTCTGGCCGGGCCGCAGGCGGCCTCCATCAGCGGCGTGTGCCTGCCGGTGGACTGCGGGCTGACGGCGGGGCAGGCGCCGCTTGCCCGTACTTTCTCGCAATCCGAACACTACTGACCGAAACCCTCTTCCGGGTTCACTGCGCAATAAAGGGGAGCATTATGGCGCTCGCACATTATCGTCTTGAAAATTCATGGCATCCGCTCGCAGAGTCCGCATCCGGCGGCTTTACGTTCACGCTGGTCAATCTTTCCCGCGAGCCGCTGAAGGACTTTCGCATCGTCTACACATCCCTCACCCGGACGGTGGACAAGCCGGTTTGCGGCAATGCCGTTTATCTGCGCCGCAATGCCAATTTCCACGAATTTGCGCCGCCGCCCGGTTTCGTGCTCGAGGCCGGTAAATCCTGGCGTTTCACCGTCGATGGCTTGCTGAGGCCAGCCCGCCATCGCACGGATGGTGCGAAATCCGCTTATATCAGCCTTGCCGACGGCACGCATCGTGCGGTCGATGTCGGTGACCTGATGCTGGATGGGCGTCACAGCGAGCCAGCACCGGTTCTGCTTCCCGAAGGGAAGCTCGACCTGCCTTTCGCCATCCAGCCCTGGCCTGCTGAAATCGATGCCGAACCGGGCGAGGGCTTTCCCGTCGCGCTTTACCCGGCGGATAATGCGAAGGCTGAGGAAGTACTTGCGGTGGAAACCGTGCTTTCGCTGTTCCGCAGGCTTTTTGCCGTGGGACACGTGCCTTTCAGCCTTGCGCCCGTTCATGAGGGAAAACCGCTTCGTTTCAAACAGCATAGCGGGCTGGAAGCGGAAGGTTATCGCCTGTCTTTCTCGGATGAGGCCGTCGTCGTGGAATATTCGGCCGCTGCCGGCCTGCAATATGGCCTGACGGTTCTGGCGCAATTGCTGCATGGTGCGCGTGTCGATCCCAAATTCCGTTTCCCGGCTTCCGGCAGCATCGGCGATGCGCCGCGTTATAGCTGGCGCGGCTGCCATCTGGATGTCTCGCGGCAATTCTATCCGACTGGCGATGTCGTACGGCTTATCGATATCCTCGCATGGCTGCGCATGAACCGGTTCCATTGGCACTTGACCGATGACGAGGCGTGGCGGCTTGAAATCAAGGCCTATCCGCTGCTGACCACCGTCGGCGCGACACGCGGGCCGGATGGGCCGCTTCTGCCGCAGCTCGGCAACGGCGCCGAACCGGTGTCCGGTTATTACAGCCAGGAGGATGTACGCAAGGTCGTTGCACATGCGGCGGCTTTGAACGTCGAAATCGTTCCGGAGGTTGATATACCCGGCCACAGCACGGCGGCTCTCGTCGCCTATCCGGATCTGACGGACGGGCAGGAAGCGCCGGACAGCTACCGTTCGGTACAGGGCTATCCCAACAATGCGCTCAACCCGGCCATCGAGCCGACCTACGAGTTCCTCGGCAAGATATTCGACGAGATGGTGGAGTTGTTCCCCTCGCGGCTGATCCACATCGGTGGCGACGAGGTTGCGGATGGTTCCTGGCTTGCCTCGCCGCTTGCCAAAACGTTGATGGAAAAGGAAGGGCTCGACGGTACCTTCGGCATCCAGTCCTATTTCATGAAGCGCATCCAGGGGATGCTGCATGAGCGTGGCCGCCAGCTTGCCGGCTGGGACGAGGTTTCGCATGGCGGCGGTGTGGATCCGGCGGGAACATTGCTGATGGCATGGCAGAAGCCGGAAGTTGGCCTTGAGCTTGCAAAGCAGGGTTATGACGTGGTGATGACGCCCGGACAGGCCTATTATCTCGACATGGTGCAGGATGAAGCCTGGCAGGAGCCCGGTGCAAGCTGGGCCGGCACCGTTCCGCCTTCGCACACCTATGCCTATGAGGCGGTTGGCGATTTTCCAGAGGAGTTGAAGGAACGGATGAAGGGCGTTCAGGCCTGCATCTGGTCCGAACATTTCCTCAACCGCGCTTATTTCAACCATCTGGTTTTCCCAAGACTGCCGGCCATCGCAGAGGCGGCATGGACGCCGAAAGCGCAGAAAGACTGGCTGAGGTTTTCCGCCATCGTTCCCCTCAATCCGGTTTATTGAGGAGAAGGCGTGATGCGTATTGCCGTTGGTGGTATTCATACCGAATGCAGCACCTACTCGCCGGTGCTGATGCGCCAGGAGGACTTTCGCGTTTTTCGCGGCGCGGAGCTGCTGGAAGCCGAGTATTTCAACTTTCTCGGCGGGAGCGGGGCGGAAGTATTGCCACTTCTGCATGCGCGGGCGGTGCCGGGCGGCCCCGTGTCGCGTGTGGCCTATGAGGCGTTCAAGGCGGAGTTTCTCGAACGTTTGAGAGCCTCGTTGCCGCTTGACGGGCTTTATCTCGCGATGCACGGCGCGATGAATGTCGAAGGCATGGACGATGCCGAGGGGGACTGGATTTCCAGCGCCCGCGCCGTGGTCGGGCCGGATGTGATTATTTCTGCGAGCTACGACCTGCATGGCAATGTTAGCCAGACGATCATCGATCAGCTCGATATTTTCGCCGGCTACCGAACCGCGCCGCATATCGATGTGCGCGAGACGATGGTGCGGGCGTGGACGATGCTGCTTAAGGCGCTGAAGACGGGCGAGAAGCCTGGTGTGGCCTGGGCGAAAATCCCCATTCTGCTGCCGGGTGAAAAGACATCCACGGAAGATGAACCCACAAAAAGCCTCTATGCCGTTCTGCCGGATCATGATGCCCGGCCCGGCATATGGGATGCGAATTTCATGATCGGCTATGTCTGGGCCGACGAACCAAGGGCGACGTCCTGTGCGGTGGTGACGGGGACAGACAGGGAGGCCGCGCAGGCGGTTGCCAGTGAGATCGCGCAATCCTACTGGAATGCCCGGCAGGATTTCCGTTTCGGGCCGGTGACTGAGCCGCTCGACGCCATTCTCGATATTGCGGCAAAAACGACCACCGGTCCGATCATTCTCGCGGATTCGGGCGACAATCCGACCGGCGGCGGGGTGGGCGATCGCGCCGATGTTCTGGCGGCGCTGATTGCGCGCAACTGGCAGGGCGCGTTGCTGGGCGGCATCACCGACGGGCCAGCGGTCGAAGCCTGTTTTGCGGCGGGCGAGGATGCGACGCTTTCCCTGAAAATCGGCGGCAGTCTCGATCCCGAGAGCCCATCCGTCACCGCCGAAGCCAGGGTCCTGAAACTGGACGATCCAGGTGCTACGGATCAGCGGCAGGCGGTGGTCGGCATCGGTGGCATTACCGTTATTCTGGCCGCCAGGCGCAGGCCCTATCACATGATTTCGGATTTCACCCGTTTGGGCTTCGATCTGAAGACGGTGAGGCTGCTGGTCGTCAAGTCAGGTTATCTTTCGCCGGAGCTTGCGCCGATCGCCAATCCCAATCTGATGGCGCTGACGGAGGGGGTTATCAATCAGGATATCGAAAATCTTCCCAATCGCCGCCGGGACGGCGATTTTTACCCATGGAAGCCGCATTTCGACTATATCCCGAAACCCATCCTTTCTGCCCGCTGGCGATGACGGCGGTTCGATAGGTTTTATCAAGCGATCCGGCGATGCCGGATCATCTCAGGCGAATATCCATGCCGTCGGCTCTTTCCATCGTTATCAATAATCCGTCGATCCGCATCGGGGCGCTCGCTATTCTGTTTTTCGGGTTTTCGAATGCAGCCACCGCTCCCTATCAGGCGGTTATCGGCATTCGTGAAATCGGGCTCAGCAACACCGTCTATTCCCTGCTGATGCTGTTTGCCGCCGTCATCAATGTCAGCGCCAGCGTGCTGATGGGCATCGTCGCCGACAGGCTGGGCGAATATCGCAAGCCCATGCTGTTCATCGCGCTCTTCGGTGTCAGCGGCTATATGCTGGTCTATCTGGTTGGCAACGCCACGGCTTTCGTGAGCGCCAAGCTCGTTCTTCTGCCGATCTTCGGGGCGATGAATTCGCTGATTTTCGCGCATGTGCGTGCCGATGCCCGCAATCTTTCCACGGGCGACATGATCGCCGTGAATTCGATCATGCGGGCAACGATTTCTCTCTCCTGGGTATTGGTGCCGGGCATCGTCGGTATCTTTCTGGTGAATTCCGGCAATATGCTGCTGGCTTTCCTTTTCTCGGGTATTTGTGCGCTTATCTGCTTTCTGCTCGTGGCCTTTTGCCTCCCGCGCGCCGCCACGCCGGCGACCGTGAACACCGAGGCGCGGTTCGGTTTCCGCGCTTCGCTTGCGGAAGTCGGGTCTCGGCGGGTGCTGCTACGGATCATCGCCATAGCCCTGATCTGCTCAATGCTGCATCTCAATGATTCCATACGTTCGCTGATCATAACGGGTCAGGCGCAGGGCACGGTCGCGGATATCGGCATCGTGGCGGGCATCGTCGCGGCGCTGGAAATCGTTTTCATTCTCCTGTGGGGCTGGATCGAGAAAAAGGTGCCGCAAACGCTGACGCTGGCGGCGGGAGCGGTGCTTTATGCCATTTATCTCATCCTGCAGGGCCTCGCTTCCGCGCCATGGCACATTTACGCACAAACCGTCATCAGCGCGCTGGGCGCGGCGGCCATCATCAGTATCCCGATTACCTATCTGCAGGAGCTGATCGCGGATCGGCCGGGGCTTGGAAGCTCGCTGATCGCCGTCAATATCTTCCTTGGTGCCGGCCTGGGTGCGCTGATTTTCGCCCTGGGCACATTTGTCACAAGCTATTCGGGAACCTCCATTCTGGGAGCAGTTGTGGGTCTCGGCGGCGTTTACATGCTCTATGCGCTTGATGGGACGGGTCGCCGCAGGTAGAGCGTCGGGCCGAAAAGTGTGGGCGGCTTTCGGATAACCCGGTGCGTGAACAGAGCACGTTCGAATGAAAGAGGTTACGATGATTCTCGAGATTTGCGTGGACGATGTGGCCGGGCTGGAAGCGGCGGTCAGGGGTGGTGCCGATCGTATCGAGCTCTGCGCGGCATTGTCCGGTGGCGGCGTCACACCGTCTGCGGGTTTCATGCAGCGAGCGGCGGCCTATGGATTGCCGGTCAGCGTGATGATCAGACCGCGCGCCGGTGATTTCGTGTTCACACGTGACGAAGCCGATGTGATGAAACGCGATATTGATGCGGCGCGTGCTGCGGGGCTTTCCGGCGTGGTGCTCGGCGCATCGCTTGGCGACGGATCGCTTGATATTCCACTGCTCGAGGAATTGCGCCGCCACGCCGATGGGCTGGATTCGACGCTGCACCGGGCGATCGATGTCGTTCCCGACATGGATGAGGCTTTGGAGGCCGCCATCGCGCTCGGTTTCCCGAGAATTCTAACCTCCGGCGGCGCGCGTTCGGCGCTTGAGGGCATGGAGACGCTGGCGCGATTATCCGAGAAGGCCGCTGGCCGGATTGTCATCATGCCAGGTGCAGGCGTGCGTCCACAGATCGTGCAGACATTGCTGGACCGCTTTCCGATCACGGAAATCCACGCATCCTGTTCCGCCGTTCCGTCTTATGATCCAGAAAGCAAGGTGGCGAAGCTCGGTTTTACCGGCGATGGGCGCAAGGGAACGGACGAAGCGGCGGTTCGCGAGTTAAAGGCGATCCTCACCGCTCATCAAAAAGGCGGCGCAAGACTCTAGCCGTTCCGGCAGCGCCGTCGAGATCGAGTTTGATCTTATCCGGGGCCGGCAGAGCCAATGCGGCCCTGATGGCATCGGCCATGGATTGCGCGGAGATATCTTTCTCCTCCAGCACCTGCGCCAGTCCCAGCCGCGCCAGTCGTTCGGCGCGGGCGCTCTGTTCCGTTTCGCCACCGGCTGCGAAGGGGATCAGAAGCGAGCGGCATTTTGCCTGAAGAATATCGCAGACGGTGTTGTAACCGGCCTGTGAAACCGAAAGCCGCGCGCCGGCAAGCAGGCTTGCGAAATCCTTGCGGAAGCGGAAGACGGATACATTGTCCGCCGCCTCAGCCGAGATCGCATCGAAATCCGCTTGCGGCATATTGGGGCCGGTTACGAGGCACCAGCTTGTGATGTCATCCAGCAGCGGGGCGGCTTCAAGTGCGGCCCGGACGAGTGCTGCGCCAACCGCGCCGCCGCCTGCGGATACCACAATATCGAATTTCTCCGCCGGTTCGGGGGGCGGTAGCGGTGCAACAAGGCCCGTATAGATGATGCGCTGGCTGATTTCGCCGGCAAGAGGAAAGGTATCCTCCAGTCGCACAAATTCCGGATCGCCATGGACCAGCACCGCGTCGAAATGTTTCTTCACCAGCGACACGGTTTCTTCGTCACGGCCGGGTTTGGTTTTTTCCTGCAGAATGTCACGCAGCGACGTCATGACGAGCGGGCGCGGTTCGCTATCCTCGATCTCGTCCAGAAGCGGCAGCAATTCGAAACGCACCTGTCTGCGCCCGAAGGGGAAGGCCTCGATGATGACGATGTCAGGCTTTGCGCCATGGTAAGCACCGATCAGCATGTCTGTTCGAAGCTTTTTGAAGGCGTCATCCACCGGTTTGCCGGAACTATCGACAAGGCCGGAAAAGCTGCCGTCGCTGACGGCGATGGGCGGCAATTCGACATGGCGGATGCCCTCACCCGGAAAGCCCGGAACCGGGGTGCCGCCCGTCACCAGAACGACATCGAAACCATCCGCCTGCAGGGCGTTGGCAATGCGGCTGGCGCGGGCGATATGGCCGATGCCGAGAAGATGCTGGACATAAAAGAAGACTGAAGGACGCTTTTCCGTATCACTCATGGCGTCTTTTCCCACTCGGTTTCGAACAGGGCCTTCAGTTCGGCAATGCTGGTGCGATGATCGAAAGCGGTTCGAACGCGGTTTTCGGCGGCAGCACCCAGACGCTGGCGTAATTGCGCATCGGTGATGGCCGCACGCAGTGCTTCGGCGAATGCGGCCGGATTTTCCGGATCGGTCAGCAGCCCGTTTTCACCGTCGACGAAGAATTCCGGAATGCCTGAGATTTTGGTGGAAATGCAGGTCAGCGCCTGGCTCGCGGCCTCAACCAGCACATTGGGAAGGCCGTCACGATCGCCATCGCTGGTAATGCGGCAGGCAAGGGCGAAGAGATCCGCCTCCCGGTAATTCTCCAGCACCTGCTTCTGGTCCATGGCCCCGGTCCAGACGATCCTGTCGGCGAGGCCAAGCTCGTCTGCGAGTTTCTTCAGCGCGACCAGTTCATCACCGCCGCCAATATGGGTGAAACGCCAATGGATATCCTGCGGGAGTGAAGCCAGCGCGCGCAGGAGAATATCGATGCCCTTTTTCTTGACCGCCCGGCCGACGCTTAAAATCCTGACCGGGTCACCGGCATCTGAACCGTCTCTCGCCGGGCGTGGCGTTTCGAAATGCGGGAAGCGGGTGAGATCGAGGCCATGATAACTCAGATGCACATTCTGCCTGGCCCCGGAAAGGGTCTGCAGATGCTGGAAGCCGCCGGCAGTGCAGGTCACGGCCCAGCGGGCGCTTTGCAGCTTGGCGGCAAGGTCACGGTCGTTCGAGGTCCAGATGTCCTTCGCATGCGCCGAAATCGTCCAGGGTGTGCCAGTAATGAGATGGGTATAGGCGGCG
This sequence comes from Agrobacterium tumefaciens, assembly GCA_025560025.1. Taxonomy (NCBI): domain Bacteria; kingdom Pseudomonadati; phylum Pseudomonadota; class Alphaproteobacteria; order Hyphomicrobiales; family Rhizobiaceae; genus Agrobacterium; species Agrobacterium tumefaciens. The sequence goes on along the minus strand of CP048485.1, from coordinate 2,310,742 downwards.
ACCGAGGCGGGTGTGTGGATGAAATGGACATGCAGCCATTCGGCATCCGCCGGCCATTCATGCGCAAGGACGGCGGCCTGCCCGAAACGGCGGAACCGGTTGCGGCTGAGATCATGCGGCAGATCGCTGAAAAAGCGGCGGAGCGCCTTGGTGAAGCCCGGCTTTTTGCGGCACGCCCACAATGCCTTTAGAACGCGCAGCGGTTCTTCATGCAGATATTCCGGCAGGTAGGTGACGGGTGCGCGAATTTCATCATGAACGGGGTGGCGTTTTTTATCCGTCGGCCGGCGCATGGACATGAGTTCGAGTTGCAGCCCGGCTTTCTCCAGCCCCAGAAGTTCCTGGGCGATGAAAGTCTCCGACAGGCGCGGATAGCCCTTGAGGAGCACCACGATTTTTTTTGTATCGGTCACGTTGCGCGTGTCTCTTTTAAAGTGGTGGTTATTGGGGAGCAGGTCACGCGGTCAGCGGGATTGGCGCCTTTTCGCCCTCGGGCGGCAGCCACTCGGCGATCCTTTTCGATATGTTTTCCAGACCGTCGAGTTTCAGTTCCCTCGAATTGACGGAGGGCGGTGCACGGTTCGGCAGCGCCTTGAGAGCCGCCGCCATCTTGGCGGGGTTCTCGGCATCTTCCGGCAAAAGCATGTCGAACAGGCCGAGTTCGGACGCGCGGCTGGCGCGGATAAGCTGCTCTTCCCGCGGCACCGTGCGCGGCACGACAAGGGCGGGCTTGTCGAAGGACAATATCTCGCAGACGGTATTATAGCCGCCCATCGACACGACGGCCTGCGCGCCGGCGACGAGGTCTTCCATGCGATTGTCGAATTCGATGATTTCTATATGTGGAATATCGGCAACGCTGCTCATGAAGCGCTGGCGCTGATCGGCCGGCATATAGGGGCCGAGCACCACAAGCGCCTTGTGCGTCAATTCGCTATCATGGCGATAGGCGTTGATGACGTCGTCGATCAATTCGCTGCCATCGCCGCCGCCGCCGGTGGTGATGAGAAGATAGTCCCCCTCCGGACGATGCGCCACGGTTTCCGCCTGCGTTTTCGAGCGCTGCAGGAAGCCGACGAAATCCATCTTGTCGCGAACGGTCTCGGGAACATCCAGCCCCGTCAACGGGTCGTGGAAATCCGGCGGGCCATAGACCCAGACATGGTCGTAAAACTGGCCGATCTTGGTCATGACGTTATTGCGCTTCCACTCCGCTTCAAGCAGTTGCGGCGCATCCATGACATCGCGCAGGCCGATGACGAGCTTGGTTCCCTGACCCTTGAGATAGGCAAGCGTTTCCTCCACCTCACCGCGAAGGCCCATGGGCTCCTTGTCGACGATGAAGATATCCGGCTGAAAGCTTTCGGCGGTATGATAGATGATGGAACGGCGCATCTTCAGCGTTTCCTGAAGATCGATATGCCTGTCCATTGAGGTATATTCGCCATTGCGCAGCTTGATGACGCTCGGGATTTTCACGAAATCCACGCGGGCGCGATAATCGAAGGCGCCGGCAATTGTCGCGCCGGAAATGATGAGAACGTTGAGGCCGCGATAATCCTCCACCAGCGCATGTGCAATCGTGCGACACCGCCGCAGATGCCCGAGGCCGAAGGAATCGTGGCTGTACATGAGGATACGCGCGTCGTTCAAACGGGAGGTCAAAGGCCACACCTCTTTTTGCCTTTCAGAAAAAAGGCGATGGCGGAAGAGCAGTTTATCAAAGGGTGTTCCATTTTATCTGAAGGGATCCGCAGCATCACGTAGTCCGTCACCGAAGAAATTAAAGGCCAGAATGACGAGAACGACCGGGATCGTCGGTAGCAGAAGCCACGGATATAGCGCAATGACGCTGACGCTGCGCGCCTCCGTGAGCAGAATTCCCCAACTTGTGATCGGTGGCCTGAGGCCGAGACCAAGGAAGCTCAGCGCGGTTTCGCCAAGAATCATGCCCGGTATAGTCAGCGTTGCCGAGGCGATGAGGTGCGACATGAAACCGGGAATAAGGTGCCTGCCAATGATGCGCGGCGTGCCCGCACCCATCAATTGCGCAGCCAAAACATAGTCTTCCTCGCGAAGCGCCAGCAATTTAGAGCGCACGGCGCGCGCCAGTCCCGTCCAGTCCAACATGCCAAGAATGATGGTGATGCCGAGATAAACGAGAATAGGACTCCAGGTCACTGGCATGATCGCCGCAAGCGCTAGCCACAGCGGAATGCTTGGGATGGATTGCAGGACCTCGATGATGCGCTGAACGATCAGATCGAAGGTGCCGCCGCGATAGCCAGCTAAACCGCCGATCACAATGCCGAGAACAAAGCTCATGGCGACGCCAAGAAGGCCGATGGTCAGCGAGATGCGTGCGCCATAGATGATGCGCGACAGCACGTCGCGTCCCAGCCGGTCGGTGCCGAGCAGGAACATTTCGCCGCCTTCAGCGGGGCATACAAGGTGGGTTCTGCCTTCGAACATGCCCCAGAAACGGTAGGTATCGCCCTTGCAGAAGAAGCGCAGCGGCTGGATATCCGTCGGTACATCGCGGTAGACGCGCCTCAGATTGTCCATGTCGAGCGTCATCTCCCGGCCATAAACGAAGGGGCCGACAAACTTCCCGTCATTGAAGAGATGAATAGCCTGCGGCGGAGCGTAGATATGCTCGATATTGCGGGTGTGGAGATTATACGGCGCCAGGAACTCGCTGATCAGGATCGAGAGATAAAGCACCACCAGAAAAGCGCCGGACCACACCGCGATCTTGTGCTGGCGGAACTGCCACCACATGAGCCGCAATTGCGATGCCTTGCTGAAGGCCGCCATTCCGGACGTGTTGGGTTCGATGAGCGACGGGTCGAATGGCGCCGTCGAGACGTAATGGGTCAGCGCTTCGCCTGAGTTCGGGATGGATGAAGTCATTTGACGTTACCACCTCCAAAGCGAATTCTCGGGTCGAGTATGGCAAGGGCGATATCCGAGACCAGAACGCCGATCACCGTCAGGAAAGCGAGGAACATCAGGAACGAACCGGCCAGATACATGTCCTGGCTCTGCAAAGCCCTGATGAGCATCGGACCGGTGGTTTCGAGCGACAGCACGACGGCGGTAATTTCCGCGCCGGAAATAATGGCAGGCAGGATCGAGCCGATGTCCGAAATGAAGAAATTCAACGCCATGCGCAGGGGATATTTGATCAGCACCTTGAAGGGGTGAAGCCCCTTCGCACGCGCCGTTACGACATATTGCTTCTGCAATTCGTCCAGGAGGTTGGCGCGCAGGCGGCGGATCATGCCGGCCGTGCCTGCGGTTCCGATAATGAGGACGGGTATCCAGATATGTTCGAGGATCGACTTGAACTTCGCCCAGCTCATTGCCTGGTTCAGATATTCCCGGTCCATCAGATGGCCGATGGAGATGCCGAACCAGATATTGGCAAAATACATCAGGATCAACGCCAGCATGAAATTGGGGATGGCGATGCCGAGCAGGCCGAGGAAGGTGAGCCCGTAATCACCCCAGCTATATTTATGCGTGGCGGAATAGATGCCGATCGGGAAGGCGAGGAGCCATGTGACGATGATGGTGACGAAGGATACCAGGACCGTCAACCACAGGCGGTCTCCCACCACGTCGCTGACGGGCAGCTGATATTCGAAGGAATAACCGAAATCGCCGACCAGCATGCCGGTTGCCCAGCGGAAGTAGCGGATCGGTGCCGGCTGATCGAAGCCATAGCGGGTACGCAGCTCCTCGATTTCGGCAAGGTTCGCCGTCTCGCCCATGGCGCGCAGTTCGGCGACATAGCTTTCGAAATAATCGCCCGGCGGCAGTTCGATGATGGTGAAAACCAGCATCGAGATCAGAATCAGCGTGGGGATCATGACGAGGATGCGCTTCAAAATATACCGCAGCATATCAGGCGTCTCCGTCGTACCAGAAGGCATCCGGCAGGTAGACGCCGAGATACGATGTGGGTTCGTAACCGAAAAGCGCCTTTTCCGGCACATTTCGCATGCGTTTGACATGGACGACGGGCTGAAGCGCGCCGTTGACGATGCCGATGGAAAAGACCTGCTGTGTATAGATACCCAGCATCTCCAGCCAGATGGCTTCGCGTTCTTCCTCGGTGACGCTTCGGCGCCATTTCTTCAGGAGATCGAGCAGATGCGCCGCCTCCGGCAGATCGGGTTCCTTGCCTTCACGTCCGCCGGACAGATAATGGATGCCCCAGACCGGCCATTGCAACTGGTCGTCGCCGGTGGGGGCAAGGCCGGATGGCAGCATATCCGAGGTCGGTACGCCATTGTCCATGCCCATCCATACCGACATCAGCACCTCGCCGCCCATGGCGCGCTTGCGGAAGACATCACGCTGGGTGGGGCGGACGGAAACCGCAATACCGATATGCCGCCAATGATCCGTCACCAGTTCCATCACGTCGGTCTCGAGCGTGCTTTCGCCTGTTGTCTCGACGATGATATAGGCTGGGCGTCCATCCGGCAGGAGCCTTATGCCGGCGTTGTCGCGCTTGTCGAGACCCACTTCATCGAGCAGCCTGTTGGCTGCCGCACGGTCGAAGGCGCTCCAGGCTTCGGCGAATTCGGGTCGGTAAAGCGGGCTTTCCGGCAGAACCGTGTCGGCGCTTTCCTTCGCCAGCCCGTAAAAGCAGACCATGTTGATTTCATGCCGGTTGATCGCGAGCGACAAGGCCCGGCGCACGCGCACATCCTGGAAATAGCCACGCCACACAGGATCGGCGCAGTTCAGATTGGGCAGAAGCGCGATGCGTGAGCCCTGGGAGCGCTTGTAGAGGTTCACCTTCAGGGGAAAGCGCTTTTCGGCATCCTTCAGAAAGGTGTAATCGGCGAAGTCGAGGCCGAAATATTGCAGGTCGCTGTCGCCCGACGCGGTCTTCGCCGAGATGATATCGGACGAGGTGACGTTCAGCAGGAACCGGTCGAGATAGGGCAGCTGCAGGCCATTTTCGTCGACGCGGTGATAATAGGGATTGCGTTCGAACACGAATTGTTCGGCCGGCGGCGAGGTCGTGTTTCGCCATGCGTCGAGCGTCGGCAAGGCGGGATTTTCCGGCCGGACCTGTCTCGACATCTTGATATGCAGCCCGCTCCAGTCATCCGCCTTGTTCTTCTTGATGAGCTTGGCGAGATTTTCCGCCGTCTGATATTTGACGTGGAACTGCTTCATATAAGCGGCGGGGAGGAACAGCCGCGCCGGCGAGGCGGCCGCGAGCTTCGCCAGAAAATCCGGGTTGGGGCCTTCCCAGGTATAACGCACGGTGAACCGATCGATGACCTCGATCAGGGGCGGCTTATTGTTGACCAGAAGTTCGATCGGCGGACCGCCCTTGTGGATTTCCTTGTTGAGGGCGACATCCTCCCAGAAATAACGGAAATCCTCGGAGGTTAAATCGCTGCCATCGGACCATTTGTGGCCCTCGCGCAGCTTGAAGGTGAAGATGCGCTCTTCCTCGACATCGTAGCTTTCCAGAATGTCCGGGTGCAGCTCGAATTTTTCGTCATAACCGACAAGGCGGGCATAGTTGCTGATCGGCATAAGCCTGATATCGCGCTGGCCGCCAATCAGCATCCGCACGGAGCCACCATGTTTTCCCGGCTCGCGGCCAAGCGCTTTCATATCGATGACGCGCGGGTTCTTCGGCAGGCGTTCCGCCACATCCGGCAATTCGCCCTTCTCCCGCTTTTCCTTGAAGTAGTCGGGATCGGTATAGGCGGCGCGTGCGTAGGCCGGCAAAAAGACGGATGCGAGCAGGGCAAGGGTGGTGCGGCGCGTGATCAAGGGCGGAGCTCCCGGATGTCGGCATTGCCGTTGGCAAGAACGAAATGGCCTTCGCCCAGATCGGCGGAGATCATCGCACCATCACCCTCGTCGCGGAATTGCCTGCCCCAGTCGAACTTGCCCGTCGCGCTGATCTTGCCGATGGTGCGGAAATCGAGTGGACGATCGAGATCGGGAAAGGGCACGGCCGCCAGCAGCGATTTGGTATAGGGATGTACGGGGGAGCGCATCAGGACTTCCCGCGGTGCCAGCTCGACGATGCGGCCCTCGCACATCACGGCCACGCGGTCGGCCATATAATCCACGACCGCCAGATTATGCGAGATGAAGAGGTAAGTGAGGCCGAGGTCCTTTTGCAAATCCTTGAGCAGGTTGAGAATTTGCGCCTGCACCGAGACATCGAGGGCGGAAACGGGTTCATCGCAGATCAGCAATTCAGGACCGAGCGCCAGGGCTCTCGCGATGCCAATGCGCTGCCGCTGGCCGCCGGAGAAACTGTGCGGGTAGCGGTTCAGGGCACTTTCGCCAAGACCGATTGCCTTCAGGAGATTGCGGACTTTCTCCGCGCGATATTTTGCGTCGCCGCGCCCGTGGATTTCAAGCGGTTCACTCAGGATGTTGCCCACGGTCATGCGCGGAGAAAGCGATGAGATCGGGTCCTGAAAGACCATCTGTATCTTCGAGCGCAATTCCTTGAGATCGCCGTCCCTGGCATTGAGGACGTCGATATCGCCCTGCGGCCGGTGGAAGGTTACAGAACCTTCGTCGGGGCGGACGGCGCGCATGAGGATCTTGCTGACGGTGGTTTTGCCGCTGCCGCTTTCTCCCACCAGCCCAAGGCATTCGCCCCGGCGGATTTCAAAACTGACGCTGTTGACCGCCTTGGTGGCGTGTGCGTCGCCTTTGCGGAACCAGCTGGATTTGCGGGTGGTGAAGGTCTTGCTGATGTTGTCCACGGTCAGAAGCGGTCCGGGCGTCTTGTTCACCGCGGCGGTTTTTTTGCCGACAAGGCTTTCATGATCAACCGTGATTTCGCGCAGTGCCTTCAGTCTCTCGCCGGGCTTCATATCGAAATGCGGCACGGCGGCCATCAGGCCCTTGAGATAGGGATGGCCCGGCGACTTGAAGATGTCGTCGACGGTGCCTGCCTCCATGATCTCGCCCTGATAGATCACGGCAACCTCATCGGCGATGTTCGCCACCACGCCGAGATCGTGGGTGATGAGCAGCATGCTCATGTTCAGCCGGCTCTGCAGATCGCGCAGGAGCTTGAGGATCTGCGCCTGTATGGTCACATCAAGCGCCGTCGTCGGTTCGTCAGCGATCAGAAGGGCCGGGCGACAGATCAGCGCCATGGCGATCATGGCGCGCTGGCGCATGCCGCCCGATAATTCGAAGGGATACATGTTCACGACCTTCTTCGGGTTGGAAAACCCTACAAGATCGAGCGTTTCATGCATTTTTTCCGCGCGCTCGGCCGGCGACAGGATGCTGTGGATTCGCAGCGCCTCGTCGATCTGGTTGCCGATGGTGTGCAGCGGTGAAAAAGATGTCATCGGCTCCTGAAAAATCAGCCCGATGCGATTTCCGCGGATGGCCCGTATTTCCCGGCCGTCCTTCGGCAGTTGCAGCAGATTGACGGGGCCGGCGGCGGTATTTTGGGGATCGGTGAAGAGCACGCGGCCATTCACGCGCGCCGTCTTGGGATGGATGCCCATGATCGTCTGGCCGATGACGGATTTTCCCGAGCCGGACTCTCCGACCAGCGCGGTTACTTTTCCCGGAAGAATGCGAAGGCTGGCGCCCCTCACGGCATCAATCGTACCACCCATAAGAGAAAACGAGACCCGCAGGTTTTCAATACGGAGCAAATCTGCGCCTGCGCTCATGCCAAAGGGTTCCTTGCCGTCTCTTTATCGTTGCCTTGTGACAACTTGCTCAGGAGGGCTTAAATTCACGTTATCGCAGGGTTTGTTGTCTGTCTATGCTTCTGAAACATCGAATTGTTTAGCAAATTCAAAGCCGGCTTCTGAAACCTGACGGCTTGCGCGACGGCTTCTGTTTGACGATATGTTAACGAGCGTTTCTGGATGAGGATCCATGTCCGACAAGAAATATTACGATGCCCAGCTGGACAGAGCCCGGCAGTTGCAAAATGAAGGGCAATATGCGGAAGCGAATGCGCTTCTCTTATCGCTGGTTGCAGTAAAAGACAGGCATCTCATGGGCGAGGAAACAGTGCTCGGCCTGCCGCGTCGGCTGCACGCGGCGCGGCTGCGTCTCGCCAAGGCTGAAGGCGATTTGGTCGCGAAAATCGGCTATCAATATACGCTGGTTCCGCCACCACGGGCGCTGGCAAAATATGCACAATTTTCTCCGGAAGAACGCCGCACGATCAACCTGAAAAACAGGGAGGAGGTGCCGAGGCTCGTTCACCAGATATGGATCGGGGAAAAAGCCCCGCCGGTATCGGTTGAAGCCTGGGCTTCCCATGCCGCCTCACACGGTTACGAGTATCGCCTCTGGCGCGAGGCCGATCTTGAGCGGGAAGGCGTGCTTGCAAACGACGTCTTCAGAACGATGTTGGATCAGGGCGATTATCCGGGCGCGGTGGATGTGGCCCGTTACATTCTGCTGGAACGTTTTGGCGGTATCTATCTCGATTGTGACTGGTATCCGGCCAGGGACGATCTGAGTTTCGACGCTTTCCTGCCCTTGATGGGGCTGACGGCGTTTGATGAAAAAACGCCGCGTGATACCGGGCAGGGCAGCATGCTTCTCGCCAATTCCTTCATCGCCGCCCCGGCCGGCCATCCCGTCTTTCGACGAATGCTGGAGGCTTTTCCCGGGATCATCGCCGATATGCCGCGCGCGCCGGCCTGGTGGTCGACAGGCCCGCTGATCTTCACCGTCATCGCTCGGGTGGGAAGCATCAGCCTTGCGCCTGCATCCTTTGTTGCCGCCTCTCTTCCCGATCGTGCGCCGTTTGAGGCGGTGGAGGCACTCAGGCGTGAGCACGCTGCCGGGATGGACGGATTGCTGATTGCCTGGAAGTCATGGTGAGATTCCGTTGACGAGGTCTGCCGAGGAACGCCAGCGGGCGGCGGGATGGTTGGCGGTTACCTCGAAAAGCCGTCTCAGGAAGCGCCAGACATTGTCGTCATGAACGAGATGATGGGTCAGGATGCCTGTGGAGCCGCCGCCATGGTCCGCTGCCCAGCGCATACGGGCGGCGGTTTCGACGAAAAGACTGTCGTCTTCGCGGCCGCCACGGCTGCCGTGCCAGTCGATCACGTCGACATGGGTGTTCAGGCAGGGTGGGACGGTGTTTTTCTCCGGGCCAAAAACGGACAATGCACGATAGCCGAGGCCGGTCAGTTCCGCCACGACACCGGTATCGATACGGTTCCACGGTGGCACCAGCATCGGTACCAGACGTTCGCCATGCAGATCGTGCAATTTTTCCAGCCCGGATTGCAACTCGTCGAGAACGATGGACAGATCGCGGTGCAATCCGAGTTCCCGTTTCTTTTCTTTCTCACCGGCATAATTGGTGTGGGACCAGCCATGGACGGCGACATGGGCAATATCGGCTTTATCCAGATATTGCGCGAGCCTGCCCGTCGTCATCTCGGGTATGACCGCAAGGGTGACCGGAACGGAAAAGCTGCTGCAAAGAGCGAGCAGCGTGTCGAGCGCCGGCGTCGGCTCCACCGCGTCGTCGTCTCTCAGCCAGAGGTCGGCGGTTATGCCGCGCTGCGCGCATTCGTCCAGTGCCGTTACGAGTTTTTCCAGACTCATGGTGTTCGTGCCTTTGCTCGCAACAGAATATGGTTCAGTTCTTTCGCGGCGTTTTGCAGAGACCGTTCATCCTTGACGAATTGCCGGGCCGCCTTTGCCAGTTCTTCACGCCGCCTGTCATTGCCGAGCAGGGTTTCAATTGCACCGGCATAGGCGGCTGTATCATTTTCCGGTGTCAGTAATCCGGTGGTACCGGATTTTACCACTTCGGGAACGCCTGCCACCTCTTCGGCCACCACGGGCAGCCCGGCGGCCTGTGCTTCGAGATAGGCAAGACCATAGGCCTCGCCATGCCCCGGCCAGACATAAAGGGATGCGCGGGAAAGAAGAGCGGCGATCTCGGCTGCGGTTTTTTCCCCGTGCCAGACGAGGCGGTTTCCGGGAAAAGAGCCGAACATGGCTTGAACGGTCGCGCGTTCCGGCCCGTCGCCGACGATATCCAATGTCCAGTCCAGATCTTGCGGCAGGAGGGCAAGTGCCTGGGAAAGCGCGCGATAGCTGCCAAGCTTGTCGCCCGCCCGCATCATGGCGACGGTGATCAGCCTTGCCGGCGTCGGGCGAGGCTCGTTTTCGAGAAAGGCGCCGGCGTCGATAAAGGGCTGCAAGGTCGCATGGCGGATGGCGGGAGAGGCACGCAGAAGCCCATCGCGATCCCGCGCGGTGAAGCAGATATTGACCGCGGCGGCCGTCAATGAGGCCAGCAGGTCGTCCTGAACGGCCTGCCAGCCCATGCCGTTGCGCTTGGGTGAATAGGAGGCCTCGGCGGTGACATAGGGGATATCGAAACGCCTGCTGAGTTCCGGCCCGAGCAGATCCGGGGCCTTGTAGTAGGGGTGGTAGCAAAACCAGAGGTCCGGCACGCCCTGCCGCCGCCAAAGCTCTGCAATTGTTTCGGTCTCGTGTTCGGCGGCATCGGTGAGAGAGGCGCGCGCCGGATCATCCGCCTGTTTCAGAAAGCTGCGCAACTCGGAGGCGACGCAAACCTCATGGCCGCCCATGGTCATCGCCGTCATCAGCAGACGGGCCATCAGCCGATCGCCGGAGGGAACGGGATGGTTGGGCGATTTGAGCGGCGAATAAAAGGCGATCTTCATGCCGATGGTTGTGCGTTGGTCGCGGCTGCGGCGTCAACCGGAATTTGAAAGGGCGCAGTCTTGACAGCCCGGCCATTCTTGCCCAACTGAAAGGCATCTTTTGCACATGCGCGGAGCGTGACACGCTTTGACTTCCCCAGACATTTCCCAAAACCTGCTTTCCAGCATCGAAAACAAAAGCGCCAAAGCGGGCGTGATCGGCCTTGGCTACGTGGGCCTGCCGCTTGCCATGACGATCGCCAGGGCCGGTTTCAAGGTTGTCGGTTTCGATATAGACCCCGGCAAAATTACCGCGATCGAAGTGGGCCGCAGCTATATTGAGGCTGTGTCGGATGAGGTGCTTTCAGACGTCAGGCGTGATGACGGCTTTGTTGCCACCTGCGATTTTTCCCGACTGGCAGAATGCGATGTGATCGCCATCTGCGTGCCGACGCCCTTGACGAAATATCGCGAGCCGGACCTTTCCTATGTCGAAAAGACCTGCCGGGATATTGCCGCCCATCTTCGCAAGGGGCAGCTCGTCGTTCTGGAATCGACTACCTATCCCGGTACGACCGATGGGGTGGTAAAGACCATTCTGGAAAGCACCGGGCTTGTCTCCGGCGTTGATTTCTTCATCGGCTTTTCGCCCGAGCGGGAAGATCCAGGCAATCGCGATTTCGAGACCTCGACCATTCCAAAGGTTGTTGCCGGTGATGGCGAGGCTGCCGGAAAACTGATGGCCGCCTTCTACGGTGCGGTGGTGAAGAAGATCGTTCCGGTCTCGACAAACGCCACGGCCGAGGCTGTGAAGATCACCGAAAACGTCTTTCGTGCGGTCAATATCGCGCTCGTCAATGAACTCAAGGTCGTCTACGAGGCCATGGGCATCGACATATGGGAGGTGATCGACGCGGCGAAAACCAAGCCTTTCGGTTTCATGCCGTTTTATCCCGGCCCGGGCCTCGGCGGCCATTGCATACCGATCGACCCTTTCTACCTCACCTGGAAATCGCGGGAATATGAGTTGCCGACGCGGTTCATCGAGCTTGCCGGCGAAATCAACACCGGCATGCCGCGCCATGTCATCGGGCGCGTCGCGGAAGCGCTCGACATTCATTCCGGCAAGGCGCTGAGCCGCTCGAAGGTGCTAGTCGTTGGTCTCGCCTATAAGAAAAATGTGCCCGATATTCGCGAAAGCCCCTCGCTGAAGCTCATCGAGCTCATCCAGGAGCGCGGCGGTGAAGCGGCCTATTTCGATCCTCATGTGGCGGAAATCCCCAAAACCCGGGAATATAGCCACTTGATGGGCATGAAATCCGTTGCATGGGACAAGCAGACGGTCGGCACCTTCGATGCCGTTCTCGTGGCGACCGATCACGACAATGTGGACTACGCCGCTCTCTGCGAATGGGCACCGCTGATCATCGACACGCGAAATGTCTTTGCACGCCGGGATATAGCCGCAAAACACATCATCAAGGCCTGATCGGCTTCATCAGGCATTTCCAGCAAAATCGCTGCATGCTTTTACTGGAAATGCCCGGCATTCATGAATGGACGGACTATGAGCAGATTGGACAGTTTCATTCGCCGGTTGACCGCGCAGCGGGATATCCTCAACCATGTCGAGGCCGATCTCGATCTCCCGAATGAAGGCGCGATTATGGAAATCGGGCTTGGAAACGGCCGCACGTTCAATCATTTGCGGGAACTGTTTCCGGAACGCCGTATCGTCGCCTTTGACAGGGCCATGGGCGCACATGCCTCGTCCGTCCCGCCGGAAGAAGATCTCGTAATCGGCGAAATATCGCAAACCGCTCCCGCCTTCATCGGCGCCGAAGCGGCTCTGGTCCATGCCGATATCGGTACCGGCTACCCTGAGAAGGATGCGATCACCTTGACGTGGCTGCCTGATCTTGCCGCGGCTATGCTGGCGAAAGGCGGCGTTGCGGTCAGTGGTCTGCCACTGGATCATCCCATGCTGAAACCGTTGCCGGTGCCGGAAAGCGTGCCGACCGACCGCTATTTTCTCTATCGCAAGATTTGAGGCCGCGCCGCCCGGCAGCGAGCGCGCCCGATTGTCCTATAGATAGCGCTCGCTCTCTTCCTTCGACAGCAGGAAGACCCTCATTTGCGAGTTTCGCCCGCGAATGGCGATTTTTTCGCTTCGCAGATCGGCAATCTCCTGCCCCGCCTGGAGAATGGCGGGCTCGGAAACGACAATGGCGGCGCCAAATTCCTTGGCCTTGGACTCCAGCCTGCTTGCCACGTTCACGGTGTCGCCGATAGCCGTCAGGGTTTTTGCGGCGCCATAGCCCATGACGCCGACGATGGTTGGGCCGGCATGGATGCCGACCACCACATCCAGCCGGACGGCAAACTGCTTTTCCAGACCCTCGTTCAGGATCGAAAGTTCCCGCAGGATGATCGCGGCCGCCTTCATGGCATTGCGGCAGGCATTTTCCGCGTTATCGCCAAGTCCGAAGAGAGCCATGGCACCGTCGCCGATAAATTTGTCGAGATGGCCGCCAGCCTGTTCGACGGCCTGACCGACGATGGTGAAGTAGCGGTTCAGGAGAAATACGACGTCATAGGGCAGCTTGGCTTCGGAAAGCGTGGTGAAATTGCGCAGATCGCAAAAGAGGATGGCGATCTCCTCTTCCGTGCCGGGTCGGGCGGGTTGGGCATCCGGCGGCAGGTCGCTTTGCTGCGGCGGCGATACGAGAAGCGCCACCCCAAGATCGTGGGTGGGCCGCAACTGGCAGCCGAGGCGCACATCCGAATCGGCGTGGATACGTCTCAACGTAGTTTGCTCAATATCTCCGGGAGGCGGAAGCGGGCCCTTGCTGCCGACAACTCTGACACGGCAGGTCGAGCAGCGTCCTTTGCCGCCGCAGACGGAATAATGCGGGATGCCCGCAAGCCGGCTGGCTTCCAGAATGCTGAGCCCGGCCGGCACGCGCGCCTGTGCGCCATGTTCATAGCGGATTTCTATGGCCGTCAGCCGTTGCCGGAAGCTGCGCACACCGCGCAGCACAAATACCAGCATCACCGCGCCGGCGAACAGGGTCTCCGTCGCGCCGGTGATGAAGCGGATCCGCGTCTCCATTTCCCGTTGCAGCGGCAGTTCGTCTTTCTGAATGGTATTGTCGGTCAGCCCGGGAGGAAGGGCGTATTTTTCATCAATCTCCGCCAGCCAGCGACCGGCATCGCTAAAACCCAGGAGTGCCAGAAGCGGCAGCATCACCGCTACCGTCATGAACAGCCCCGCTATGCGTGGATACCAGTCCCGGTATCGCAGCCAGAAATAGAGGCCGATGCATCCGTGGACCCAGATCACGATCAGTGCGAGGCTTTGCCACATGCCCTGTATCGGGTTGTTGATCCATAGCCGGCGGATGACCGAGTAGTAGCCGACATCAATGCCATAAAGCATATGCGATACACGGATATTGACGGCATGGCCGATGATCAGAAATGGGATGGACAGGCCGAATATGACCTGGAGCGCTTCACGAAGCGGCATGCGCAGGGTTCGACGCTGATAAAGCGAGCGCAGAACAAGACAGACATGCACTACAACCGAGCCATAAAAAAGCAGGCTGCTGACGGGATTGAGCCAGATCAGGCTGAACCATTTTCGCGCCCGCTCAGCGGTATCGATGGAGATGAGTGCAAGGGAATGGTTGAAAAGATGGGAAAAGACGAAAGCAAATATGATGAGGCCGGATAAAATCCGGGCGCGTCTCAAATTGGTCTCCGAAAAGAAACGGATCATGCAAATCCCATCAGATGGTCATTCGGCGTAGAATCATCATGTAATATGTGGTGGCAATCCCCTTAGTGCAGGCCGTCTCGTGGCAATATCGTGGAGCAATTGATCCGGACCGGTCAATTGTGCGTGTTCGAATGCCCGCCGCATGACGAAGGGTGTTGATCAGAATTTCGAAAAACCGTCGGGCAGATCAGGCCGCAGGCGACGTCAAATCGTGCTCAGAGCTGGATGATCTGGCCGTCCATGGCCGCGAACGCGCCGCTGAACAGGGCTTTTGCCTGTTTTTCGATATCGTCCAGCTCCTCGTCGCTGCGGCTTGGGGCATGATGGATGAAGCCGACATTCTTTGCGCCCGCGAGCTTCGCGAGGCGGATCGCCTCCTGCCAGGATGAGTGACCATAGCCGCGATAAAGGCCCATTTCCTCATCGGTGAACATGGCATCGTAGAGAAAAAGATCGACGTCCCTGATAAGGTCGAGGACATTGTTGTCGGTGCTGCCCGGCTCATGTTCGGTGTCGGTGATGATGGCGAAGGATTTTCCTTCCCAATCCAGGCGGTAGCCGATGGCGTTGCCGGGATGATTGAGCATTCCGGTTCTGATCGAGAGTCCCGGATGCACATCCAGAGCGTCGCCCGGCATGAAGTCCCGCGTCGCCATTTTTGCGCAGCAAACCTCCAGCGGCACGGGAAACCACGGCGGACTCATGAATTCCCTGAGCATTTGCCGTGTTGTCATGGCACCTGCGAGGTGGCCAGACCAGATGGCGACATCGTTGCAGCTGTTATAAAACGGCTTGAAATAGGGAAAGCCGACAATATGGTCGTAATGACAGTGCGAGAAGAACAGGTTGACGTCGGTCACACCTTCCGCCCGCAAGGCCAGACCGGCGGGATGCAGCCCTGATCCTGCGTCGAACAAAAGAACGTGATCGCCGCATCGTACCTCGATGCAGATGGTATTTCCGCCGTATTTTCGGAAGTTTTCACCTGAAACAGGAAGCGTTCCCCGCGCACCCCAGATCTTTACCCGAAAATTTCTATTACTTTCCCGACTTGCTGTGTCGGAATCGAACGCCATGACACACCCCAATAACAACGGAATCTTGCACGCTTTCCTCCCATGAAGCCCGTTGTCTCTAAAGATTCTTATATCCGCCCTTTTTTGGCGGATGCCTTTACCCCTTATTCAGTCAGCATTTCATTTATATTGCAATGGTGCGACATTTATTTTTCCAATATCGCCCGTCACGGTAGCAAGGAATTGCTGCTCATGTTCTGGCGTTTGCGCGCGCTTTGCTCAGTTCCGTCGTCGTCTGGGTGAGGCGTTCGGCAAGAACGCGCATGACCTTGATGGTAATGTCAGGGAAATCCGACATGAGCTTGAAGAACTGCTCCTTGCCGATCCGCAGGGCTTCCACATCGGTCGAAGCGCGGATGGTTGCCGTTCTGACGCTGTCACAGAGGATGGCGATTTCGCCGACGATGGCATTGCCGGTCATTTCGGCCACTTTCAGCGTGCCCGATGGAGAATCGACCAGAACATCGACTTTTCCGGTCAAAAGAACATAGGCGGCATCTCCAACATCGCCCTGCCGGAACAACACGTCGCCGGTGTGATAGGACACCCGATCGGAGGCAAATGCGAGTAGTTTAAGCTTCGACGGTTCCATTTCCGAAAAAAATGGGACTCGTTTCAGCATTTGAATTTCGTCTTTGAATAGCATCGTCTTACCCTGTTCCTGTTCCACCTCGGCCACTTCTTGGATTTATGTTGCGACCATTTCCTTGAATGTACCGTTTTCCTCAGCGAGAGTCTCGTAACTTCCGTCGGCGGTGATCAGGCCCTGGTGGACAACGATAACCCGGCCAAACATGCGCGAAAGCGTTGCATTCGACAGAACCCATACGATCGAGGGGTTATTGTTGTTCTGTTTCAGGAATGTGATGACCCGTTCGACAATTTCCTCCTGCTGTCGGGGATCAAGGCCGGGAAGAGGGCGGTTGAAGACATAATAATCGGACTTGCGGATCAGCGCCCTTGCAAGGTTGAGTTTCTGGCGCTGGAGCGGCCCGAGCCGCTTGCCGCCGGCGCCGAGGTTGAAATCCAGACCCACTGCCAGAACACGCTCGTAAACGCCCTGCTTGCGCATGACATCCGCGACAATGCGGGTGATGCGCCGCGATGCGTCCGTATAGCGGTGGCTGACCTTGCCGAAGAGAATATTGTCCAGGAGGCTGGTGGCGCTCATGTATTTTGTCGGATCGTAGATTTCGATCACGTTCTTCAGGCTGTCGGGCAGGTTTTCATGGAACATGTGCCGGACTTCGACGATCCGGTTCATGATCTCCGGTGACAGAAGGCCGAAACGCTGCCTGGGCTCGATGTAAAAGAAGCTCAGCCGCAGCATCGCACGCTTTTCGCTTTCATTGGCCTCGTCGAAACCCCGGCCCTGAAGGCGTTGCAGCATTTGCTGATAGACCGGAATGTCGTCAGGCGTCATGAATGTGAGCTGCTGGAAGAACGGGTGGTCCCCCGGCAGGTCGGCGAAGATTTCCACGATGTTTTCGGCAATCGTGTAACCCATCTCGAACAGGACTTTGACAAGGCCGGTCTCGCGCATCAAGGATCGGAAATAGTCGCTTTCGATGATGGTCCTGATCGTCTGGGTGGAGTCGCGCATGGTGCCGAACAGCAGGTTTTCGCCAACCGTCGCCTCGCTGTTGTAGCTCTCCAGTTCGAAGGGCGCGATGAGGCCGCTGAGATTCTCCTTTTCCAGTTCGGCGCGCAGGACATGCCGCAGTTCCACGATGCGGGCGGCAAGATGCAGGTCGGTCAGAGGATCGATCGACGAACGCAGCGCAAATTCCAGAATATCCTGCGAGAGCTCGACGCTATCGAGAACGGCAAGAATGGCCTTGATGAGGTTTTCCGGTCTGCCGTCACCCGCTGGGCTGGCGGCATAGTCGATCCATTCGCTGTTGATGTCGATCAGCGGATTGCCGGCCAACTTGGCTTCCCGGATCTCCCATTTGCGATGTTCGAGCGCCGCACCCTCATAGTCCTTATCCGCAAGCGGGGCGTGTTTGAGGCCGTAAAGCAGGTTATCCATCAGGCTGGCATGGAAAAAATAGCTGTCGGAAGACACATAGGAGATGCGTCGTCCCGTCAGCGATTCCGGCAGTTCCAATATGTCGACATCGTTGATGCTGATCTTGCCGGAGGTCGGCCACAGCGTGCGGCCGATCGCATCCGCCAGCGCCTCTGCCCCGGAGCCGCCGACGATGGCGATTACCTCGCCTGGCTCGATTTTCAGCGATGCCTGCTCCAGAAGCCGGCTGCCGCTATCGTCTTCGAGCGTCAGATTGGTGACCACGATCGGTGCGGTGATTGCCGCCACCGTTCCCGGGGACAGCTTCTGCACTTTTTCGTCGATCATGTTCGGGGCATCGAACTGTTCGAAGACCTGCTCGTATTTAACCTGGACATCCTGACGCGCCTGATCCCAGTCGATCAGCTCCTTGAGCGGTCCGGGCAGTTCCTTGTAGGCGTTGATGACCGCGACCAGCTGGCCGACATCGAGGCTGCCCTTGAGGGTGAGATAACCGCCGAGCGCATAAAAGAAGAAGGGGGTGAGCTGTGCGAGGAAGTTGTTGATGAATTTGACCAGGAACTTCCACTGGTAGAGATCGTAGCGAATCTTGAAGATATCGCCCAGCCGGTGGGAGGCGTCGGCTCGCTCGAAATTGGAGGTGTCATAGGCGTGGATGGTGCCGATGCCGTCGACCATTTCGCCGATGCGTCCGGCAAGCTGGCGCGCGCTCAGCTGCCGTTGCCGACCGAGTTCGATGAGCCGGCGGCGCATCTTGGGGATGATGCCCACCTGAATGGCGGCCATGAAGGCGGCAATCAGGCCCAGCCAGAAATTCTGCACGAGAATGAAGAAGAGGGCAGAGAGCGCCTGACCACCGAGAAGCGCCGGCTGTACGAAGGCGTCGCCGGTAAATCCGCCCAGTGGCTCGACCTCATCCTTCACCATGCTGGATATTTCGGCGCCCTTGACCCGCTTGAAGTGGGTGGGCGGAAACCGCAGGATCTTGTCGATAAGCTCGAAGCGGATGCGCCGGAGCAGCCGTTCACCGAGGCGGCCCTTGTAGGTATTGATGTAATATTTGAAAAGGCCGTTGATGATGACAAGCGCAAGGAAGGTGAGGCTGAGCGCCATCAGCATCGACATGCGGTTGAGTTCTAACCCCGGGAACAGTGTCACGGTTCCCCAATAGGGAATATCCACCGTGAGATGCATGAAAAGCTGCGTCGCGTTTGCCCCTTCGAAGCCGTCCCCCTGAATAGGGCCGTTGACAATCTGCTTGGGCAGATCGAAAGCCAGGAAATAGGGGATCATGGACAGGGCGACGATCAGCAGGATGAAAAGCTGCTGCCGCCTCGTATGCGACCAGATGTAACGCGTAAGGCTTTGTTCCATATAAAACTTCTATGACCTGTCGGGCCGGGCCCGGCGTGTTGGTTTGCGCGGTGTCAAGACGGTCAGGCTGCCGGGCGGCGGAACCTCCTCCTGCAAATAGGTACGGGACTCGCTATTTATCAGTATATTCAAGCGGTTTCGAGCAAAATAGCGCTCGTGTCGAGCGCTTGCCGGTCTTTGCCGTGATCATGTTGCCGCGCGTCTTTTGATAGTTGTGAAGGTCGCGATATGTTTAGATTTTTCTAATGTTACTATTTTTATTGTAGAACAGGCGTTAAGACGCTTCGGTATAGTGATCCCGTAAATGGTTGAGCCAGACACTGGCGCAATGATGGCAAGGTCAATGGCAATAGATATTTCTGAGCGTGCAGGCAGTGAACCTTCCCTTGATACGTTGTCGCTTTTCGGCATTGCATCGGATGGGTCGATGGCACACCCGGTTTCTTTTCAAGGGTGTACGGGTATTTTCCATCCGGCACGCAAAGACGTCAAACAGGGTCACGCGGTTCTTTTCGTCAGCCCCTGGGGTATGGAAGAGCTGTGCAGCCGCAAGTTTCAGCGTGTTATCGCCGAGCGGCTGGCCGCCTCCGGCGTCGCCAGCCTTCGCTTTGACTATCATGGTGCAGGCGATGCGCTCGATCCGGAAGATACCGGCCGCGCGGCGGACTGGCTTTCCGATACGCGGGCGGCGCTCGATTATCTGAAGCGTCTTTCCGGCTGTTCCGGTGTGGTGGTCATCGCTCAGGGCCTCGGTTGTCTGATCGCAATACAGGCACTTGCCGATGCGGCGGCCGTCGGTTCTATGGCGCTTTTGGCGCCTGTCGTTTCCGGACGCGCCTATCTTCGCGAACTGGCCATGTGGTCGTCCATGATCGACGATGGCCTTGGCCTTCTCCCCGCGCAGCGCATGGCGCAGGCGGGGTCCATTGCCGGCATGGCCATGCCGGCAGGCATTGCGGACAGCATCAAGAAGGTCAATCTTTCAAATATGGATGCCGCCCCGGCACATACGGTTCTGCTCCTGTCGAGACCGGGCCGGGTGACCGACAGCGATTTTGCCAGACACCTTGCCACGATTGGGAGCGAGGTGGAGGAGGCGGAATTTTCAGGCTATGACGATCTCGTCTCCAGTCCCACGCTCTCGAAAATATCCGACGATGTGGTGAACCGGCTGGCGGGCTGGGTTCTGTCGCAGATCCGCGCCGGGAACGCAGTGGGGCCGCAGGAGGATTTTGCCGTCAACGCCTCGCATCGCGGTCGCGACTTTTACGAACAGCCGGTGCAATTTGGCGAAAGCGGGCGGCTTTTCGGCGTCCTTTGTGAGCCGGACGATAGGGAGAGTGTTTCATCGGTTCTTCTTCTCGGTGCGGCCTATGACCGGCACGCGGGTTGGGGCAGGCTATCCGTCCAGACGGCCCGCGCGCTTGCACGCGAAGGCATCGCCTCGCTCCGGTTCGACGCGGCCAATATTGCCGACAGCCCTCCCGTCAAGAACGTGCCGGATCAGGTTCTCTACGATCTTGCGCAGAATGATGACGTGTCCGCCGCGCTCGATTTCCTTGACCGGCGTGGCAATGGACCTTTGATTGCGGCGGGCCGCTGCAGCGGCGCCTATCTCGCCTTTAACGGTGCGCTTGCCGATAGCCGGATCAGCGCCGTGGTTGCGGTCAATCCGGTTGTCTTCCATTGGCAGAAAGGGCGCTCGGTGGATGAGGCGCTGCACAAGCGGCCGCGTTCCTTCGGTGAGTACAGCCAGCGTTTTCGCCAGGGCGCGACATTCAAGCGCCTCATCAGCGGTGATGTCGATGTGATGAGTGCCGGACTGAACATCGGCAAGGCGACACTCAAGAAGCTTTCGACAAAAACGGCGAGGCTTTTCCGTAAGGGGAGCGAAGAAGGGCGTGCCGTCTATGGCGCTTTTGAGAAACTTAAAGCGCAAAACACCGCCATCAGCCTGCTTTACAGCGACAATGACGACGGTCTTGAGCATTTCCGGTATTATTTCGATGCCGATGGCAAGGGATTATCGGACTACAGGAATGTGTCGCTGACCATCATTCCCGATGCAGATCACAATCTTTCTACGCCCGAAGCGAAAAAAATCTATATCGATACGGTGAAGCGGCTGGCCCTAAAAGGAAAAACGCCGGCTTGACCCGAGTGACATCACCTCGCCCGTCGGTGGCGTTTCGGGTGTTGCGGTATCCGGCAGAAGGGTGATTTTCTTGCTCTCGCCGGGAGCGAGGTGGAACCAGTTTTCCGAGGCGCGGTACCCTTCCGTCGTGATATGGACGGATTGGGCCAACCGGTCGGTGCCGATCTCGAGCGACCACACCCCTTTTTCCTCACTTGCTCCCAGCTGAAGATTGGCGGCATGCAGCGCCTTTTTCCGACCGAGCGGAAAATGGAATGCGTCGGCGATGACAAGCCCGGTCGCGACATCACGAAGCCGGGCCACGGTGACATCATGGGATGGCGGGCCGAAACGATAGGCATAGGTCGTATCGAAAAAGGCGCCGAACAAATCGGTTGCGGCGATTGTCTGGCCCTGTCGTGGCAGGAGCTTAAGCGGCCGTTTGGCGTGGACAACGGGTTGCGTGCCGTCGCGCAGGCAGGTCAGTTCCAGCATGGCTTCGAGGCCATTGCCGGTTTCATTGATCAGATGAATGTCCAGCCCGTTGGTGCCTTCATCGGAAAGACTGACCTGCACCGGGCGAAACGCTCTCTTCAGCGCATGCCAGACGGATTTTGGCCTGCCGGTGGCGTCAATGACACCCCAGCCCGTGCCGGGAACCAGATCCTGCAAGGTCCAGACCAGCGCGCCCCGGCAGGAGGAGGCGTCACGCCGCCATTCGGCGAAGGTTGCTTCCATGACCTCGGCGGTGGCGGCGCGGGACATGTCGAGATAGAGGCCGCCATCCTCGCGGCGCAGCACATCCGGTTCGACCTCGTAAAGCAGTTTTAGATAATGGTCGCGGACATCCTCGAAATCCCAGGAGGCGCCGCGATCGCGTGGCGCGCGGGCCTTCCATCGCGGATCATGCACCGCCAGTGCGGGAAGATGTCTGTCGAGTGTTTCCTGTTCAGGGATATTGGCGAAGGCGAGGCATTCGGCGGCAAAGCGCACATCGGCACGGCGGGCGTCTTCAAGCGGGCGGCAATAGGCGCCGACGCCATAATAATGGCCGATCCCGGCATTGGGGAAAAACGGCAATGCGCCGCCTGAGGGTGAATTGGCGACATAGACCGCGTCCGGCCGTTTCTCGGCCACCACGTCCGGCAGGATTTCTTCAGTGAGCATTCCCTTCCAGATCTGCTCCGGCAGACCGAGCATTGCGCCCTGCTGGTACATTTCGCTGCCACCGCAAAAAACGGTGAGCGAGGGAGAAAGGGCAATCGCCTCAAGGAACTGCGAGATTTCCGTGACGATATGCTGGTGGAGGGCCTCATCTTTTGCCGGGTAATCGAAGTTGGCGAGCATGGCGTCCTGCCAGACCATGATGCCGAGTTCGTCGCAAAGCGCGAAGAATTCCGGCGTCTCATAGGCCATGGTTCCGCCGACACGGATCATGTTCATGCCGGCTTCGGCCGCTTTTTTGAGCCACGGCTTGTAATCCGCCCTCGATCCCGGCAGGCGTACAATATCTGCCGTTGTCCAGACCGCGCCGCGGCAGAAGACGGATTGTCCGTTTATCCTGAGCCCGAAACCGTCGCCGTCTTCGCCTTGATCGATCTCCAGCTTTCGGAAGCCGGTGCGGCCAAGCCGGTGTTGCTCGCCGTCCAGCTCCAGAAAGATTTCGTGGAGCGCCGGTCGGCCGTGCGTGTGGGGCCACCAGGTTTCGATGCCGGGTATCTGGAGTTCACCGAAGAATTTGCCGTTTTCGGCGCTCGAAAGATCGGTGCTGTAACCGGCGCAGGTCAGCCGCGCCGTTACCACGGTACGGCCTGTCTCCACGGCAATAGCGACGGTTCCCGTGCCGGTTTCATCCAGCGAGGACCGGACCGTGCAGAGTACACCCTCCTGCCTTATCAGGCTGATGGGTCGCCATGGGCCGGCGGCATGGATTTCCGGGCACCAGCCGGGCATATAGCCGAGCGCCGTGGTGCGGATCAGCCGCAGCCCTTGCGTGTTCATCATCTGCGGCCGCCAGCGGGCACGGGGTCCGGTTTTCTCCAGCCTCGGCGCAAGCGCCCGGAAGCAGATCGACAGCTCGTCCGCACCGGTCAGCTTGACTGGGACCTCCAGCCTTTCGAACATGCTCTGGCTGGCCGCAATCAACTCCCCGTTGAAGAAAATTTCGGCAATTGTGGAAAGACCATCGAAGCGCAGGATCGCCCGCTCTCGCGCATCGGAAATCATGGTCAGGCGATACCAGGCGTCCTTGTCGTTCAGGGGCACCGGGGCAAGGCTGTCGAATTTTCCGGCCATTTCCAACGCCTGCGCCACTGTGCCCGGAACGGATACGTTGAGGCTTTCAAGGGTTGCGGAAATATCGGACGGCGTCTCAAAGGCATTGGCCGGCGTCAGCGTCAGCGTCCAGCCTTCGCTCAGCAATTCCACGCTTTCACCCGGAAGATAAGTCCTCACGCGGCCTCGCTCGCGTTCGACAGTTCTGCGGCCAGGCTCTCCATCAGGCCATCCCATGCTTCCGCAGCCGGATCGAGCACGGAGGCGAGCGCATCGAACTTGCGGCGCGTCACGGCGCGGGCAAGCTGGAACTGTACGGTCTTGGCGACCTCGGAAATGCGCAATGCATGATCTCTGGCTTCAGAAAAGCCGTCCTTGTCCAGCCATTCGAGATGGCTTGCCGCCAGTTCGAAATTGGCACCGAGCTGGCGCAGCGTGTTGAAGGCATATTTATGGAAAAAGCCGAAAGGCCTGTCGGCGACCTTCTCCACCTGGGCCGGAAACACGGCCGCGAAAGCCTTGACCGGGTTGGCGGAAGGGCGTCTTGAAAAATGAAACTTCAGCAGCCGTTCGGCTGTCTTGCGGATATGGGCCGGTGAAGGATTGGTGTCCGCGAATTTTGCAAATTCCGTATAGGGCAAGAATGGCGGGTCGGTTTCCTGCAGATGATGCTGGAACAGGCCGTCAAAGTCTTCGCCCGATAAATGGAAAAAACCGGCATTGTGGAAATAGTCGAGTTCCCGCTTCGCCAGATCGAGCCGGTTGATGGCGATGGTGGTCTTGCCGTGCTCCTTCTGGTAGCCCACCCCGTGGGTATCGGGCATATAGAAGCTATCCATCTCGATCAGGCAGATGCGGCCGCGCTCCAGCTGCGCCTCAATGTGGTTTTCCACCCGGTCGAAGATCGCAAGCTCGGTGGCACGAACGCCATAAAGCGCTTCGAGATCTTCCAGCGGCACCTTGAAGAAGGTGAACTGGTCGCCTTCGAAATCCTGCGTCAGGGTGAAACCGAACATGGCTTCCGGCGGCAGGCCCCTGGCGGCCAGCACCTCGATCCACAGATCAATGTAGCAATTGGTTTCCGGCCACATTCTCTCTGAGGAATGAAGCGGATGCTGCACATAATTTTGAGGATCGAGACCGGGGAAAATCTGCTGCATGGATGATCAGCCCCAGAGCGTTTCCACGACCTTCGAAGGCCATTGCTTCACATTGAGACCGTGATGGGCAAAAAGCGCCAGCGCAATACGCTCAAGGCCGAAGCCGATACAGGCGGTGTGAGCCACGGCGCCATTGTCGAGGTTCAAGTCCCATTTCTGGCCAAAGGCGTCCTGATGGTAATTGAAGCTCATGCAGGCCGTCGGATTGGTGGCGGATGTAACGGGTATCAGCAATTCGAATTTCAGGTTCTGGTCGCGCTGGTTGTTGGCCAGCATCTTGCCCGCACGGCCGAAGAAGGGATCGTTGGCCACGTCGATGGTCACATCAAGCCCGACAGCTTCCATCATCGCCACGCCACGATCCATCCAGATCTGGCGGAATTCGGTCACATCGGCCTCCGTGCCTATGCGCACATATTCACGCATGCGGAAAAGCTGCTGACGCGCGGGGTCCTTGGATGGCTCATGGCGGAAGCAATAGGACTGGATGTCGTAAAGACCGCCGCCGGAAGGCAAGGCGCCGCGTTTGGCAATGGTCGGATAAAGTGGATAGCAGGCTGCCGGCGTCAGCACGATGTCGGTGGCTTTCTGGTCCTTGGTCCAGTCGCCGCCCTCATCCATGGTTTTCAGCAGGCTGACATGGTCGAGCTCGCAGCCGCAGAAGGAGTGGACCGTGCCGGCAAGCTGCGGGAAGCTCTTCATATAGCCGCTTTTTTCGAAATAAGCGCGGTTGATGCCCGGCGGAAAACGGATCGCTTCCGCGCCGTCGGCACCACCCGTGCGGTCGATCAGCCGTTCGAATGCGGCAATGACGTCCTCGAACTGGCCGCTGCGACCGTAAAGACCGTCTACACCCGTTTCAATCAGCAGGCCTTCTTCGAACAGGCGATCGAGAAAGGATGTTTGCATGTCCATGGTCTTATCCCAAGAGGCTGGTGTCCTGCCTGTGAACCAGGAGGAGATTGGCGGAATTACCGAGAATGCGGTCGTTGGATATCATCAGGCGGGCGGAATGCGCATCGCGAAGGTGACGGCCGAGGCTGTAGGGCGTGCCGTTTTTGTAACCCATGATACCGCAGACCAGCATGGCGTGGTCGATGATCTCCAGGATGGTTTCCGAAGAGCAGATTTTCACATTGTTCATCGCGACTGCAAAGGCCATCGACATCAGCTTTTCGGCATCGCTCTTGGTGTCTTCGTAAGCTTTGATGCCGGCAATGATGTTGGACTTGACCACCTGCAGCTTGGTGGAAACCTCGGCAAGGCGGATCGCGCCGGGCGGTGCGGTGCCGGGCGATTTCCGCGCCGCGGCTCTGACGAAAGACTGGGCGCGCAGCACCGCATCGGACGCAATGCCGTACCAGACGGCGCTCCACAGCAGGTGAGAGCTTGCAAGCATGGATTGGGCGGCGATTTCCGCAAATGGTTTCGGGAAGATCTGCACCGCCGGCGCTTCGCCGCGGAACAGGAACCCGTCCGAGCAGGTGCCACGCATGCCGAGCGTGTCCCAGACATGGGTTTTTTCGAGCGTGTACTGGTTTTTCAGAAAGACGGTCATCACCTGATCGGCGGGCGCGGCATCCTTGTGCGCACGCGAGGTAATGAGAATGGCATCGGCATTGCTGCCATAGGAAATGACGGTGGCGTCCTTCTCCAGCCGGCAGAAGTCGCCTTCGACCTCGATGGCGCAGATGGAGTTGCGCAGATTGCCGCCGATGCCGCCTTCGGTCGTTGCCGAGCCGAGCAGAAGCTGTTCGCTGGCGATGCGGCTCATGAAGCCCGCATGCCACGCGCTTGTCTCGCCGTGTTCCACAAGGCTCGATGCCTTGATGTGATGCATGGCGAAAATCATTGCCGTTGCCGAACAGGCCTGGCCAAGCCGGGCGCAGATATCGGCGATTTCCTGCAAGGAGGCGCCTTCGCCGCCAAGGGAAGAAGGAACCTGAATGCCGAGCAGGCGCTCCCGCTTCAAGGCGTCAACGGCTTCCCCGGGAAAGCGGCCGGTGACATCCACCTCGTCTGCGTGTTTAGTTGCAATTGTCGCAACACGGCCCGCGCGCGCGGACAGCGTTTCATCCTGCGGCGCTACGGTAACGTTCATCAGGCAGCCTCTTTGCCGTCCAGAATGAGCTTAACGGTATCCTCGATCGCCTTGATGCTGGCAAAGGACTTGCGGTTCAGCAGGTTGTCGGGAAACTCGATATCGAAAGCTTCCTCAATACCCAGCATCAATTGTACCGATGCAAAGGAAGAAAGGCCTGCTGCATAAAGATCCGCTTCATTCGCGATCGTATCGACGGGGGTGGGAAGCTGGCCGAATTTTGCCAGTATTTCACGAATAGTCGCATTCATTCCGACGTATCTCCCATGAATTTCATATCAGGATGGTTTGTGCTTATCGTTACGTTGCAAACGATAATATTCGCCTAAACCGTTAGGTTAATTACAACTAACGGCAGCATGCGACATTCCCGCACCGTTGCCAAGCATTGATCCGCGCCCTTGACAAATCCCGGGCGGTGTCTTTTGCTATTCACCATTCACCAGGGGTGTCCCGACAAGGGGCTGAGATTCTGCTGTTATGCGCAGTGACCCGTTGAACCTGATCCAGTTCATACTGGCGTAGGGACGGTGCAAAGACCGAAGGCCGGCTGGCGTCAAGGCGTCTGGTGTCGGCACTTCGGTATTTTCCATCATTCCGGCTCGAACTGGGTCTCCACTGTCAAACTTTGGAGCCTCATGATGAATATCGCTGCCAAGACTATCCCGCTTTCGGTCACAACCGGGCCGCATGCCGCCTCTACCAAAATCCACAAAGCCGGCATCTTACATCCCCATATCCGCGTGCCGATGCGCGAGATCGCCGTTCATCCGACGGCGGGCGAACCGCCGGTAACGGTTTACGATTCCTCCGGTCCCTATACGGATCCATCACATCCCGTTCTGATCGAAAAGGGCCTGCCGCGTCTTCGCCACGACTGGGTCGTGGCGCGTGGCGATGTTGCGGCGTATGATGGGCGGCACGTCAAGCCGGAGGACAATGGCTTTGCCACCGGCGAGCGCCTGACGCCTGAATTTTCCGTCCGCCACCAGCCGCTGAGGGCCACAGCCGGCAAGACGGTGACCCAGCTTGCCTATGCGCGGGCGGGCATCATCACACCGGAAATGGAATTCATCGCTATCCGCGAAAACCTCGGGCGCGAAGCCGTTAAGGAGAAGTTGATCCGCGACGGCGAGAGTTTTGGTGCGCAAATCCCCGATTTCGTCACGGCGGAATTCGTTCGTCAGGAAGTGGCGGCTGGCCGCGCCATCATTCCCGCCAACATCAATCACCCGGAACTTGAGCCGATGATCATCGGCCGCAATTTTCTGGTGAAGATCAACGCCAATATTGGCAATTCCGCCGTCACTTCCTCCATGGCGGAGGAGGTGGAGAAGATGGTCTGGGCAATCCGCTGGGGCGCGGATACCGTCATGGACCTTTCGACCGGCCGCAACATCCACAATATCCGTGAATGGATCATCCGCAATTCGCCGGTGCCGATCGGCACGGTGCCGCTCTATCAGGCGCTGGAGAAGGTCAACGGCATTGCCGAAGACCTCAACTGGGAAGTGTTCCGCGATACGCTGATTGAACAGGCCGAGCAGGGGGTCGATTATTTCACCATCCATGCCGGCGTTCGGCTGCATTACATTCCGCTCACCGTCAACCGCGTCACCGGCATCGTCTCGCGTGGCGGGTCGATCATGGCCAAGTGGTGTCTGCATCACCACAAGGAAAGTTTCCTCTATGAGCATTTCGAGGAAATCTGCGATATCTGCCGGGCCTATGACGTTTCCTTCTCGCTGGGTGACGGCCTGCGGCCCGGCTCGATTGCCGACGCCAATGACGCCGCGCAGTTCGCTGAACTGGAAACGCTGGGTGAGCTGACGCAGATCGCCTGGGCGAAGGATTGCCAGGTGATGATCGAAGGCCCCGGCCATGTGCCGATGCATAAGATCAAGGAAAATATGGACAAGCAGTTGAAGACCTGCGGCGAGGCGCCTTTCTATACGCTCGGACCGCTGACCACCGATATTGCGCCCGGTTACGACCATATTACTTCGGGTATTGGCGCTGCGATGATCGGCTGGTTCGGCACGGCGATGCTCTGCTATGTCACGCCCAAGGAACATCTCGGCCTGCCTGATCGTAACGACGTGAAGGTCGGCGTCATCACCTACAAGATCGCCGCCCATGCCGCCGATCTCGCCAAGGGCCATCCGGCCGCGCAGGTGCGGGACGATGCACTGTCGCGTGCAAGGTTCGAGTTCCGCTGGGAAGACCAGTTCAACCTCTCGCTCGACCCGGATACGGCGCGGTCCTTCCATGACGAGACCCTGCCGAAGGAGGCGCATAAGGTCGCGCATTTCTGCTCCATGTGCGGGCCGAAATTCTGCTCCATGCGGATTTCCCACGATATCCGTGCCGAGGCGCAGAAGGAGGGGCTGGAGGCCATGGCGGCGCGCTTCAAGGAGAGTGGCGAGCTTTATATGCCGCTCGCAACGCCCGCGAATGCCGAATAAAATGCGTGTCCTTGTCAAGGGAACGGGGGTCGCCGGTTTAACGGCGGCCCTCGAACTGGCGCGGAGCGGTGTCTCCGTCGAGGTTTCGGAGCGCAATGCCGAATCTTCTCGCGGCGCATCCTTTTATGCCGGCGGCATGTTGGCACCATGGTGCGAGCGTGAAAATGCGGCGCAGGCGGTCTTATCGCTCGGTCAGGCGGCGCTTGACTGGTGGGACGAGGCGACCCCCGGCCTTGTCGTCCGCAATGGCACGCTGGTTATCGCAACCGCCCGCGACAAAGCGGAGCTTTCACGTTTCGCATCCAGGACCAGCGGATATCGTTGGGTGGATGAGGGGGAAATCGCCGCTCTGGAGCCTGATCTTGCAGGGCGGTTTCGCTCCGGGCTTTATTTTCCAGGCGAGGGGCATCTGGATCCGCGCCTGGCGCTGAAATCGCTGCATGAGCGGCTTTGCGGCCTGGGCGTGCGGTTTCACATGGGCGTTCCGGTGGATGAACAGTCTTTCGACCGGGTGATGGATTGCACCGGCCCTGCGGCGGTGGGCGCGATTTCCGGACTTCGCGGTGTGCGGGGAGAGATGCTTTATCTCGCCACGTCAGAAGTTTCCCTGTCCCGTCCCGTCCGGCTGCTGCATCCGCGTATTCCGCTCTACATCGTGCCGCGCGAGCCCGGCTGCTTCATGGTGGGTGCGACGATGATCGAAACAGAGGATACGGGCGCGATTTCCGCCCGCTCGATGATGGAGTTCCTGAACGCCACCTATGCCGTTCATCCGGCCTTTCTGGAAGCTGAAATCATCGAAACCGGCACAGGCATACGCCCGGCCTACCCGGACAATCTGCCGAAAGTCACTGAAGACGGCCGGACAATTTTCATCAACGGCGCGCACCGGCACGGCTTTTTGCTGTCGCCGGCAATGGCGCGGCAGACGGCTGAAATCCTCTGCCAAACTCTCTCTCAAAAGGAACAGGATCATGAAACTTCTGGTGAATGGCGACGAGCTTGATCTCGCCGCTGAAACGCTGGCCGGTTTGCTCGCCAGCCTCGATTATGAAGGCGACTGGCTGGCGACAGCGGTGAACGGTGATCTGGTGCATTCGGAAGAGCGCGCCAATTATCAGCTGAAGGCGTTCGACCGTGTCGAAATTCTCTCGCCGATGCAGGGAGGCTGAGATCATGCTGACGCTTTATGGCCGCGAGGTCTCCTCCCGCCTTCTCCTCGGCACGGCACGTTACCCTTCGCCGGCGGTGCTTGCCGATGCGGTGCGGGCCAGCAAGACGGATATTCTGACGATTTCACTGCGCCGGGAGACGGCGGGTGGCAAGAAGGGCGGCCAGTTTTTTGAGCTGATCCGTGAGCTGGATCGCAGCATCCTGCCCAACACGGCCGGTTGCCACACGGTCAAGGAAGCGGTGCTGACGGCGAAGATGGCCCGTGAGGTTTTTCAGACCAACTGGATCAAGCTGGAGGTCATCGGCCATCACGACACGTTGCAGCCCGATGTTTTTGCGCTGGTCGAAGCGGCGAAAATTCTCTGTGACGATGGTTTCGAGGTATTTCCCTATACAACGGACGATCTTGTCGTGGCTGAGAAGCTGCTGGATGCCGGCTGTAAGGTGCTGATGCCCTGGTGCGCGCCGATCGGCAGCGCCATGGGACCGCTCAATCTGACGGCGCTGAAATCGATGCGGGCGCGATTTGCGGATGTACCGCTGATCGTCGATGCCGGTATCGGCCGGCCGTCCCATGCGGTGACGGTGATGGAACTTGGCTACGACGCCGTTCTGCTCAATACCGCGGTTGCAGGCGCGGGTGATCCGGTTGGCATGGCGGAGGCTTTCGCCCGCGGCATAGAGGCTGGCCATCAGGCATTCCTGTCCGGTCCGCTGGAGCCGAGGGACATGGCTGTCCCCTCGACACCCGTTATCGGGACGGCGGTTTTCTCCTGATCGTGGCCTGTCGCCGCCATCGGACATGTCACCTTTTGCGTTGACAGTGTCCCGTGGCGGCGGGATACCGGGAGAAAAGGGGAAGGGCATGGCAGCACGCAACAATCTTCTGACGGATATCGATGGCGTTTCGGTTGGCAATGTGACCGATCTTTCCCTCGGCTCCGGCGTCACCGCCATTGTTTTCGAAAAGCCCGTTGTCGCTTCCGGCTCGGTTCTCGGCGGTGCGCCCGGCGGGCGCGATACCGGCCTGCTCGATCCGGCGATGACGGTGGAAACCGTGGATGCCTTCGTGCTCTCGGGCGGTTCAGCCTTCGGGCTGGATGCGGCGGGCGGCGTTCAGGCCGGGCTGCGCGAGATCGGCCGTGGTCTGCAGGTTGGGTCCACCCGCGTTCCCATCGTGCCGCAGGCGATCCTGATGGATCTGCTGAATGGCGGCGACAAGGATTGGGGGCTGCATTCGCCCTATCGTGAGATGGGATATGCGGCCTTCAAGGCGGCGCGTGCCGAAGTCTTCGCGCTAGGAACGGTCGGGGCCGGAACAGGTGCGACAACCGCCACCTTCAAGGGCGGTCTTGGTTCGGCAAGCGCTGTCAGTTCCGGCGGTTATAAGGTTGCGGCCATCGTCGCCGTCAATGCGCTCGGTTCTGCAACTGTTGGAACCAGCCGCCATTTCTGGTCTGCGCCTTTTGAAGTGCAGGGTGAGTTCGGCGATTGCCGTTTTCCGGACCGTTTCGAGCCCGATCATACTGCCTTGCGCCTGAAGGGCGTGAACCTGACCGCGACGACGATCGGCGCGGTGGTGACAGACGCCGTCCTTACGAAGTCGCAGGCGCATCGCCTTTCCATCATGGCCCATGACGGGCTGGCGCGTGCCGTTCTGCCCGCCCATCTGCCGAGCGATGGCGACACCATGTTCGCGGCTGCGACCGGCGAGAAGCCGCTCGAGGGCGGCGCCCATTTTGCCGAGCTTTGCCATCTGGCCACCATCGTCATGGCGCGGGCTGTGGCACGTGGTGTCTATGAGGCGACGGCTTTGCCGCAGCACGGTGCGCAGAAAGCCTATCGCGATCTGCATGGCGGGGGTCTTTGAACGATGAGTGAGATACTCCCACCGCTGAAACCTGTTCTCCGTGTCGATTTTCCGCCCGGCGAGCGTCTCGGGCACGGCAAGATCGAATTGATGGAACTGATTGTCGAAACCGGTTCGATCTCGGCCGCCGGGCGGGCGATGGATATGTCCTATCGCCGCGCATGGCTGCTTGTCGACGCGCTGAACCATATGTTCAAACAGCCGGTCATCGAATCACAGCGGGGCGGCAAGCAGGGGGGTGGCGCTGCGCTGACTGCATTCGGCACCGAACTGCTTGGGCGCTATCGTGGTATGGAAAAGCGGATGAACGAGGCTTTGAGCCCGGATATCGACTGGCTCGAGGCCAACCGCAATCCGGATGCCGCCTTTAATACGGATCGAGAGCCGCCGACTTTATGATCGCATGCACGGGTTTTCCGAGGTCCAGCTGAAGGCGCTCGCGTGACAGATCGGTGATGCGCGACTGGATGATATCGCCGCCGCAATCCACCTGAACGGTCACCATGCCGTCTTCGCTGGCAGAGATGCCGGCAATCTGGCCTTCAAGAATGTTGAGCGCGCTCAGTCCTTCCGGTTTTACCAAAGCCAGCATCACATCGCGTGCCGGTATCAGCACCCTGGCCGCCATTCCCGGTTTTCCGCTTTTTGCCGGAACCTGCAGGAGTGACGAGGTGAGCCTTACGGCGGCAAGCCCATGCCTTTCATCGAAACTTTCGATGCGCCCGGAAAGGATGCTGCCCGCTTCACGCCTTTCGAGGTGGGCACTGAAATCCGGTCTCGACAGCACGTCTGCGGCTTTTCCCTGCGCCTCCACCTTGCCATCCTTCATCACCACGATGCGGTCTGCGAGGCGGGCGACCTCCTGGATGGAGTGACTGACGTAGACGATCGGGATTTTCGTCTCATCGCGCAGCCGTTCGAGATAGGGGATGATCTCTGCCTTTCGTTCCTCGTCCAGCGAGGCGAGAGGTTCATCCATCAAGAGCAATCGGGGCGATGACAGAAGGGCGCGGCCGATGGCGACGCGCTGTTTTTCGCCGCCGGAAAGTTTGTCCGGGCGACGTTGCAAAAGATGGCCGATGCCCAGCATCTCGACAATGCGGTTTTCATTCGCGTCCTTCGCCTTTTCCGTGGCGAACCATTTGCCGTAATGCAGGTTCTGGACAACGCTGAGATGGGGAAACAGCCGTGCTTCCTGAAAGACATAGCCGAAACGACGCTTATGCGCCGGCAGAAACAGGCGTTTCTGACTATCGGCCAGCAATTCGCCATCCAGCGAGACCTGCCCTTCATCGGGCCGCAG
This sequence comes from Agrobacterium tumefaciens, assembly GCA_025560025.1. NCBI lineage: Bacteria > Pseudomonadati > Pseudomonadota > Alphaproteobacteria > Hyphomicrobiales > Rhizobiaceae > Agrobacterium > Agrobacterium tumefaciens. Next base: position 2,277,314 of record CP048485.1, on the reverse strand, counting down.
CAGACCCGCGATGATGCGGATCATCGAGGTCTTGCCGGAACCGGAACGCCCGAACAGGGCCGTGACGCCGCCTTCAGAGCTAAACGATGCGTCCAGCAAAAAGGAACCGAGGTGATGGCGGGTGGTGACAGAGAGCGTCATTCCATGCTTACCCGTTTTCCGATGATACGGGCCAGAAACTCCGAGACGAGCAAAGCCAGCATGGAAATCACCACCGAAACGATGGTCAGCCGCAATGCGCCTGCGTCGCCGCCGGGAACCTGCGTGAAGGTGTAGATGGCGGCAGACAGCGTCTGGGTCTCGCCGGGAATGTTGGACACGAAGGTGATTGTTGCGCCGAATTCGCCCATGGCCTTGGCAAAAGCGAGGATCATGCCCGCGATGATGCCCGGTAACGTCAGGGGCAGGGTGACGGTGAGAAACACCCAGAACGGGCTCGCTCCCAATGTTCCCGCGGCCTCCTCCAGCTTGCGGTCCACCGCTTCGATGGAGAGGCGGATTGAGCGGACCATCAGGGGAAAGGCCATGACGGCGCAGGCAAGGGCTGCCCCTGTCCAGCGGAATGAAAAGACGATGCCGAACCAGCTATCGAGAAATTGGCCGATTGCGCCCCTGCGGCCGAAGAGGACCAGGAGCAGAAAACCGGTGACGACGGGTGGCAGAATGAGCGGCAGGTGCACGATGCCGTTGAGCAGCGACTTCCCCCAGAAGCGGCCGCGGGCCAGCGCCACGGCAACCGCGATGCCGAAGGGCAGGCTGGCGAACATGGCGATGGAGGACACCCAAAGGCTGAGCCTGATCGCCGTCCATTCTTCAGGGCTGAGTGTCCACCAATGCAATGCCGTATCCTGCAATCGTCATGTTTCATGGCCCGCCGGGAAGCGGGCCTGAAATGAGCTTATTTCAAAACGGTAAAGCCTTGCTTTTCGAAGAAAGGCGTCGCTTTCGCGGACTTCAGGAAATCCAGATAGGATTTTGCCGCCGGCGATTTCGCCTCGGAAAGAACGGCAACCGGATAGATGATCGGCGGATGGCTTTCTTCCGGGAAGGTGCCGACAATCTTCACGCCCGGGTCGGCGGCAGCATCGGTCTGATAAACGATGCCATAGGGCGCTTCACCGCGCGATACGAGCAGGAGCGCTGCGCGCACGCTTTCTGCGCCGGCCACTTTGCTCTCCACCGAGGACCAGACGCCGAGTTTTTCCAGTGCTGCCTTGCCGTATTTGCCGGCGGGAACGGAGTCGACTGCGCCCATGGCGAGGCGACCATCGCCGACCAGTCCGGCGAGATCGAAGCCCTGCTTGATGTCGACTGTCTTTGCCTTGTCGGCGGGAGCGACGAGAACGATGCGGTTGCCGAGCAGATTGGAGCGGCTTGCACTATCGATCAATTTCTTGTCGGCGACATAGTCCATCCATGCAAGGTCTGCGGAAATGAAGATATCCGCCGGCGCACCCTGCTCGATCTGCTTGGCGAGGGCGGAGCTTGCGGCGTAGGAAACGGTCGCTTCGTTGCCGCTTTCCTTTGCCCATTCGGCATTGATGGCATCAAGCGCGTTTTTCATGCTCGCGGCTGCAAAAACCGTGACTTTTTCGGCGGCATGGGCGGGAACGACCGCAAAGGATGCCGCCATCCAGAAGGATGTCGCCGCGGCGATGGTTTTGAAGAAGTTGCGACGCAAGAGTGTCATGGTGTGTCCCCCGGGTTCGAGATATCCTGATGAATATATCGATAGGCCTATAGGGCAATCATTATATTTTCAAGAATATATCGATGCCGAAGAAAAAGCCGCCTTCACTGGCGGCTTTCGGTTTGGGAATCAGAAGCGTTCACCAGCGAAATGAGCGATCTGGGCGCCCGCCTCGTAATAGGCTTCCTTCACCGCACGGAAGGCCTGCGCTTTCGGCTCCGTCAGGGGCAGGGGTAACTCGTTCTCAGGGATGTCGCCAAGAATGTGGTGGGCAATCACCTTGCCGAAGGCCGTGCCGGGTGCGATGCCCCGGCCGTTATAGCCTGAAAAACCGACGACATTTTCCGCGAATTTATGGAAGCGCGGCACGGCATTGTCGGTCATGCCGATCTGGCCGTACCATTCGCACTCGAATTGCGCCTCGCCGAGTTGCGGAAAAAGACGCTTCAGGGATCGTTTCGCCCAAGCGCGGTGAATGGTGGCCCCCGGGCCGCGCAAGGCGCCGACGCTGCCGAAGACCAGCCGGCCGGCCTTGTCCATGCGGAACGATGACAGGATTTCCTTCGTATCCCAGCAGCCTTCGCGGCCGGGCAGAATGCTCTTTCGCACATTGTCGCTGAGCGGTCTGGTCGCGAAGTTGAAATAGGGCAGGTAGGTCTGCTCGTCACGGACGATCTGCCATGGCCCGGTACTATAGGCCTCCGTGGCGACGACGATCCAGTTTGCGGTCACCGACCCTCGAGCCGTCCTGACCACCCATTTTCCGCCGCTGCGCTCGGTTGCCACGACGGGGCTTGCGGTGTGCAGCCGCGCGCCGGCTTTCTGTGCGGCGGCAGCCAGTCCGCGTACAAAGGCAAGCGGCTGAAGCGTGCCGGCGCGCGTATCGAAAAGCGCGCCGGAATAGGCGGTGCTGCCGGTGCGTCTCGCCGTTTCGTCAGCATTTAGGACGCGGACAGGCGCCCCCCTCGCTGCCCATTGTTTGCAGCGCTCGCGAATTTCGCTGAGCCCTTTCTCACCGACGGCACAATGGAGCGTGCCGTTCTTTTCGATCTCGCAGGGGATCTCGTGTTTTTCCACCAGTTCACGCACAAGCAATGGCGCATCGCCGAGAAGACCGAGAAGCCGTTCCCCATAGGTCTCACCCAGTACGCCGGGGAGCTCCTTTGGCATGACCCACATGCCGCCATTGATGAGGCCGACATTGCGACCCGCGCCACCAAAACCAATTTCTTTTGCTTCGAGAAGAACGACGTCCACACCCTTTTCCGCAAGATGAAGGGCGGCGGATTGTCCGGTGAAGCCGCCGCCGACAATCACGACATCGGCAACCGCAGCGCCTTCCAATGCGGGCGTTACCGGCGGTTGCGGCGCGGTCTTTTCCCAGAGACCGTGCGAGCGGGGATCATTATACATCGTTCCACCATTTCCCGGGCGAGTTCATTTGTTTTTCGTATGAGTGGCAAGCCCTTGTTTATGAGACTTTACAAGCTGCAACTCCTGTTGAATATCGACATATCGTCAAGAGTTCATTCCGTGAGGGAATATGGTTCTTCCGCCGCGCCGCTTTTTGCCGTCGCTTTCGCTTCTGGCGGCTTTTGAAGCCGCTTCGCGCACCGGCAGCGTGACCGCCGCCGCAAGGGAACTTGGCCTGACGCAAGGGGCGGTCAGCCGGCAAATCCTGGCACTTGAAGAGCAGCTCGGTGTGGCGCTGTTTCTGCGCGAACGGCAGACGATCCGGCTCACCCGGGCGGGAGAAGGTTATGCGCGGGAAATCCGTGAGGCGCTGCGGCGCATTTCGACGGCCTCGCTTAATCTGCGCGCCAATCCGGATGGCGGCACGCTCAATCTCGGGGTTCTGCCAAGTTTTGGTACGCGCTGGCTGGTGCCGCGCCTGCCCGATTTCATCGCCAGTCATCCGGGTGTTTCGGTGAATCTTCTGACGCGGTCATCGCTATTCGATTTCCGAACCGATACCGTCGATGCCGCGATCCATTTCGGGTTGCCGCATTGGCCGGGAACCGAACTTGTGTTTCTGATGCATGAAAAAGTCGTTCCGGTATGCAGCCCGGCTTTCAGGCAGCGCCACGGGCTTTCACAGCCGGCTGATCTGCTGCATATGCCGCTCTTACACATGACGACCCGGCCGGATGCCTGGGAGCAATGGTTTCGCAGCCATGATGTGCGTTTCGACAATGTGCATGGCATGCTTTTCGATCAGTTCACGACGATTGCCGAGGCGGCGAGCGTCGGCGTTGGGGTATCGCTCATTCCTTCCTTCATGATCGAGGAGGAATTGCGAAGCGGCCGGCTTGTTGCGGCGGTTGCGGGGGAGGTGCAGAGCGAAGAGGCCTATTATCTCGCCTGCATGCCGGATCGCGCCGGGTATGCGCCGCTTGAGAGTTTCCGAAGCTGGATCGTTGCGCAGGCCGCTGCCGGGACAGGCGGTGGCGGATGAGACTTTTCGGCGTAAACCTGTGGGCGGTCTTGCAAGACCGGCGCGGCTAAGCCAATAGTGCGCCATGACGTGTGGCCAACAGCGCCATGCACCGCAAGTTCCAATACGGGAGATGTCCGTGAAGCCCATTTTTGTTCAGCTTCAATGCGAGCCCGGCAAGACCTACGATGTCGCCGATGCCATCTATAAAACGGAACTGGTTTCCGAGCTTTATTCCACCAGCGGCGAATATGATCTGTTGCTGAAAATCTATCTTCCGCAGGAAGAGGATATCGGCAAGTTCATCAACCAGCACATCGTCAATATTCCGGGGATCGTTCGCTCGCTGACGACGCTGACATTCACCGCGTTCTGACGCGCGTTTCGAAATCACACGCTCGGCACTGATTCTGCGCCTGTGACGGGAATTCAGGCGACGCGTGTCTGCGTGGTGGAGAGACCTTTCCAGCCAAGGACTTGTGCTGGCTAGATTCCTTGTTGACGAGCACAGGAATGGGAGAGGTGGGAGCTTCGAGAGCGCACGCTTGGAGTTTGGCACTCTAATTCGGATTTGGAAAAGCCATTTCAACTCAGCGCCGGGCGTATTGATACACCCAGGATGGTCTCTGACAGACCAGTAGACGAATTGTCAGGCAAGATAAAAGCGCGCCATCGACCCGATATTCGGGATCCGATATGCGGCGCGCTCTGGTTTTGACGGGGCTGCGAGCGGACGAGATTTTTCCCGCATCAGGCGACTGCAGCCAGGTTCCGGTTGCGCACGAGATCGCGAATTGCAATCCGCACGTCGTCTGCGCTGTCGAACTTCTGCTCGTCCAGATCGTGAACGTGGAACTTCACCGCGATGAACTTCAGCCGGTCGTTGTCCGGTATGACGATGCCGACGGGTTCGCCAGCGAATTCAATAACTTGCTTTTGCATAGATATACTCCCGCTGTGGCTCATTAACACAGCATGTTGTCGAACTGATTTTCAGGAAATTGAGACCGTCAGGTCACATTCGACAGCAGCGGGAACACGTGGATTTAAATCCAGCATTCCAGGACTCAAGACCAAGGATTGCGTTGATGTTGATATATTTTGACATGACACACTCCCTGTATTGGTGTTGGCCCAGAATCAGGAGACTCGTTCTCCAGTTCCACACTGATAATCCAGACCACCACTAAAATCAATGCTGATTGTTATAGGTAGAATATTTTTCTTTATGATGACAGGAGAGGGGCTGAAATGTGAAATTTTTGTTTTCGCTCGAGGCCGTCGCAAAAAGCCCGGCGCGGCGGGCTTTTTATGCCTGTTTTAATCGCCGCCAGATGCAGGCGGTGGGTAAATATGATCGTTTCCGTTGAAATCAGAGACGGAATAACAGCCATCGCGGGTTTTTTCGGCCGCATTTCTGCCGATCGTGGCCTTGCCGTGGCCGCCCGGTATGTCGAGAACATAGGTCGGCTGGCATAGACCGGAGACATGTCCGCGCAGGGCGGAAACGATTCGCTGGCCCTCCTCGATCGTCAGCCGGAAATGGCTGGTTCCGGGCGCAAGATCGGGATGATGCAGGTAATAGGGTTTGATCCGGGTTTCGACAAAGGCACGCATCAGATCGGCCAGAACTGCCGGATCGTCGTTGACGCCCTTCAGAAGCACTGTCTGGCTGACCATGGCGATGCCGGCATCGATCAACCGTGCGCAGGCGCTTCGGGCTTCCTGCCCGAGTTCGCGCGCGTGATTGGCGTGCAGGGCGACATAGGTGGTCTTGCCGCTGGCCTTCAGCGCCTCGATCAGTGGCCCGTCGATGCGGTCGGGATCGACGACCGGCACGCGGGTATGGAAGCGGACGATCTTGACGTGCTGTATGTCTTTCAGCCGCTTCATCAGATCGGAAAGGCGTCGCGGGGAGAGCACCAGCGGATCGCCGCCGGTGAGGATGACCTCCCAGATGGCCGGGTTGGCTTTTATATAGTCGAATGCGGCGTCCAGCTCTTCCGGGCTCATCATGCCGTTGCCCTGCGGCCCAACCATCTCGCGACGGAAACAGAAACGGCAATAGACGGGGCAGACATGCACTGCCTTTAAAAGAACCCGGTCGGGATAACGGTGAACGATGCCATGGACGGGACTATGGGCATCATCGCCAATCGGATCGTCCCGCTCCTCGGGGAGATGGACGAGTTCCGCGGCATCCGGCACGAATTGCCGGGCAATGGGGTCTTGCGGGTCCCGGCTGTCCACCAGTCCGGCCATTGTTGGCGTGATGGCGAGCGCGTAACGCTGCGTGACCGCACGAAGGCTCTCGAGCGCCTCGGTCTTGATAAGCCCGGCTTCGAGAAGCGCTTCAGGTGTCTTGATAGTTTCAAGTCTTGTCATCGACCATATTCCGCGACGGGTGCCCACATGACGAGATCGATGCGGGGCGCCCCGGTTGCCAGCATTACCAGCCGGTCGAAGCCGAGTGCTATGCCGCTAGCCGGCGGCATGATCGCCAGTGCTGCGAGAAAATCCTCGTCCAGCGGATATGTCTCGCCGTAAACCCGCTGCTTCTCGGCCATCTCCATTTCGAAACGCCGTCTCTGCTCGGCAGCGTCGGTCAATTCGCCGAAGGCATTGGCAAGTTCCACGCCGCAGGCATAAAGCTCGAAACGTTCCGCCACCCGCGCATCATCAGGCGATTTGCGGGCAAGAGCCGCTTCGCAGGTCGGATATTCGTCAAGAATGGTTGCCCGGCCAAAGCCCAGTTCCGGCTCCACCCGCTCGACAATCACGCGGCTGAACATATCCGCCCAGGTGTCGTCATCGGCGACGCGAATGCCGGCATTGGTGAGGCTTTCGGCGAGATGCCGTTCGTCCGTTTCACCGTTCCGGCCGATGGTCGCGAGAAGGTCAATTGCCGCATAACGCTCGAAGGCTTCGGCAACGCTCAGGCGTTCCGGTTCGAGGAACGGATCGACGCTGCGGCCACGATAGGTAAAGTTTTTCGTCTTGGCGGTCTCGGCGGCCAGCCCAAGAAGGTCGGCGCTGTCCGTCATCAGGGTCTCGTAGGTCTCACCGACCCGATACCATTCCAGCATGGTGAATTCCGGGTGGTGCAGGGGGCCTCTCTCCCGGTTTCGGTAAACATGGGCGAAACAGAGGATGCGTTCTTCACCGGCCGCGAGCAGCTTCTTGCAGGCAAATTCCGGCGAGGTGTGGAGATAGAGCGGAGCGCTGTCGCCGGCTGATGTCAGGCCCTGGGTGGCGAAGGCGTGCAGATGTGCCTCGTTGCCGGGGGAAATCTGCAGCGTGGCGGTGTCGACTTCGAGAAAATCGGCGCACGCGAAATGGCTGCGAAACGCCGACTGGATCGCATTGCGTCCAAGCAGGAAAGCGCGGCGGTCTGCGTGAACATCGGGCGTCCACCATGGCGACATTGTCTCGTTGTTCGAGCCCATTTCTCTTTTCTTTTCCGTCTTCCCTGCGGGCCCTGTTGCGGATAAACGGCCCGCAAAACGCCTGATCGCATCATTTAAAGCAATTCCGGGCGGAAAACCGCTAGGCACTCTTTCGCGAATTGCTGTAGAAGGCTGGCAATTCGCGCGGATTTAAGGTAGTTGCGCCCCAGAAAAAAGACAAAACGTCTGCCGGGGCCGGTGCTGCCGCGCAGTCCTTTACGACGCATTTCATCGAGTTACAAGGAAGTCATATGGTCAAGGTTATCGCCTCATCCGTCCGCAAGGGCAATGTTCTCGACGTGGACGGCAAGCTTTACGTCGTTCTTACCGCGCAGAACTTTCACCCCGGCAAGGGCACGCCGGTCACGCAGGTAGACATGCGCCGCATCGTTGACGGCGTGAAGGTCTCCGAGCGCTGGCGCACCACCGAGCAGGTCGAGCGCGCTTTCGTCGAAGACCTGAACTTCCAGTTCCTTTATGAAGATGGCGAAGGCTTCCACTTCATGAACCCGGAAAACTACGATCAGGTTGTTGTCGACGTCGACACGATGGGCGACCAGAAGGCCTATCTGCAGGAAGGCATGACCTGCGTTCTTTCCATCCACGAAGGCAATCCGCTGGCTGTCGAACTGCCGCGCCACGTAACGCTGGAAATCATGGAAACGGAACCGGTTGTGAAGGGCCAGACGGCTTCTTCTTCCTACAAGCCGGCAATCCTTTCCAACGGTATCCGCACCATGGTTCCGCCGCATATCGATGCCGGCATCCGCGTGGTCATCGCGACGGAAGACAATTCCTACGTCGAGCGCGCCAAGAGCTGAGCCTGATGGCTGGTTAAACAAAAAGCACCGGGTGACCGGTGCTTTTTTTATGCCCTGAATAACAAAAAGCCCGCGTCGAAAGACGCGGGCTTTTTGTTTGCCTTTTTGGGCCGTTCTTACATGCCCTTCGCGGCGGCCACGGTCGGGCCGGCTGACTTCTTCGGGGCTGGCTGTCCAACGGCATAACCGCCACCGAGAGCCACGTTGAGCGAGACATAGTCCTGCGCGGTCGTCTGGATCGCCGTAGCAAGGTTTGCCTGCGCGTCCGAGACCGAGCGCTGGGCATCCAGAACGTCGAGCAGAGACGATGCACCATCGCGATAGCTGGCGGTCGAGAGCTGCAGTGCTTCCTGGTAGGAGGCGACGGTCTTTCTCAGAGCGTCGACGGTGCGCTGGTCGCGATTGATGGCGGCCAGGGCGTTTTCGACTTCTTCCACCGCGTTGAGAACGGTCGCCTTCCAGACGAGATATTGCTCGCGTGCCTGTGAGTTGGCGATGTCGACATTGGCGCGGAGTCTGCCACCGTCGAGGATCGGAAGGGTGAGGCTCGGACCGAAGGACCAGCTATTGGCCGTTCCCCTGCCGCCGCCACTCAGGAAATTGTAGCTCGGGGTGATCGCGCCACCAAGCTCGATGCTCGGATAAAGTTGCGCCTCGGTTACACCGATCGTGGCGACCGCAGCGGCGAGATTACGTTCGGCGACGCGGATGTCCGGACGGTTGCGGATCAGGTCAGCCGGAATGCCGGTGCGGGGCACTGCGCGGGCAACAGGCTGGCGTGCACCCTTCTGAAGTTCAGCGATGAGCGACGAGGCCGGCATGCCGAGCAGGGTCGCGATGCGATGCGCGGCCTTGCGGAAGCTGGTTTCGAGGCCGGGGATCTGTGACAGCGTGGAATTGACCAGACCTTCGGACTGGACGACATCGAGGCGCGAGGCGGCACCCGCTTCGAGCTGCAGCTTGGTCAGATCGAGCGTTTCACGGCGTGAGCCCAGGTTTTGGCGGGCAATCGCCAGACGTTCCTGATAATAGCGCACGTCGATATAGGCAGCGGCGACGGATGAAATCAGCGTCAGACGCTGAACGTCGACGGTGGAGTAAGCTGCATCGAGCGACGCATTGGCGCTTTCCGTTGCCCGGCGATAGCGGCCGAAGAGGTCGAGGAACCAGGAAACGCTGAGGCTGCCGGAAGACACGTTGGTGACGGGAACGTCACGATAGCTGCCCTTGGTCTCGCTGGTCGTGTGGCTGCCACTGCCCGTCAGGCTCGGCAGGCCGCCGGCGCCGTCCACGATCACCTGGGCCTGCGCCTGATTGATGCGCTCGATAGCCTGCATCACGGTGAGGTTCTGTGCGAGGCCGGTGGAAACGTAACCGTTCAGACGGCTGTCGTTGAAAGCAGTCCACCATGCAACGCTGCTGATGTCGCCATTACTGGTTTTTCCGGCTTCCGCAAACTTTCCCGGCAATTGGATTTCCGGCGTCTTGTGGTCGGGTCCAACAACACAGCCTGAAAGCAGCAGCATTGTCAGGGGAAGAGTAGCGCGAATAGACAGCATATAGTTTTCCCAATTCTCTGGTTGGCTTACCGAGCGCGGCTTGCTGACAAATGGGCTGCGCGGTCGATATGCCGTAGAAACGTGCATTTGCCAAATCGGCAACATTTCTAGCAGCGTATTAACGGTTGGCACAGCCCATTTTTGTTTTGTTAACGCCTTGAAAGGCGACGAATGATGACGAAAAAGGACGGAACGAAGAAAATTCCGAGCAGTGTTGCAGAAAGCATACCACCCAGCACCCCGATGCCGATTGCATTTTGCGCGGCGGAACCTGCCCCGGTTGCAATCGCCAGAGGTACGACACCGAGGATGAAGGCGAGCGATGTCATGATGATCGGACGCAGACGAAGCTTCGCCGCTTCCAGTGTCGCTTCCAGCAGACTCAAGCCGTGCTCCTGCCGTTCCTTGGCGAATTCGACGATCAGGATCGCGTTTTTCGCGGCAAGGCCGATTGTCGTGAGCAGGCCCACCTTGAAGTAGACGTCGTTCGACTGGCCGAAGAAATGGGCCGCGGTCAGAGCACCGAGGACGCCCACCGGCACGGCCATGATGACCGAGAAGGGGATCGACCAGCTTTCATAAAGGGCGGCAAGGCAGAGGAACACGATCAGAACCGACAGCGCATAGAGCATCGGAGCCTGTGAACCCGAAAGCCGCTCCTGATAGGAGATGCCCTGCCATGCCACGGTGTAACCGCCCGGCAGGCTCGCCGTCAGGCGTTCCATCTCGTCCATCGCATCACCGGACGCGACACCCGCGCCGGCGGTGCCTTCAAGCGAGATCGCACCCGTGCCGTTGAAACGGGCGAGAGACGGCGGCGCATTGACCCATTTCACCTCGCTGAAGGAGGAGAAGGGCACCATTTCGCCGCTGGTATTGCGGGCATACCAGAACTTCAGGTCGTCCGGCTGCATACGATAAGGCGCATCACCCTGGACATAGACCGGCTTGAGTTCACCGTTGAGGGTGAAGTCGTTGACATCCCGGCCGGCAAAGATCGTCGACAGCATGAGGTTCACGGAGGAAAGATCGACCCCCATGGCTCCCATCTTTTCCTGATCGAGAATGATCTTCATCTGCGTTTCGTTGTCCTGGCTGTCGCTTCTGAGCGAGCTGACCTTCGGATTGCTGGTCGCAAGCGCGATCAGCTCCTTGGACGTGGCCGTCAGTGCCTCTGTGCCGTTACGGCCGCTATCCACGAGATACATCGAGAAACCGCTCGATGTGCCCATGCCCTGAATGGCCGGCGGCAGAAGCGGGAACACCTGCGCATCGCGGAAGCCGAAGAATGTGCCCATCGCACGCTGCACGATGGCGGCTGCGTGCTGGTCCGGTGCGGTTCTCTCGGCGAAATCCTTGAGCTTGGTGAAGACGATGGCGTTGTTCTGGCCGGAACCGCTGAAGCTGAAGCCCAGAACACCGAAAACCGATTCGACATTGTTGGCTTCCTTTTCACGGAAGTAGTTTTCGACCTGCTTCACCACCTCGTTGGTGCGTTCGATATTCGAACCCGTCGGCGTCTGAATGATCGTCAGCAGCACACCCTGGTCTTCCTGCGGCAGGAACGAGCTGGGCAGCTTGGAAAAGAACCAGGCGCAGCCGCCGATCACGATCGCGAAAATAATCATCACGCGCAGAGGCCGCTTCAGCAGGTAGCCGATGGAGGAAACATAACCGTCCGTCGTCTTGCCGAAGCCGCGGTTGAACCAGGCGCCCGGTCCGCGCTGCTTCTTGTGATGGTCGATCGGCTTCAGCATCGTGGCGCAAAGCGCCGGCGTCAGAACGATGGCGACCACTGCCGAAAGCAGCATGGCCGAAACGATGGTGATCGAGAACTGGCGATAGATGATGCCGGTCGATCCGCCAAAGAATGCCATCGGAATGAACACGGCCGTCAGCACGAGCGCGATGCCGATGATCGCGCCGGTGATTTCACCCATCGATTTTTCGGTTGCCTCGACCGGCGACAGGCCCTCTTCCGACATGATGCGCTCGACGTTTTCGACAACAACGATGGCGTCGTCGACGAGAAGGCCGATGGCCAGAACCATGGCGAACATGGTGAGCGTGTTGATGGAATATCCTGTCAGTGCAAGCACGCCGAAGGTGCCGAGAAGCACGACGGGAACCGCGATCATCGGAATGAAGGTGGCTCTGAGATTTTGCAGGAACACCAGAAGCACGACGAAGACGAGAATGATCGCCTCGATCAGCGTATGCACCACTTTCTCGATCGATAGCTTCACGAAGGGTGTCGTGTCATAGGGATATTCGATCGAAACCCCCTCGGGCAGCGAACCCTCGACGGCGGAAAGCGCCGACTTTACACGCGCTGCCGTATCGAGCGCGTTGGCGCCCGTGGCGAGGTTGACCGCGAAACCGGCAGAGGGACGGCCGTTCGAACGGGAATCGCCACCATAGGTTTCCTGGCCGATTTCGATGCGGGCCACGTCGCTCAGGCGAACGGTTGCGCCGTCTTTCTCGACTTTCAGGATGACCGATTCGAAATCGGCAACGGTGGTGAGCTGGCTCTGTGCCGTCACCGTCACGTTCAGCTGCTGGCCCTTGACGGCGGGTACGGCGCCAAGTGAACCGACCGAAACCTGGGTGTTCTGGCTTTCGATCGCGCTTGTCACGTCGGCCGTGGTCAGCTGGTACTTGTTGAGCTTGAACGGATCCAGCCAGATACGCATCGCATATTCGGAACCGAAGACGTTGATGCTGCCCACGCCTTCGAGGCGCTTGATCTGGTCTTCGACACGCGAGGAGAAGACGTCGCCGAGATCGGCCGAATTGCGCTTGCCGTCGGTCGAGATAAGCGCACCCACCATCAGAATGCTCGATGTGGAGCGGCTGACCTGGATACCCTGCTGCTGCACGGTATCGGGCAATTGCGACTGGACCAGCTGCAGCTTGTTCTGCACCTGAACCTGCGCGATGTCAGGCATGATGCTGTTGCCGAAGGTCAGTGTCACTTCGGCGCTGCCGGTGGAGGATGACGAGGTCATATAGGTGAGGTCGTCAAGGCCGGTCATGCCGTCCTCGATGATGGTCGTCACCGATTTCTCGACGGTCTCGGCGCTCGCGCCATTATAGGTCGCGCTGACGCGTACCGTCGTCGGGGCAATATCGGGATATTGCGAAATGGAAAGCGTCCAGATCGCAAGGGCGCCGCCCAGCATGATGACGATGGCGATAACCCATGCAAACACGGGGCGCCGGATGAAGAAATGGGCCATGGCAGTCCTGCCTTACCTTTTACGAGCTTCGACCGAGGGTTTCGTGCTCATGCTTATTTCGTGGGGGCGGCGGCAGGCTGAGCTTGCTGCGGCAGAACGACGATACCGCGATCGTCGATGGTCACTTCAACCGGCGCGACCGTCGCACCGTCGGCAATCCACTGGAAACCGTCGACGATGAGCTTGTCGCCATCCTTGATGTTCTCCGTCACCAGCCAGGCATTGCCCGACTGCTGGCTGGACGGGAAAGTGCGGGTTTCCACCTTGTTTTCCGCCGAGACGAACTTTGCGGTCAGTTCGCCATTGGCGTTGCGGCTTGCCGCGCGCTGCGGAATGCGGAAACCCTTTTCCTTGCCGATGGTCAGCGTGGCGCGGACATAGGTGCCGGGAAGCAGGAGATCGTCCGGGTTCTCGAAGAGAGCGCGGATGGAGAAGGTGCCGGTGGTTTCGCTCACCGCCATGTCCGACATGTCGATCTTGCCGTCATGTTTGTATTCGGTGCCGTCTTCCAGGGTCAGGTGAATACCCGTTTCCTTCGTATCGCCGCCGAGCTGGCCCGACGAGATCGCCTTTTTCAGACGCAGGAGATTGATGCTGGATTCCATCAGATCGATATAGATCGGATCGATGCGGCGCAGCGTCGTCAAAGCCGTCGTCTGGTTTGCCGTCACGACGTTGCCGATGCTGAAGGCGGTCGCGCTGGTAATGCCGTCAAAGGGCGCGCGGACCTTGGTGAGATCGAGGTTGATTTCAGCCGTTTCCAGCGCCGCCTTGGTCTGGGCCACATCGGCCTGAGCCTGTAGCAGCGTCACCTTGGCGTTTTCATATTCGATCTGCGTTGCGCCGCTGTTGACCAGCCGCTCGTAACGGGCAAGGTTCGCCTCGGCGCTTGGAACGCTTGCTTCGGCCTTCGCCACGCTTGCCTTGGCCTGTGCCACTTCCGCCAGATAGGTGTTGTCCTCGATCTGATAGAGAACATCGCCCTGCTTGACCTCGCTGCCTTCCTTGAAGGGAATTTCGCGGATGATGCCGGTGACGCGCGGACGGATTTCCGCCGTCTGGAACGCGCTGGCACGGCCTGGAAGAACGGTGGTCAGGGGATATTCACTGGTCTTCATCAGGATGATGCTGACCGGAGAAGGTGGGCGCTCGGCGCCCTGGCCAGCGGCCTGGCCGCTCTCGCCGCCATCGCTGCATCCCGCCAGAACCGCGGTTACACACAGAGAAGCAAATAGGGGTAAAATACGTCGGCTCATTGTTCTTCCCTGCGTATGGGTCGCATTCAACTTTAAGCGCAATGTCGCTCGGCGGATGCGCGTCCCGGAAACAGACACGACAGGCGAAGGCCTTACAGGGACCCGATTCGCTCATTCTGTCCGGACCGCCAAGCGCATAGAAGCGCAGGCTTTAGCGCTTCGCAAGCAATTGCGAGAAGGTGACGTAAATTGGGAATCGTCACTTAGCAAGCGGATTGCGCAATCCCGCATCGATTAAATCGACGAGTTGATCGCAACGTGTTGCTAAATTGCCGATGTCTTCCCGTGCCAGGAGGACGGGATGGATTACGCTTGTAAGCGCGTGGAGCACGGTGTTCGACAGGGGCGGAATATCGGCGGGGGCATAGA